>JBBQZA010000146.1:0-9322 GCA_038208175.1 Burkholderiales bacterium
ACTGTCCCCAGGCGCACAGCCCCCTCGGGGGTGCTGCTGAGAATGCCGGTGCTTTCAGTTTGGCCGTAGGATTCAATCACTTCAATGCCCTGGGCGCTGTACCACTCCAGCAAACGCACCGAGATGGGTGCCGCCGCAGACGCGATGACCCGGCAACGCCGCAGGCCCATGGCGGTGCGCAGGTTGCGAAAGACGGTCCAGAACGCCAATTGATAGACCAGCGTATCCCACCAAGACAGTGCTGCGCCTTGGCCGTGGTGCGCGGCCCTGCGGGTGCCGACCTTCATGGCCTGCTGGTAGGCCCAGCGTTGTAGGTGGGTGCTTTCACCCAACTGGATTTGAATGGCGGAATACAGCTTTTCCCAAATGCGAGGGACGCCGAACATGACGGTGGGCTGAATTTCCTGCAGGTTTTCGGCGATGGCGTCCGGGTCTTCCACAAAGTTGACCGGGGTGTTGGCTCGCAGCGCTGAATACAAGCCACCCACGCGTTCGGCCACATGGCACAGCGGCAGGTAGCCAATGCGTTCATCGCCTTCCTGCAGGTGAAAAATGTGATGCACCATCTGCTCGACGGCGAACACCAGGTTGTCATGCGTCAACATGGCGCCTTTGGGCCGTCCGGTGGTGCCCGAGGTGTAGATCAGGATGGCCACGTCACTGGCCTGGCGCAGTGCGCTGCGCGCCATCCACAAGCCAGGTTGTTGGGCGTGCAACGCTGCTCCCAACTCACGCAGCTGCTTCAAGCTCATCACCATGGGGTCTTCAAAGCCCGCCAGGTTATCCATTTCAAAAACAATGATGCGCCGCAGATGGGGTAGCCGCTCGCGCACGCTGAGCACCTTGTCGAGTTGTTCGTCGTCTTCGACAAACACGTAGGTGGATCGCGAGTCGCTCAGCACATATTCGACCTGGCTCGGCGCATCGGTCGGGTAGATGCCTGAGCTGATGCCGCCCGCAGTCAGCACGCCCAGGTCGGCAAAGGCCCATTCCACGCAAGTGTTGGACAGGATCGACGCCGTATCGCCTGGCTCGAAGCCCAGGTGAACCAGGCCCAGGGCCACGTCCCGCGCGGCCTGGTTCAAGGCATTCCAGGTGGTTTCTTCCCAGATGCCGAAACGTTTTTGCCGAAAGATCACCTGATCACCGCGCCGCGCCACACTGTCATGGAACAGGGCGCACAGCGTGCTGGGGCCGGCGGACTCAGGGGTGCTGGCGGTGGAAATTGTGGGGGAAGTCATGAAATACCTTGCACCGCTGATTACCAGGATTTGCGCCGCTTCCAGCGCTTTTCGTCTCGCACGCCATCCGCCTTGATGCCAAGGTAGAACTCTTTCACGTCAGGGTGCTCGCGCAGCCGTTCGGAAGTGCCTTCCAGCACGATGCGGCCCACCTCCATCACATAGGCATAGCTGGCGTATTCCAGGGCTATGCGGGCGTTTTGTTCGACCAGTAAAACCGTGGTGCCGCGTTCTTTGTTGATGCGGGCGACGATGGCAAAAATCTCGTCCGTCAGGCGCGGCGACAGGCCCAGGCTGGGTTCGTCCAGCAGCAGCAACTCGGGACGCGCCATGAGCGAGCGCGCAATCGCCAGCATCTGCTGTTGCCCGCCCGAGAGCTGGCCCGCCAGTTGGTGCATTCGCTCCTTGAGTTCGGGGAAGTAGCCATAGGCGGCTTCGATGTCGTCGTTGATCTGCTTGTCGCGCCGGGTGAAGCCACCCAAAACCAGGTTTTCGTGGATGGTCAGCAGCGGAAAGATTTCCCGCCCTTCCGGGGTGTGGCTGATGCCTGCGCGTACCACGGCTTCGGGTGACAGGCCATCGATGCGCTTTCCGGCCATCGACACGCTTCCCTTGAGCGGGTGCAGCACGCCGGAAATGGTCTTCAGCACCGTGGTCTTGCCGGCACCGTTGGCGCCCAACAGGGTGGCGATGGTGCCGACCCGCACCACCAGCGAAATGCCACGCACCGCCGTCACGGGGCCGTAAGCGGCCTCGATGTTGCGCAGCTCCAGCAGAATGGGCGGCAGATCTCTTTCCGGACGCTCTTCGGTGCTCATCGCTGTCCTCCCAGATAAGCTTCGATGACCTGGGGATGCTGCTGCACTTCCCTGGCCGTACCGTGGGCCAATACCTTGCCCTGGTGCAGGGCCAACACCCGGTCAGAGACACTGCTCACCAAGGTCATGTCGTGCTCGATGAGCAACACAGTGATGCCCAGCACGCGCTGGATATCACGAATCCAGAAGGCCATGTCTTGTGTTTCTTCAGCGTTCAGCCCTGATGAGGGTTCGTCCAGCAACAACAGTTTGGGGTCGCAGGCGAGCGCCCGACCCAGTTCCACCACCTTGCGCACACCGTAGGACAAGGTGCCCACAGGTTTGTCGCGGTAGCGGTGCAAGTCCAGAAAATCAATCACATCTTCCACGGCTTTTCGGCTTTCCAGTTCTTGCCGCCACAACGCACGGCCAAACCAGGCCTCGGCCAGAAAGCCATGCTTGCGGTGCCGATGTCGACCCACCAGCAGGTTGTCCAGCACGCTGGCGTTGTCAAACAGTTCCAGGTTCTGGAAGGTGCGGGCAATGCCCAGTTGAGCGATGCGGTGTGCGGGTAGTTGGCTGAAGTCCTGGCCGTCAAACAGCATGCGGCCACTGGTGGCCGGGAACAGCCGACTAATCAGATTGAACGTGGTTGTTTTTCCGGCGCCGTTGGGGCCGATCAGTGCAAAAACTTCACCGCGTTGTACAGAAAAACTGACCTTGTCTACCGCCAGCAGGCCGCCAAATCGCACGCAAAGTTGTTCAACTTGCAACAGGATCATGGGATCTCCTGGCCAATCGGGGTGGCTCGGCTGTGGTGTTGCATGCGGTTCATTTCAGCTCTTGGGTACGCTGGTAGCTGCGCTCGCGCCGGAACACGGTGGAAGGGCAGAGCGGGAACAGTTCCAGGTAGGTTCGGATCTTGAGCCAGCGACCATACAAACCGCTGGGCTCATACAGCACGAAGAACAAAATGACGCAGCCAAAAATCACCGGCTGCAAGCCGGTCTGTTGCCCGATGTAGTCGGGCAGATAGTCCTTGGCAACGGCAATTGCCTGCGGCAGCGCGATCACGACCATCGCGCCGAGGAAGGCCCCCTGCAGCCAGACCATGCCGCCAATTACGATCATCATGATCAGTTCAATGGACAGGTTCAGGTTGAATTGTTCCGGGCTGAGGTAGGTGATCATGTGCGCATACAGCGCGCCACCCAAACCGGCCAGCATGGCGGACACCGCAAACGCAAAGGACTTGAAGCGCGCCAGATCCACACCCATGGCGCGGGCAGAGACTTCGGAATCACGTATCGCCTTGAGTGCGCGCCCGGTGGGGCTGCGCAGCAGATTCAACAGCACCACCAGGCACAACAGGAGCAACGCCAGGCAGAGGTAGTAAAACCCGGCGGCTCCCAATTCATGCCCCAGCAGCACTGCCTTTGGAACCGCCAGGCCACTGTTGCCGCCGGTGACGCTGTCCCAGCGTGCAATCAGTACCTCGACAATGAAACCGAAGGACAAGGTGGCCAAGGCCAGGTAAAGTCCGCGCAAACGCAAGGCCGGAAAGCCGACCAACAGCCCCAGCATCCCGGACATCAGGACGGACAACAGCAATGCGACCGGCAAGGGCAGGCCCCGCTGCAAGGCATAGGCTTCGGTATAGGCGCCGACCGCCACATAGGCGGCATGGCCCAGCGACACCAGCCCGGTGTGGCCGGTGAGCAATACCAAACCGCAACCGATCATGCCGTAGATCAGCACAAACGTGGCCTGGGCCACGAAGTACGAGGGCAAGGCATACGGGGCGAGCAACACCGCCACCAGCAGCAGGCCGTACCAGAACTTCTGGCTACCGCGCTTGACCAGGCGCAGGTCAAATTCGTAATTTTTCTTGAAATCAAACTGCATGGCATCAAACCTTTTTGCGCACGGATTCACCGAACAGCCCGGAGGGTTTGAGCAGCAAGACCAACAGCACCAGCACATGCGGCGCCACATCCTTGTAGCCCTCAGGCAGGTAGTAGCCGGCTAGAGTTTCGCTAGAACCCAGAATCAGGCCGCCGACCAGTGCCCCGGGGATGCTGCCAAAACCGCCGATGACAGCGGCCGGGAACGCCATGATGCCGATGTGGCCCATGTTGACATGCACGAAGGTAATAGGGGCAATCAGAATGCCGGCAACAGCTGCGATGGCGGCACTCAAGGCCCAGACCATGGCGTTGACACGGGAGACGGGAATGCCCACGTAATACGACGCCAATTGGTTTTGCGCAATGGCACGCATGGCCAGCCCAATGCGAGCGGAGCGAAAGAAGCTGAACAGGGCCAGACACAACACCGCGGTGACCGTCACGATGATGAGGTGTTCACCTGCCAGGCGCACCCCAAAAAAATCGACCATATTGCCCTGGTAAGGAGCTGGCAGACGGTGGGTGTCGGTGCCCCACCCAGGAATCATGCTGGCCAGGCCGCGCAAAATCATGCCTAATGCCAGCGTGACCATCACCACCGCGATCATGGGCTCGCCTTCAATCGGGCGCAGCAGCATTCTTTCAATGGCAGCGCCCATCAGGGCCGAGATGACGATCGCCACCAGCACGCCCAGTGTGAAGGGCCATTGCAGCAGCGCCGTGAGCGTGTAGGCCACATAGGCACCGAACATCATCAACTCACCCTGGGCAAAGTTGACGGCCTCGGTGGCTTTGTAAATCAGTACAAAACCCAGGGCAATGAGTCCGTAGACACAGCCTAGGGCCAATCCGCTCACGACGATTTGCATGGCCGGCCTTTATCTTTAAGACTTGTCGTAAATCTTGGGTTTGCTGACGGCCGGGGCCTGGCTGTAGTCGCCAAACGGGCCGTCACGCATCTTGACGGCAGCCCCCACGCCTTGCTCGTTGGCAGTGCGGACAAACTCCGCTGACTCGGTGGTGTTGCGCATCAGGATGTCGAACATCGGACCAATCATGGACGTGTTGGTCACGCCGATGCGGTCATAGACCTGGTTGGTGATGTACTTCATGGCAGCCAACTGGGTGGTGGGGATGGAGGCCAGTTCGGTCACGTACTTCCACACTTCTGCGTCAAGCTGGTCTTGTGGATGCGAGAAATTGATCAAACCGGCGTCCACGGCTTCCTTGCCGGAAATGGGCTTGCCGGTGAGGGCATAGTGCTTCGCCTTGGTCAGACCCAGGCGATAAATCCACATGCCGGTCAGGTGGCAGCCCCAGACGCGGGAGTAAGGGGTGCCGAAGCGGGCGTCGTCCGATGCGATCACGATGTCGCCCAGCAACGCATATTCAGAGCCGCCGCCCACGCACCAGCCGTGCACCTTGACGACCACTGGCTTGGCGCTGCGCCAGATTGACATGAATTTTTGCGTCGGGGACTGCCAGGGGTTGAGAGCCACAAACATGTCCTGACCGGCGTCATATTCGCCCTTGTCGTTGTTCATCTCATAGTCTTTGAAGTGCTCCAGACCATTGGAAAAATCGAAACCGCCGCAGAACGATTTGCCTGCACCTTGAAGCAGGATGACGTGTACTTCACGATCGTTGTTGGCCACTCCCATGGCATGCTCGATTTCATCAGGCATGGGCATGCGAATGGTGTTGTATTTCTCCGGCCGGTTCAGCGTGATGATCGCGATGGGGTCTTTCTTTTCGTACAGGATGGTTTCGTAGCTCATGGTTTTCCTTTTGTAATTGAGGTCGGGAGGGAAATGAAACGGAGGGATTGGCTCACGTGGTGACCATGCTGGCACGCAGGCGGTTTTGCCTGTCTTGCGCGATGGTGCGCATTTCGTTGACCAGGGTGTCGGCGCTGACGCTGGGGCCGAAGACACCGGCCACGCCCAGGTCACGCATGGCTTTTTCGTCAGTAGCCGTGATGACCGAACCGCCGAGTACCACGGCCACGTCCAACTGCTGCTGATGGATCAGGTCCATCAGCTCCGGCATGTATTCCAGGTACTCCCAGGAATGGCAACTGATGCCGATCACGTCGGCGTCTTCATCGGCCGCCATGGCCACATAGCTTTTGGGCGTGTTGTAACGACCGGCGTAGATGACTTCCATCCCCGCGTCGCGCAGCAGGCCCGCCACGGCAACGGCGCCTACTTCGTGCTGGTCGATACCCAGTAGGCCAACAATAATCTTGGGTTTGAACATGGCAATGGGCTCTTTCAGAAGCTGGGTTGCAAAGCGCCGTGCGGGTCATAAGCGGCGCCGTAGGCCATTCGCAAGGCCCCCGCGATTTCTCCCATCGTGGCGCCTGCCTTGAAGGCTGCCAGCGCGGGCTGGACGAGATTGATGTCGGGTGACTTTGCGTCGTTGTGGATCTGCCTAAGCGTGCTTTGCACGGCGGCGTTGTCGCGCGTGGCCCGAAAGTTCTGGATGGTGGTGATGCGTTCTCGGTACGGCGCGATCTTGCGTTCGGCAATGTCACGCAACAGTTGGTCCTCTTCGGTCGGGATTTGATGGCAATTCACCCCGACGACTTGCTGCCTGCCAGACGCGATGTTGTCGAAATGACGCTCGGAGGAGCGGTCGAATATCTGGCGGAAGTAACCCCGATCTGCTAGTTCGATGGGGTCGCCCGCGGCTTCGATTTCCGCTACTTTGGCGAGGATGCGAGCCTCCATCTCGTCGGTCAAGGCTTCCACATAATACGAACCACCCAGCGGGTCGGCCACTTTGGTGATGCCTGTTTCTTCGGACAATACTTGCTGGGTGCGGATGCCGACCATGTGGGCTTCAGCGCTGGGGGTGCGAAAACCTTCGTCAAAGGCGGAAATCTCCATGGCCTGCACACCGGCCAAGGCCAGGGCCAGGCCCTGTACGGTGCCGCGCACCACATTGTTGATGGGCTGCTGTGCGGTCAGCGTCAGGCCCGAGGTGTGGCTGGTCACCACGACTGACATGGAGCGGGGGTCTTGCGCGCCAAACTCTTCCTTCATTATCCTCGCGAAGATGCGGCGCGTGGCGCGAATCTTGGCAATTTCTTCAAAGAAGTCCATGGAACAATTCACTAGGATGGCGATGCGCGGCGCAAAGCTGTCGACCTGGACGCCGCGCTTGAGCACGGCGCGCACCAGATGGCGTATTTCGACAAAAGCCAGCGCCATTTCTTCCACGCCGGTGAGTCCGCATTCACTGTAGAAGTAGCTGTCTTCCACGTAGGCGTGAAAGCGCGGCAAGTGCTGTGCGCAATAGGCCATGCAGTCCACCGACAGGCGGCTGAGCAGTGGCACGGGCATGCCGCAACCGTAGGCTGCGTTGGCGACGTAAAGCGGCGCTTGCAACAAAGAACCGCGAATGCGATCCATCGCTAGATTGAAACGCTCTGCCGCACCCAGCAGTCCGGTCAGTGTAAAGAGCGCCGGCACCGAACTGGAAACCGAGATGCGGTCCATCGGGATGCCTTGCAACAACTCCACATAGTCTTCCAGCCGACTGAGCGACACGCCTTGGGTGCCGACAGAGTGGTGCACCAGCGGGTGGTCGGCGTCCAGCATGGACTGCGTAGGGCTGTCACCGATGACGTCTACGCCCATTTGCCCGATACCGATGAGGTAATGCAGTTGCTCATTGGAGCGCCGGGGATCACCTTCGCCGGAGAGCTCGCGGTGAATCCAGCCATTGCCGGCCTGCGGCGGACGGGCACGGCCACGGGTGAAGGGGTAGGCCCCGGGCACTTCGCCCGTTGAGCTGCTGGCCACATAGTGCACCTGCAGGGGAATCCCTGATCGGCTTTGCATCACCGGCATGCTTGTCTCCTTATATCTTTCAAATCATTCAAACTTCAGTGGTCAAGATTTCTTTGGCTGTCTTGATTGCTGAACCGGTTGACTCAGCGGGGTCGGCCTCATTCGCCTGGGACTAACAAGATTGCGATGGTTGTCCAACTTGGTCATTCAAGGTGTTTGCTGAAGTCAAGAGGCCTGACCGTGGGAGGGGTCGGTAACGATCTTTTTAATACAACGATTGTTATATTAAATTGGACTGAAAAATCTGTCAAGTGGGTGAACGCCAGTTGCACAGTCTTTTTTGCACATGGCTGTGCATCGGCCCAGACCTGCGGCCAATGCAATGGAGCGGTGAAGTGGTTGCGGTCAGATGGACCGCGGGGTCAGCGCACGGCTGACTGGAGCATGCTGTCCAGGGTGTCGACAAAGCGGCGCTTGACATCGCGCGTTTGTTCGCCACGCAGGGTAACGAAGGTGGGCAGGGCCACATGAAAGTAGTGGATGGCGCCCAGCAAAATCATCAGCAACATGTCGGACGCAATAGGGCTGCGGCCCAGGCGTTTGGTGGTGCGTGCCGTCAGCTTGAGGGCGTTGTCGAGAAAATCCGCCAGGTGCCAGTGGTGCACCTCGTTCAACCGGGGCGGGTTTTCCATCATCTCGCGCAACATGATGTGGGTGTAGTCGGGGTGCATCTCCACCCACAGCATGAAGCGCTCGGCAAATTGGCGCATCACCGTGGCAGGGTCGCTTTCGTCAATGTGTTGCAAGACGGTGGTGGAACTGAGCGCGATGCGCTCCAGCACGGCGGCGTACAGCTTGCGTTTGGAGCCGACGTGGTGCAGCACGGTAGAGCCCGCAATACCCAGCGCCGCACTCAAATCGCGCACGGACGTGCCGGCAAAGCCGCGTTGGGCAAACAGTTTTTCCGCTGCCAGCAGCAGCTGGTCGAGTGTGGCCTGGCTTTCTTTGGCAGAGCGTCGGCCCGCAACGCGCCTGGGTTTGCTCTCCGTGTCCACGGCAACGTCCTTCATGGCCGCACGGTGCTCTGTAGTGGGAAGGGTGCCGGGTTTCTGGCGGCGATTTGACAATCCTGACATAACATCATTTAATTCTATCAGTCGTTCGATAAATTTGTTTCGAAAGAAAAGGAAGCAAGACATGCAGCATACTGGACGAAAGGCCCTGGTTACGGGCGCCGCGAGCGGCATTGCTCGCACCACCGCATTGCGCCTGGCGCGTGAAGGCGCATCGATGGCACTTTTTGACCTGAACCCGGCAGTGATGGAAGTGGCAGCCGAGATTCGTACTCAGGGCGGACAGGCGAAGGCCTGGTGCGTCAATGTGGCCGACGCGGCGGCGGTGGAGACGGCGATTGCCGAGACCTTGGCCAATGTGGGGGTGATGGACATTCTCGTCAATGGCGCGGCCATCGTGAACCATATTGCGCCCATTGCGAAGATGAAACCCGACGCCTGGATGAACGAACTGGCGGTCAATCTGGGTGGGCCCTTCAACCTAATCCGTCTGCTGGCGCCGCCCAT
>JBBQZA010000147.1:0-9301 GCA_038208175.1 Burkholderiales bacterium
TGGAATTTGAGCGCTGGTGGGGAGGCTACTTCCGCATGACCGGCTCTGAGATTGAAGCCATTGTCGAAAACCTGTTTGTCGGCAATCGGCTTGCACGCGGCGAAGTCAAGGATGGTGACCAGGTCATCGACCTGCGCAATATTTCAGCACCGGTCGTTGTGTTTGCGTCTCACGGTGACAACATTACACCGGTTCCACAGGCGCTGGACTGGATCATCGACACCTGGGGCGATGAGCGCGCCATTGCCGCGGCAGGGCGAACCATCATCTATGTGCTGCATGAAAGCGTCGGGCATCTGGGTATTTTTGTTGGTGGCGACATTGCGCGCAAGGAACATGACCAGTTGGTCACTTCGCTGGACGTGGTTGAGAGTCTTCCTCCCGGTCTGTATGAAATGAAGCTGGAGGCAAAGGCCGGCAAGGAGAGTTTGCGCTGGGAGCAACTCGAACCCGGCGATTACACGGTGCACTACGAGCACCGCAGCATGAAAGATATTCTGGCCCTGAATCCGGAAGGTCGCGAGGAGGAAGCCTTGTTCTCCACCATCAGCAAGGTGTCCGAGCTGAATGCGTCGATCTACAAGAAGTGGGTCCGCCCCTGGGTCAGAATGATGGCCACGCGACCGGTTGCCGATGCACTGGGCTCGTTGCACCCTCTTAGAATGCAACGGCAGATTTTTTCAGACGCCTTTCCGATGGCGGCTCTCATCCGCGAACAGGCCAGGCAGGCGCGCAACAAGCGGGTCTGTGTCTCACCCGAGGACCCGATGCTGCAGGCGGAAAAGAGGCTCGACACCCTGATCACCAGCTACCTCGACAAATTTCGCGATCAACGCGATGCCGCCTCGGTCGAGTTGGCGCGCAAACTGTATGGACCGCAAGGATTGGGCGCGTGGTTCAAGCCTGACGCGGCTGATTCCGACGTCGCACGCGAGCGCGCCGGGCAGGAGCTGGAAGAGGCTCGCACTTCTGTGTTGGGACATATCACCGAAGGTGGCTTTGCCGCGGCCGTGTGCCGTATTGTTCTTGCAGGGATGGCGTCGATCGGTACTTTTGAGCGCCGCAGCTTCCGCCTGGCAAGACTGTTGGCGCAACTGCCGCAGGACACACCGGGTAAGACGCTGGTGAAGACTGACTGGCTGAAACTTCTCAAGGAACAGGCGCGCATCGCGGCAGTCGCTCCGATCGAGGCGCTGAACGCTCTGGAGCAATTGTTGCCCGACACGACAAGTCGCGAACGTGCCCTGGCGGTAGCTGCAGCGGTGATGATGATCGAACCGACTTTGTCCAATCCCCGCTCCGAGATCATCGAGTTCCTGATCGACACGCTGGGCGTTGATCCACGGCGCGTGATCGCGCTGGCCCGCAAACTCACAGATTCGGTGGAGCAAGGTGCGGCAACACCGGTGAAAAAACCCCGCAAGAAGCGGGTCGCTTAGGCCGCCATTACATAGCCGACCGCATGTACCGTAAGAATGATTTTCGGGTCCTTGGGGGTCAGCTCAATCTTGCTTCGGAGCCGGCCGATCAATACATCAATGGTGCGCTCACTGACATCGTGGTCGTGACTGCTGACGCGGTCAATCAGATTCTTGCGGGTGAATACGCGCCCAGGGTTCCTGGCCAGTGAATCCAGTATGTCGAATTCAATGCGTGTCACATGGATGTCTTCATCCTTGGGCGAGGTCAGCGTGCGCCGCAGCGTGTTGATGGTCCAGCCGGCAAACCTGAAGACCGGTTCATCCTTGCGGACCAGGCGCACAGCATGGGTTCGGCGCATCAGGTTTTTGGTTCGTGCAAACAGTTCGCGCATATTGAAGGGCTTCATCACATAGTCGTCGGCCCCCATTTCAAGCGCAACAATGCGGTCCACGTCCTCGCTCTTGCCGGTCACCATGATGACACCGACCTCCGACCGGCGACGCAACTCGCGCAACAGGGAAAAGCCATCCTCGCCGGGCAGTGAAATATCCAGCAGGATCAGATCGACATCCCCTTTGGCAAAAATCTCGCGCATGCTGTTGCCATCGTGCGCCGTGCTGATCCGAAAACCCTCTTTGCCCAGGTAGGCCGACAGCGTGGCGCAGGCGACCGGGTCATCTTCAACAATCAATATGTGGTTTTGCAAGGTCATCAGAATATCCAAGCACTGGCTTGTATGACATTCTCGTGAGGTCACAGGGACTCGCGACAAGGCACATGGCATTGTAGGGTAGTTGCCACCGACCACCGATACAATCCGGCTCAGGCCAAACTGCCTCTAGGGGTGCCATGCAACAACCGAGCGAGTTGATTTCGACTGTGAACACATGTTGACCACCAGTGATGGTTCATACGGCGCCAGGCATTTGGACTTGCTGCTGGTGGAAGACGATGGCGTGAACCGGCGGGTTGCGTCCGAACTCCTGTCAAAGCAAGGTCATCATGTCATCACGGCCGAGTCAGGGGAGGAAGCGCTTGAAATTCTTGATCAGATCCGGTTCGATCTGATGCTGATCGAGCGGCATCTGCCGGGCATCAGCGGCGCTGAAACCATTCGGCGCATTCGCGCCGTTACGGATCCCGCTGTTGCCAACCTGCCGGTGCTGGTGGTCTCGGGTGTCGTCAGCCAAGATGAGATCCAGCGCTGTCTCGACGCCGGAGCAGATGCCTTCCTCGGCAAGCCTTACCAGTTGGCGCACCTGCTGGTCACCATTCAATCTACCATCCAGCGCAGAGTCGGCTTGGTCAGCACGCTGCAGGACAAAGCTATGGAAGTCGATGAAGCCCTGCTGGCGCGCCACGCCGATCACCTGGGCGTAGCGAGCACCGAGCCGATTGTGGACATGTTTATCTCGATGGCGCCGACGTCACTGGCACAGGCGAAAACCTGCTTGCAGCAAGGCGACATCGCCAGTGTTGCGCATGCCACGCATCAGCTCAAAAGTGCTGCATCGAGCATCGGTCTATGGCGTATCTACGCTATGGCTGCGGCCAGCGAAGCCATGGCGACAAAGGAAATGAGTGTGGGTCTTGAGCAGAGTCTGGATCAGTTGGATCAGGCACTGCCCCAGGCCATTGTTGCGCTGGAAAATGCTTGGGAAAAAGTGAAATTGCGTGTACCGTCATGAACCCGGAACTCTCTGAGAAGCTGACAGCGGCGGTAGACCGCATGCCGGCGTTTCCGCAAAGCGTCAAGAAAATCCTGGAATTGACGCGCGACGCCAATTGCTCCCCGCGGGATGTGGTGCAGGTGATTGACAAAGACCCGGTGATCACCGTCAAGGTGCTGCGCGTGATCAACTCGGCCTACTACAACCTGCCCAGGCAAATCACCTCGATCAATCACGCGGTGGTCTATCTGGGCTTCAACACCATCAAGAACCTTGCTTTAAGCGTTGCGGCCATTGGCATGATGCCCACCAGCAACGCGGCAGGTTTTGACGGTCAGAAGTACCTTCTGCACTCGCTGGCCACTGCCGGCATCGCCAGGCAACTGGCACAGCGCCTTGGCGATGCCGACCCGATGGACTGCTTTATTGCCGGTCTGCTGCACGACTTTGGCAAAGTGGTGCTGGCGCAGTTCATGCCACAGGAGTTTCGCCTGGCGCTGGAAAACAGCCAAAGTAGCCAAAGCTCGCTGCATCTGGCGCTGCGACAGGTCATCGGCACCGACCACGCCGTGGTGGGTGCCATGTTGGTCGAGAAATGGCGCTTTCACGTGGACCTGGTCGATGCCATTCGTCTTCAATACGGGCCCGAGCTCAAGGACACACCGATGATTGCATCGGTCTTTGCCGCCAACCAGATCAGCAAAAGGCTGAAATTCGGCTTTGCCGGTAATCCGTGGATTGAAGAACTCCCGCCCGCTATAGCAAAACGCCTGGGCGGCACGCTGGATGAAGTGATTTCATCTTTGGGGCAGTTGGCGCCTCTGGTTGAGGAAGCCCAGCTATTTTCCAAGCTTTGACAGCAAGGCATGAACGTGAATACAAAGCGCAGCAGAGCTTCGGGTGAGTCGCAGACCGGCGCAGACGGGGTGGATGCCAAAGCCAGATTTTCCCCTTTCAGAATTTTCAGACGAGGATCATTCGGCTGGCAGATCTTCCTGAGCTTCGTGATCGGGTTCTTTTTGTTGATCAGTGGCTTTGCCATTTACATGAGCCAGGCCGAGCCTGAGATGTCGTGGCGCAACGCAGTTTTCATCCTGCTGGCTTCAGCCTTGTCGCTATTGGCGGCCTGGTATATGGCCAACCGTCTGAGTTCAAGAATCGGCTCATTGGTCAGCGTGGCAGAGCGGGTGCAGACCGGGAATTTGGATATGCGTTTCAAGGTATCTGGCAATGTTGATGAAATCGACATCCTGGGCCAAAGCCTGAACCAGATGCTGGATGCACTGACCAAGGCTGAACAAAAGCTGCTTGCGAGTTCACGTTACGCTCGCAGCCTGCTCGAAACCAGTCTTGACCCCTTGGTGACGATCAGCACCGAAGGCAAGATCACCGACGTCAACAAGGCGACGGAACAGGCAACAGGTGTTGATCGCGAGGACCTGATCGGCAGTGATTTTTCCAATTATTTCACCGAGTCGAAGAAGGCGCAAGAAGGCTATCAACAGGTGTTCTCGGAAGGCTCAGTGACCAACTATCCGCTGGCGATCCGCCACGCCACCGGGGAAGTCACCCATGTGCTGTACAACGCCAGCGTCTTCCGGGATCGGGAAGGGGCCGTGGTCGGGGTGTTTGCAGCCGCGCGCGATGTCACCGAACGCCAGCGAGCTGAAAAAGAACTCAGACGCTACAAAGACCACCTTGAAGAAGAGGTGCACATGCGCCTTGCAGAACTGAAGGAAAGCAATGAACAACTGACATACACCCAGTTGGCCATGGATCGCGCCGGCATTGGCATCGAGTGGGTTGATGCAGATACCGGACGCTTCCTGTATGTCAGTGATCGTGCCGCCAACATGCTCGGTTATAGCCAGCAAGAGATGTTGGCCCTGAGTGTTCCGGACATCGATCCAAATCTGAGCCATGGCAATTTCAAAGATCAAACCTTGCCTTTGCGCGAGATGGGTTACTCAACACTGGAAACCCTGCGTCGGCACAAGGACGGACGGATCATTCCGACTGAGGTGACCTTTTATTGCCAGACGTTTGACGACAATCGGGGCAATCGCGGCAATCGTTTCATCAGTTTCACCAGCGAAATCAGCGCCCGTAAACAGGCTCAAGCCGAGTTGATCCAGACCAAAGAAGCGGCCGAAGCAGCGAACAAAGCCAAGAGCGTGTTTCTGGCCAACATGAGTCACGAGTTGCGCACGCCTTTGACGGCCATTCTCGGTTTCTCCAATATCCTGCGCCGGGATGCCCAATTGCCCGACACGCAACGCGAGAGCCTGAACATCATCATTCGCAGCGGCGAGCATTTGTTGAGTCTGATCAACGACGTACTGGAAATGGCCAAGTTTGAAGCCGGGCGTATCCAGTTGCACGAAACCTCATTTGACCTGGGCCTGCTGGTGCGAGACGCCACCGATATGATTTCAGCGCGCGCCCTGGGCAAAGGCTTGCCTTTGGCGATCAATCAGTCGCCCGACATTCCGCAGTACATATTCGGCGATGAAGCCCGGTTGCGTCAAATATTGATCAACCTGCTCGGCAATGCCGTCAAATTCACCTCGGAAGGAGGCATCAACCTGCGCCTGCGGATCAAGCAAGGCCTCTTGCCCCGTCTTCAGATCGAAGTCGAAGATTCCGGCATTGGCATCGCAGCGCAAGACCAGGAGCGCATCTTCGAACCCTTCGTGCAATTGGGCGAGCATGGAATCAACCTGGGCACCGGCCTGGGTCTGACCATTACCCGCCAGTTGGTACAGTTGATGGGTGGCAGCCTGAGCCTGGAGAGCACACCAGGCCAGGGTTCCCTATTCAGAGTTGAGCTGCCGTTGAACCAAGCTGCAGAAGCCGACATGGCCAGGCCGTTGACTGCCGACCACGGTGAAGTGGTCGGCCTTGAACCTGGGCAACCGGACTATCGGATCCTGATCGTCGAAGATCAATTGGAGAATCGAACCCTCCTCAGCCGCTTGATGATGGACCTTGGATTGCAGGTCAAACTCGCACAGGAAGGTCGGCAGGGGGTTGAGCTGTTCCAAAGCTGGCAACCGCATCTGATCTGGATGGATCACCTGATGCCGGTGATGAATGGCATAGAAGCGACCCGTGCCATACGACAGCTTCCGGGCGGGAAAGATGTCAGGATCATAGCGGTGACTGCTTCTGCATTCATTGAACAACGTGACGAAATGCTCGCTGCTGGCATGAATGCCTTTGTACGCAAACCCTATCATCTGAGTGAAATTTACCAATGCCTTTCCGAACAACTGGGCGTGCAGTATGTTTTTGGAGAAGCGGGTGCGACTGTAGAACGGAGTGTGGCCTTGACGCCGGAGATGCTTTGCAAGTTGTCGCTGGAACTGCGCTGCGAGTTAAAGAGCGCTTTGGAGAGTCTGGAAGACAGGCGCATTCAGAAGGTGCTGCAGCAAATTGCCGCGTTTGACCCGAAATTGCACGCCTTGCTGGCTCAGCTTGTGCAGCGCTTTGATTATCCGTCGATACTCAATTCATTAAACGATCCAAAGTGTTCTCTTGACACCTCGACGACCCTATGACAGACAAAGGCGACATCCTCGCTGTAGATGACACTCCGGCTTCACTCAAGTTGTTGACGGAAATTCTCAAGGCGGAGGGCTATGAAGTGCGCGCTGCCATCAGCGGAGAACTGGCGCTACGCTCCGCCAACAGCAATCCGCCGGAACTGGTGTTGCTCGACATTCGCATGCCGACGATGGATGGTCTTGAAGTATGCCGCAGGCTCAAGGCAGAAATCCGGACGCGTGACGTCCCGGTGATTTTTGTCAGCGCCCTGTCTGAATCGGGTGATGTGGTGCAGTGCTTCAATGTGGGAGGGGTGGACTACGTGTCCAAGCCCTACCGGCGTGAGGAGTTGCTGGCCCGGGTACGTACCCATCTGGAAATGAATCGGCTGCGCAATCATCTGGGGGAAATGCTGGAAGAGCGCACCAGCGAGCTCCGGGCCAGTGAAAAAAAACTCAAGGAAAATCTGTTGCATTTCGGGCTCGCAATGGGTTCCCTGGTGGAAATGCGCGAACCTCACATCATCGGGCATCAGCGTCGTGTTGCGAATCTGGCGACGGCCTTGGCGCTTGAGATGCAATTGCCCGAGGATCGGATCGCCGGCCTCAATCTGATCTGCGTGATGCACGACATCGGTGAATTCAGTATTTCGACCGACATACTCGGCAAGCGCGGGCCGCTCAGTGAAATTGATTTTGATTTGCTCAAGCAACACCCGCAACAAGGCTATGAGTTGCTGAAAGAAATAGACTTTCCGTGGCCGATCGCGACAACCGTGTTGCAGCACCACGAGCGAATCGACGGATCAGGCTATCCACACGGTCTGATCGACCGGGAAATCATTCTGGAAGCCAAGATTCTGGCCGTTGCCGATGTCATGGAAGCGATGGTTTCGCGTCGCCCTTATCGTGCCGGCATGGGTATCGAGGCGGCTTTGCAGGAAATCGTGCGCCATCGAGGCATTTTTTTTGATGCCGCCGTGGTCGACGCTTGCGTGAGGCTTTTTCAGGACCGTGGCTACCGTTTTCCGGCGCCAGATCCAAAGACAGACAATTCATGAACTTCAGCCACCCGTTACCGACAAGTCCTTAATCTGCCCAGACCGCACCCGCCTGCCAACTCTTCGCCCAACCAGGTAAGTCCCCGGCTGGCAGTGGCCGGGCAATGCCGTACCCTTGGGCTTGCTCGCAGCCAATGGACAACAACAGATTGCCGTGTGCAGCGGTTTCCACTCCTTCTGCAATCACCTGGCGGCCAAAGGCCTTGGCCAGACCGATGACGCCTTTGACAATGGCCAGGTCATTCGAATCACCGAGCATGTCGCGCACAAAGCTCTGGTCGATCTTGAGGGTTTCAACCGTCAGGAGCTTGAGATAAGTGAGCGACGAGTACCCGGTGCCAAAATCGTCCAGCGAAAAACGCACTCCCAACACCTGGCACGCGCTCATGATCCCGGAAACCTGGGCAATGTCTTCGAGCGCGCTGGTTTCCAGCACTTCGAGTTCCAGGTAGCCTGGAGCAACGTCCGGGTGAGCGCCCAGCAAGGCGCTCAGGCGGGTTGCAAAGTTGCCCGCCTGTAGCTGAAAGGCACTGATGTTGACACTGACCGGTATCACCAGTCCCTGCGCATGCCAATCTGAAATTTGAGCCAGTGTGCTGTCGATCACCCATTCGCCCAGTTCGACGCTGATCGGGTGGTTTTCGATGATCGGCAGGAAGGCGTCCGGCTGCAGCAGACCGCGCTCCGGGTGTTGCCAGCGAATCAGCGCTTCGGCGCCGGTCACCTGACCGGTTTTCATGTTCACTTTGGGCTGGTAGTAGAGTACGAATTCCTTGTTGTCCAGCGCCCTGCGGATGTGCTCCACGCTTTCGTGGCGGGTTTGAATTGCCGCATCCTGCACCAGGTCAAACAGGTGGTAGCGGTTTTTACCGGCTTGCTTGGCCGCATACATGGCCTGGTCGGCGTGTCGTAGCAACAGATCGGCATCTGCGCCGTCCCTCGGGTAAAGCGTGACGCCCAGACTGGCAGACACTTGCAGCACGTTGTCGCGCACATTCACCGGGGCCGCAACGGCTTGGAGCAGGCGCAGCAGCACCAGATCGCAGTCCTGCGGCTGTTCCAGATCAACCATGATCGCAACAAATTCGTCGCCACCGATACGGGCCAGCGTATCGCCTTCGCGCAGCGCAGTTTTCATGCGCTCGGCAAGCTTGATCAACAATTCGTCGCCATGATCATGACCGTACCTGTCGTTCACCGCCTTGAAGCCGTCCAGGTCAAGATAGGCCACGGCCAGCGAATTCCCCCTGCGTGCGCTTTGCAGCATCGCCTGTTGCAGACGGTCCGCCAACAACACGCGATTCGGCAGGCCGGTCAGCGTGTCGAAATGGGCGATATGTTCCAACTGGCTCTGGTGTTCCTTCATCGATGTGATGTCGGAAATTACACCGATCAGGCCGAGTTCCTGGCCCTCCGGGTCGTAAAACCGCTTGCCGGCCAGATGCCCCCAAAACTGCGAGCCGTCAGCGCACCTGTAACGGTGGTCCAGATCCACGAAAGAAATCTGGCTGTTGAGCAGTTCCAGCATTTTCTGCCGCCCCAGTTGCTGCTCCTGCGGATCTATGAGTGCCACATACTCCTTGCCCTCGATTTCCTGCGTTGA
>JBBQZA010000148.1:0-9301 GCA_038208175.1 Burkholderiales bacterium
CGCGGCGGGCGAAGCAATCCCGTCTCCATTGGCTGAAAAGCATTACAGCGGCGAATTCCGTATTCGGATACCGCCTGAAGTCCATCGCGCCCTGGCTACGCAAGCTGCTGAACAAGGGATCAGTCTGAACCGCTTGGCGAGTGCGAAGCTTACTGCCAACGGTTAGCGGCCACCCTCACAAACCCAGCGTCTGCCAGAGCTGCTCCATTTTGGCGGTGACCTCGGCACTCATCTGCAGCGGGCGGCCCCACTCGCGCGTGGTCTCACCGGGCCACTTGTGGGTGGCGTCAAGGCCCATCTTGCTGCCCAGGCCGCTGACGGGCGACGCAAAGTCCAGGTAGTCGATCGGCGTGTTGTCGACCAGCATGGTGTCTCGCGTTGGATCGACCCTTGTGGTGATGGCCCAGATCACGTCTTTCCAGTCCCGGATGTTGACGTCGTCATCGACCACCACAATGAACTTGGTGTACATGAACTGGCGCAGAAAACTCCAGATGCCAAACATGACCCGGCGCGCGTGGCCGGGGTAGGATTTCTTGATCTGCACCACCGCCAGGCGGTAGCTGCAACCCTCGGGTGGCAGGTAAAAGTCGGTGATCTCGGGGTATTGGCGCTGCAGCAGCGGCACAAACAATTCATTCAAGGCCAGCGCCAGCATGGCCGGCTCGTCTGGCGGCTTGCCGGTGTAGGTGGAATGGTAAATGGGCTCGCGGCGCTGCGTGATGCGGTCGATGGTGAAGACCGGAAACCAGTCCTGCTCGTTGTAGTAGCCGGTGTGGTCGCCATAGGGGCCTTCCAGCGCATGCTCGAAGCCGCTGGCGTGCGTTGGGTCGGGGTAGATGTGGCCTTCCAGCACGATCTCGGCCGATGCCGGCACGCGTAATTCGCTGCCCAGCGCCTTGACCAGCTCGGTTCGGCTGCCGCGCAGCAAGCCGGCAAACTGATACTCAGACAGGCTGTCGGGCACCGGCGTCACCGCGCCCAGAATGGTGGCCGGGTCGGCGCCCAAAGCCACGCAGACCGGATACGGTTGACCCGGGTTGGCGGCGCCGTGCTCGCGGAAATCGAGTGCGCCGCCACGCTGCGCCAGCCAGCGCATGATGACCTTGTTACGCGCCAGTACCTGCTGGCGATAGATGCCCAGGTTCTGCCGCGCCTTGTGCGGTCCCTTGGTAATGACCAGGCCCCAGGTGATCAGTGGCGCCACATCGCCGGGCCAGCAGTGCTGCACCGGAAAGCGCGCCAGATCCACATCCGCACCTTCCCACACCAGGTCCTGACAGGGGGCGCTGCGCTGCTCTTTGGGCGCCATGTTCCACAGCGTTTTCACCATGCTGCTCAGGCCCATCAGCTCCTTGAAGCCTTTCGGCGCTTCCGGCTCCTTGAGCATGGCCAGCACCTGGCCGAACTGGCGCAACTGGCTGACGTCATCAACGCCCATGCCGAGGGCGACGCGGCGTGTGCTGCCAAACAGATTGCCCAGCACCGGCATGCTGTGGCCGGTGGGGTTTTCAAACAACAGGGCCGGGCCGCCGACACGCAGGGTGCGGTCGCACAGCGCCGTCATCTCCAGGTACGGCGAGACCGATGCTGTGACCCGTTTAAGTTCGCCCAACTGCTCCAGTTGGGCCATGAAGTCTCTCAGGTCGCGGTAAACCATGGCCTTCTATTCTGCTGTCGGGTCGGTCGGGCTTGCCACCTTGAGGCCGTTCCAGCGCGGTGCGTGCGGCTGCGGCAATTCCAGCAAATCGAGGACCCGGCTGACCGTGTGATCGATCAGCTCGGCAATAGTCTGCGGTCGATGGTAAAAACTCGGTACCGGCGGAAAGATGATGCCGCCCATTTCCGTGACACTGCTCATATTGCGCAGATGGGCCAAGGTCAATGGCGCCTCGCGCACCATCAGAACAAGACGTCTGCGCTCTTTCAGCATGACGTCGGCGGCACGCGTGATGAGGTTGTCGGACAGGCCATGCGCTACGGCCGCCAGTGTGCGCATCGAGCAGGGCGCCACCACCATGCCATCGCACTGAAAGGATCCGCTGGCAATCGCAGCACCGACATCGCTGACCGGGTGTACCACGTGCGCCAGCGCTTCGACTTCAGCGCGGCTCATATCAAGCTCCTGCTGCAGATTCAAAAAACCGGCAGCGGAAACGGTCAGATGGGTCTGCACAATGCTCGACTCGCGCAACAGCTGCAGCAGACGCACGCCGTAAGCAGCGCCACTGGCGCCGGAGATGGCGACGATGATGCGCTTCTGGGGCGATGAGTGAGCGAGGTGCACGGGCAGAGCCAGTTCAACGATGCGCCAGCTTGGCCTTCAGGCGCGCCAGCACATTGGCAGGCTTGAGTTGCTCAAGATTGAACACCGGCAACTCAATGGCATCGATCGTGTTCTTCACCAGCAGGCCCAGTTCGGTATCCCCTTCCATCGCCAGCCGGCGGTTGAAGAAAAGCGTGTCCGGGTCTTCTTCGCGCCGCGCCAGCAAAACAAAGTCATGGGCGCTGGCACTGATAGTGAGATCCGCCTCCCCCTTGTTCTGGCTGGCTGAGAAGCGAACGTTGCGCCACTCGAAGTCAAACACCAGTTGCGCATCGGTCACGCGCAGGCGCAGCTTTTTGCCCAGTAGCATCTGCCTGACATCCGGGGCCAGATTCTTCGCCAGGGCCAGATTCAAAGCCGTGACAAAGAATAACGAGCCCGGATAGGCGGGCAGGTGCGACAACAGATTGCCGACCGGTTTGGGCAAGGTGTACGGCGTGGCGTGCATGGTGAATCCTTCAATCAGTCGCGGGCAAAGCTGAGCGCTTTTCAGTGCTGCCCTGGGTGGCCAGATAGTCCAGGCCCGGCTTGCCATACCAGTAGCCATTGCAGGCTTGTTCGGGCATCCAGTCTTGCATCACCTGCATGGCATCAGTGGCTGGAGTTTTGTCGACCATCACGTCATGAAACAGATCAATGATGCCGGCCGTGTGCTGCGACTGGGGACTGATACGCACCACGTCGACGCCAATCTCGCGCATGACACCCAGTTCAGTCAACAGGTTGTAGACCCGCGCCGACTGGGTTTGTGTGCCGTTGAGCACCAGAAAGCTCTCGTTCTCGCGCGTGCTCATCAGCAAACCATCCGCATGCCTGATGCAACTGAACTGGCAGTCGTCCTTGGGCAGGTTGTAGTGACGCGCGGTGAAACAGCGCGCCGAAAACGCGAGCGGCATGCGGCCATAAGCGAAGACCTCGGTTTCCAGCCCCGGTGGGCGCCCGGCCTGCAGCAATTTCAGGTCGTCGCGCCCCATCTCCAGCGGGATCACCCAGCGTTTCACGCCCAGGCCCGACATCCATTGCAGCGTCGGCAGGTTGTAAATATTGAGGTGCGGCCCAGCGACAAAAGGCACTTTGCCCTCCAGACAGTGCACGGCGCCCATGTCGTTGGCTTCGACCATGAAGTCGCCATTGACGGACATCTCGGCAATCTTGTGCAAGGTCGTCACATCCGAGCCCGACTCGATTAGCACCTGCGTCGACAAAATAACTTCCTTGCCGGCCTCGGTCAGACTGGCGGCTATTTGCAACCAGTCGGCCAGGCGCAACTCACGGCGGCGTGAGCACACCGCCTCACCCAGGTACACGATATCGACCGGGGTCTTGGCGATCTCATCGTAGAAACCGACAACCGTCTCGCGCGGCCAGTAGTACAGCAGGGGTCCGAGCGACAGTTTCATTTCCACGGCCTGTGGTAGGCGCCCAGCGTATGCTGCTGCCCTTCGGCCACTTTGTCCAGATCGTTCATCCAGGCCGGCTTGGCGGAGTAGCGGTGCGGATTCTCGCGGCAGTTGTCTATCGCTTCGCGCCAGACCCGGGTCACTTGCGCCACATAAGCCGGACTGCGCTGGCGCCCTTCGATCTTGATGGCACGCACGCCCATCTTCATTAGCTGCGGCAGTAGCGACAATGTGTTGAGGCTGGTCGGCTCTTCGATCGCGTAATAGTTTTTCTCATCGCCAACATCGAAGCGGCCTTTGCACAATGTTGGATAGCCGGCGTTTTCACCGGGCGCATAGCGGTCGATCAGGACACCATTGAGACGCGATTCCCGGCCTTGAGGCGTCTCGGCCCAGCGCACCGCTTTCGGTGGCGAGCAGACGCCGTTGGTATTGGGCGCTTCGCCCGTCACATAGGACGACAGCGCGCAGCGTCCCTCGACCATCACGCACAGGCTGCCAAAGCCAAACACTTCAATCTCGATCGGCGTCTTTTCCAGCAACTGTTCCACCTGGGCCATCGACAGCACACGGGGAAGAACGGCGCGCGAAATGCCAAAGTGCTCATGGTAAAAATTCAGAGCTTCGTAGTTTGTCGCCGAACCCTGCACCGACAAATGTAGTCGCAATTCGGGTTGGTGTTTGACCGCATAGTCCATCAGGCCGGGGTCGGCCAGAATAACGGCGTCGACGCCGCTCTGGGCCGCACGGTCCAGCGCACTGCGCCAGACCTCGGGACTGGCGGCTTGCGGATACGTATTGAGCGCGACAAACACCTTGCGGCCACGCTCATGGGCGTAACGGATGCCAGAGTTGATGGCGGCTTCGTCAAAGTTCAGTCCGGCAAAATTGCGCGCGTTGGTGGCATCCCGAAAGCCCAGATAGACGCAGTCGGCGCCGTTGTCGACGGCGGCTTTCAATGCTGGCAAACTGCCAGCCGGGCAAACCAGTTCCATCGGCACAGGCGCTATGGAACTGTCGGATTTGGAATTCATAGAATGAGCAGGGTAAAACCTATGGAGCGATTGTAATGAACCGAAACCTCTGGCTGCTGACCATTTGTCAGGGGCTGTTCCTGACCAACAATGTCACCTTCATCGCGATCAACGGCCTGGTCGGGCTGAGCCTGGCACCGCTCGGCTGGCTGGCCACGCTGCCGGTCATGGCCTATGTGGTGGGCGGCGCGCTGTCGACCGGACTGGTCGCCAAAACGCAAGCGCGCTATGGGCGCAAGGCCTCGTTTCAGCTCGGCTTGCTGGTCGCGTTGCTGGCATGCCTGCTGTGTGCCTACGCCGCGGTCAGCAGGAATTTCTGGCTGCTTTGCAGCGCCACGCTGATCGCGGGCTACTACAACGCCAATGCCAACCTGTACCGCTTTGCAGCGGCCGAACTGGCGGCGCCGGCCTGGCGCGAAAAAGCGGTTTCGCTGGTGCTGGCCGGCGGCCTGATTGGCGCCGTGATCGGGCCCAATCTGGCGCAGCAGACGCGTACCCTCATGAGTGTGCCCTTTGCCGGCGCCTACCTCGCCTTGTGCCTGGTCGCTCTGTTGGCCATGGCGTTGCTGGCATTCATCGAGTTCCCCGAATTGACCCTCAAGCAATCGGCCAGTGGCGGTCGGCCTCTGCGCCAGATCATGAAGCAACCGGTCTTCATCGTGGCCGCTGCCACGGGAGCCCTGGGCTACGGCGTGATGAACCTGCTGATGGCGGCGACGCCCTTGGCCATGCAGCAACACCACCTGACGTTTTCCGATGCCGCGCTGGTACTGCAGTGGCATGTGATCGGCATGTTCGCGCCTGGCTTTATCACCGGCCATTTGATCAAACGCTTTGGCATCATGCCGATCATGACTCTGGGTTTGGCGCTCAACGCCTTGTGCATCGCCATCGCCCTGTCGGGTGTCGATCTGCAGCAGTTTTTGCTGTCGCTGTTTCTGCTCGGCGTCGGATGGAATTTTCTGTTCACCGCCAGCACCACGCTGTCGCTGCAAACCTACACCACGGAGGAAAAGGACAAGGCGCAGGGAGCGCTGAATTTCTTTGTTTTCGCAACGCTTGCCCTCAGCTCTTTTTCGTCCGGCGTGCTGGTCACCAGCAGCGGCTGGCGGCTGCTGAATTACGGCTCAGTGATTCCGCTTGCGCTGATCGCGATGGCACTGATCTGGCTGCTGATCAGAAACCGTCGCGCAGTATGATGTGAAGCAAGCGGACGGCCACAGGGGCCGGCAATTCTGACCGGTTGAGGAGACCCAAACATGCAAAGACGAAACGTGCTGGCTGGCGGCTTGCTGGCGGCTTCAATCCCTCATTGGGCACCGGCCCAGGCGCTGGAAAAGCCGAAACTGACGCTTGCCGTCGGCGGCAAGAACCTGCTTTATTACCTGCCACTCACGGTAGCCGAGCAACTGGGCTACTTCAAGGCCGAGGGACTGGACGTCACGATCGTCGACTTTGCCGGCGGTTCACGTGCGCTGCAGGCGGTGGTCGGTGGCAGTGCCGATGTGGTCTCAGGTGCGTTCGAGCATACCGTCAACATGCAGTTCAAGGGCCAGCGCATGCGTGCCTTCGTGTTGCAGGGCGCGGCACCGCAAATTGTGCTGGGCATCAACCCGAAAACAATGGCCGGCTTCAAAACCATCGCCGACCTCAAAGGAAAAAAAGTCGGCGTCTCCGCACCCGGCAGTTCGACCAATGTGATGCTGAACTTCGCGCTGGCGAAAGCCGGTCTCAAACCGGGCGATGTCAGCGTCATCGGCGTCGGTACCGGCAATGGCGCGGTTGCCGCCATGCGTACCGGCCAGATCGACGCCATCAGTAATCTGGACCCGGTCATTACACTGCTGCAGCGCTCGGGCGACCTCAAAATCATCTCCGACACGCGGATCGTGGCTGAGTCTGAAAAGGTGTTTGGCGGTCCGATGCCGGCCGCTTGCCTGTACGCCATGCAAACCTTCATCAACAGCAACCCGAACACGATACAGGCGCTGGCCAATGCCATCGTGCGGGCCGACAAATGGATACAAAAGGCCGGTGCTGCCGACATCATCAAAGCCGTGCCCGAAAGTTTTTTGATGGGCGACCGTGCCGTCTACATCGACGCCTTCCTGGCCGCCAAAGGCGCTTTGTCGCCTGACGGCATGATTCCCGAGAAGGGTGCCCAAACAGCGTTTCGCGCACTGGCCAGTGTGGACGCCGAATTGGCCAGTGCCAAACTGGACCTGAACGCGGTCTACACCAACGACTTTGTTAAAAAGGCCAACGCCAAATATCCCAAGGGCTAGCGATGCTCTTTCTTGCATGCGGCGGCAACCTCAAATGAAGAACCCATTTCTCGTTTTCCCCCACTCATACCCCCCCGCCCCTCTCCCGCCCCGCCGGGCGGAAGAGGGGAGCCAACAGCCCTATTTGGCCGCGTGTGAAACAAGGGCCCTGCATCTCTATGGTTTGGAACGCTGGAATTTGTGGCGATAACTTTTGATCTGACTTGTCGATGGCCTTTTTAATAAACTCAAAAGAGTTTGCATCTTGCCAATCATAAAAAGATTTCTTACTTCGTTTCAGCCCATCTTGCCGTGGCGCGTGTACGTCCTTTGTTTGGAGACGCGGCCAAATACGGCTGTTGGCTCCCTCTTTCGCCCGGCGGGGCGAGAGAGGGCGGGGGGTGTGAGTGGGGAATAGAGGAGTTGGGAAAGACCAGGCTGACGTTACAGCAGCATTGGACTTGAAAGGTGTGGCCTGCACTTTTGTCAACCGGCACGACGCCAGCCAGCGCTACACGGCGGTGCAGGACGTCAATCTGACGGTGGGTGCCGGTGAATTCGTCAGCGTCGTCGGACCGACTGGCTGCGGCAAGAGCACGCTGCTGAACGTGGCTGCCGGTTTGCTCGAACCGAGCAGCGGCTCGGCCACGGTTTTTGGCCAGCCGCTGAGCGGCATCAACCGGCGCGCCGGCTACATGTTTCAGGCCGACAGCCTGATGCCCTGGCGCACCGCACTGGGCAACGTGATGGCCGGCCTGGAGTTTCATGGCCTGCCACCTGAGCAGTCGCGCACGCAGGCCCAGGACTGGTTGCGCCGGGTCGGACTGGGCGAGTTTGGCGACCGCTATCCACACCAACTGTCAGGCGGCATGCGCAAGCGCGTCAGCCTGGCGCAGACGCTGGTGCTGGACCCCGACATCATGCTGATGGACGAGCCTTTTTCGGCGCTTGACATTCAGACCCGTCAGTTGATGGAAAACGAGCTGCTGACGCTCTGGGCAGCGAAGAAGAAAGCCGTTCTTTTCATCACCCACGATCTGGACGAAGCGATTGCGATGAGCGACCGGGTGGTGGTGCTGAGCGCCGGTCCGGGCAGCCATCCGATTGGCGAGTTCGTCATCGACATCCCGCGTCCGCGCGATGTGGCCGAAGTCAAGATCACGCCCCGCTTCATTGAGCTGCACCAGGCCATCTGGTCAGTCTTGCGCGACGAAGTGCTGAAGGGCTACCAACAACAACTGCAAGTGGCCTGAGGACGCCAGACGCTCATGTGGAAATTGATTCGCCCGCGCAGCCAAACCTTGTGGCTCTGGCAACTGGGCCTGCTGCTGGTCTTGTTTGGTTTTTGGCACCTGATGACCGTGCCGGGTTTGATCCCGCCGATGCTGTTTGCCGACGATCGCCAGGCGGCCTTCTTCTTTGGTGAGCCGCTCAGAATCTTTGCCCGCATCTGGCTCTGGTTTGTCAAAGACGCCGACATTTACCAGCACCTGGGCGTGACGCTGACCGAAACCCTGCTGGCTTTTGCCCTCGGCTCGGCGCTCGGTCTGGCGGGTGGCCTGTGGCTGGCGCTGGCGCCGCTCGCCTCAGCCCTGCTGGAGCCCTATATCAAAGCCTTCAATGCGATGCCGCGCATCATTCTGGCACCGATTTTCTCCGTCTGGTTTGGCCTCGGCATGGGCTCCAAAGTGGCTCTGGGCATGACGCTGGTTTTCTTCATCGTGTTTTTCAATGTCTACCAGGGCGTCAAGGAGGTCAGTCCGGTGGTGCTGGCCAACGCCCGCATGCTGGGCGCCAGTCAGCGCCAGTTGCTGCGTCAGGTCTATCTGCCAAGCGCCACCAGTTGGGTCTTCAGCTCCCTGCACACTTCGGTCGGCCTGGCCTTTGTCGGCGCCGTGGTGGGCGAATACCTCGGCTCCAGCCAGGGCGTCGGTTACCTCATTTTGCAGGCCGAGGGCAGTTTCGACATCAACACCGTGATGGCCGGCATTCTGGTGCTCACCGCTTTTGCACTGGTGCTGGACGAACTGGTCGGGCGCATTGAAAAACGCCTGATGAAGTGGCAACCACGATCCGGCGAGACTGAAAAGCTCTGACTCTATCCCCCACCCGAAAGGGCTTTGGTGTCCCCACCTGCGTTTGGCGCGACCACGCCGACCCCACTGACCGTGCAGCGAGGGACTTCAGTTCAGCCGCCGTCCGCCCCCGGCTGCTTGAGAAACTCTATTTCCTCCAGATTGGAAATCCGCCCAAGAATCTGGTTTCTGCAAACCCACG
>JBBQZA010000149.1:0-9299 GCA_038208175.1 Burkholderiales bacterium
AACGCCATCAGTGCCAATAGTGGGGTGATGTGTGCGCTCTGAAACATCCCGGCAATGCGGCCGGAGATCCCCATGCTTTTTAGCTTGCTCATTTCAACGCACCTTGGCTGCGGCCTGCGGGTCGGAGGCAATTCTCTCGCCCTTGCTGACACCGCTAAGAACCTCTACTCGCTCGCCTTGAACCTGGCCCAAACGAACTTGGCGCAAGACAGGCTTACCCTTTTCATCGACGACATAGACGCCTGTCATCTCGGCACGCCGAACCACAGTGCTGGTGGGTATGTATAAACGAACGCTTACCTTGGCAGTCTGAGTTTTGGCGCTAGCGGGCATCCATACACGCGCAAACATGCCAGGTGAGAGTCCGATCAATGTGCTGGGCAGAGACAAACGAATCTGTGCAGTGTGTGTTGCCGGGTCAACCGTGGGTAGTATCTTTGTCAATGCCGCGGTTTGAAGGCCCGGCGCAGATGCAAGGCTGGGTATCTCGTACTGAATCGAACCGGTCGCATCACCTACCGAAAAAGAATTGGGTGGAACAGCAGCGGTAATCCGCAAAGCAGTAGGGTCATACATGACAACCAGGGGTCGCCCAGGCATGGCCATATCTCCCAAAGTCACTTGAACATCACTGATAACACCTGCATACGGAGCATTGATGACAAAGAATCGTGATTGTGTCTGGGCCGCATTGGCCTGCGCCTGGAGTGATTGCATCTGCGCCTGCGCAGCTTGAAACTGAGCCTGGGCGCGATCCAAAGCCGACTGACTGATGTACTGCTTTTGAAACAGTTGCTTTTGGCGCTCGTACTCACTTGAGGCCACATTCATCGCTGCGCGCGTTGCCTCAACCTGTGCAATAGCTGCAGCCGTATTCTGATTCGCTGCGCGGGCATCTATGCGCGCCAACTCTTGACCCGCTTTAACCAGGTCTCCAGTCTTGACATTTAGGGCCACGATAGATCCAGGCACCTGAGCTGACAAAACAGTCTGCCGCATGGCCTCAACAACGCCCTCATAGCTCACTCGATCCGCTGCCGCAGAGTCGGTAGTCTGCACAGGCACTGTGGCAATTGCCGTCTGGTCTGCAGACCACGCCGACGAAATGGCAAATACGCAGCAGATGGCTGCTGAAAAAATAGAGGTTTTTGTCATCCAGAACTCCTAAACCACCCTTGAAGAGATAGATCATGTAAAGGTTTGCGTAATTATTTGACTAATTGCGTAATTAGGCAAATAATACACCAAGATAGATAATTGTTCAACTGCTAAGTCAAGTCGACATGCTTCACTCAAATCTCTTGAAGGAATGCCTTCCAATGGAAAATTTACCGCCCGAAGCGATGATCGAGGTTGCAGCCTACTTTCAGGCTTTGTCCGAGCCGACTCGCCTCAAAATTTTGAATTTTCTGCGGGAAGGTGAGCGCAATGTGGGTGAGTTGGCTCAGTTATGTGGCTTTTCAGCGGCTAACATTTCAAGGCATCTGGCTCTCTTGACAAAACAGGGACTTGTTGCGCGGGAAAGTCGCGGGACCAGCGTGTATTGCCGGATTGCAGATGATTCTGTATACGCGCTTTGCGATTTGGTGTGCGGCAACATTTCACGCCAAATGGATCTCACAAAAAAGAAACGCGAAGCTTTTGCTCGATAGGTGAAATCGGTCATCGGCAGTTCAAACTCTGTATTGGACACTAAGTCAACTCATTCTTGCAAGCAGCGTTTCGAGGTCTTTCAACATCGGATCCAAGTCACTTCTATGAATTCCATCGGGACGATTATTGGCTTCTAGCTCTTGCTCCATGAAGCACAGGGTCATATGCAGGTAAGTACTGTTCAACGCCTTTCGAACGGCAGAAAACTGTTGCCCAATCTTCACGCAGTCTTCACCTTCCTCGACCATTCTCTGAATGCCCCGAATTTGCCCTTCTGCACGGCGCAGTCGATTCAACACATTATTGCGAGCTTTAACGCCTCGCAAGGATCCGTTGGCACAGTCTGGAGACATTTTCGACCCTGAAAGATCAAGTTTCATATCAGCCTCCTGGCAACTTTTTCAGGCTTAGGCAACTCGGCGATCATTTCAAGCGCAGGTGTTCACTATCAAAAACCGAGATTTCGATAGGAATACCCACTCCAACGCTTTGGGTCACTGTACAAAAAGCTTCAAATTGACTCAACACTCGCTCCAAATGATCCAGCTTGGCCGCCGGAACACCCAGAGTGAGTGCGGCTTTGATGTTTAGCACACGCACACGACCTTCATTATTGCGCCCCACTTGGGCTTCAACATGACAGCTCAAAGGATCCGGCACTTGTTTGAACTTGCGTAAGGCAAATCGCAACGAATCAGATAGGCAGTTTCCCACAGCAGCGGCAAGCAACTGAACCGGAGACGGCCCCAAGCCGCTGCCCAGCGGCGCAGGTTCATCTCCCATGATGGGAGGCACTGAACTTCCGAAGTGAATATCGAACTGGTAATCGTGTCTTTGAACCAGCTCAACCTCAATAGTGGAGTCACTCATAAGTGGTTACCGACTTGATAGTGATTTCAACGGCTGCAAGCAAGGTTAGATTCCGGGACCCCAAGTCTCTTGAGAATCCAACCCATCGGACAAAAATTGGTGATACCAAACTGAAACAGGTTTACACCCACAAATGCAGTGAAAGCAAGCCACCACTGGGATACAAAAATGGGACTCCCGGCTACCCCAAGAGCGAGGGATAAAAGGATAAATGTTCCAGCAAAAATGTGAATATAGCGATCAACGGTCATGATGCGGTTCCTTTAAATTAAAGATTGACAAGGTGCTCTTCAGCGATGAGTTGGTTAACTGACTCCCACCATGCTCTGCTGAAGTAGCGAGATGAAAATTTCATATACCCCATGTAGTATACAGTAGAATACTGGTGCGAGTATGGTTCTTGACAAAATAAGTGGGTCTTTGCATTGGCGTCGAGGAATCAACGCCTACCCAAGAGAAGGATTATTCATGTGTGAGCTACTGGCTGTATCAAGCAGCTGTGCGACGCAGTTGACCCTGTCATTGCAAGCGCTGGCCGCTCGTAGCGGACCTGACTACTCGAATCGGGATGGCTGGGGTGCCGCGTTTTATGAGGGCCACGAGGTTGCCCTGTTTCGTGAACCTCGGCCGGCGAGCGACAGCGCGCTGGTGCACCTTCTTGAAACCAGCGGGCCCAAAACCAATCTGGCAATCTCGCACATTCGCCACGCCACGCACGGTGCCATCTCACTCGCAAACACCCAACCCTTTGTTCGTGAATTGGCTGGCCGAGCGCATGTATTTGCCCACAATGGGCATTTGCAAGGCATCGGGCAGGATCCGCGCTTTGCGTTACAACACTTTCACCCCGTTGGCCAGACCGACTCGGAGCACGCGTTTTGTGCGCTGATGGATCGAATGCTTGCGCTTTGGCTGCCTTCTGCTGAGCCTCCCTCGATCGATGCGCGTCTCGCTGTAGTGACAAGCTTCGCTGCCGATCTACGTGAACTGGGGCCTGCCAATTTTCTGTATGCCGATGGTGAGGTCTTGTTTGCCCATGGCAACCGACGTATCCAATCCGTCGGTGGGCGCATTGAGCCCCCGGGCTTGTTTTTATTTTTACGAAAGTGCCAGGAAAAACTTGATCCGCTTCAGCTGGACGGCGTAGGCGTTGGCTGCGGATTCCAGGAAGTTGTTCTACTGGCCAGTGTTCCTTTGAGTAAGGAGGCATGGCGTCCACTGGCCGAAGGGGAAATAGTGGCGGTATCCGAGGGCAAACTGATGGGTGGCACTGTCCCGCCACGCGACGCTATTTAGTGACTGATTTTGATCCGGCTTGGCGCGTCCCATAGCACCCGAGCGTCTTCGGGCAAGCCTTATTTGATGAGACCCCTTAGCTTCATCCGTTCGCAGGCGTTCACCCTGGGCGTCGGCAGCGTGATGCCTTTTTCTTTGGCGCGTGCTTCCATTAACGTGCGCTGGCTGGTCTGGAACGTCGTGCACTCGTCATAGGTTTTTACGCCACGCATCTTTTGCTGGCTCTCAATGCGCTCCTGCGCAGACATCAGGTTCCAGCCGGGCACGTTGTCGCGGTTGAAGAAGTTGCGCCCCGGCCCTGCACTTGCGTCCTGGGTCATGGGTCCCATGCCGCGCATCATCATGCCCGGGCCCATACCCATACCTTGACCCATACCTTGACCCATGCCTTGACCCATGCCCATTCCCATGCCCATTCCCATGCCGCCGCCCGGATGAGCAAAAGCGGCGCCCGCTACGGCCAGCGTCGCAATGGCTGCGACACTGGTAATGATTTTGGTGCTGAATTTCATGATGATTTTCCTGTCAGTGGTTTGAAGACTCATTGGTCGGCGTTGCTGCCGAACCGCCGCAGAGAAGTCCCCTGCAACGAAGCCCATTGGAGCGCTGCCGTGTAAGCGGGGCATGTCAAACAAGGCCCTTTTTGTCACGGCTTGCGACAAAGCCGTGACCTGACATACTGTGATACATATCGACCAGCCGCACTGTGCAGCGCTGCGATGTAATTGCCCCATGGACCGACCCGACCAGATCCTGATCGTTGATGATGACGCCGAGATTCGCCATCTGCTAAACCTGTACCTTGAGAAAAATGGTTTGCAAGCTACTACTGTGGCTGACGGTCGCGCCATGTGGCGCTCGCTGGACGCTGCCAGCTTCGATTTGATCGTGCTCGACCTGATGCTGCCCGGCGATGATGGTCTGACCCTGTGCCGCAACCTGCGCGCCAAGTCCGATATTCCCATCATCATGCTGACAGCGCGCGGCGACGAGACTGACCGTATCGTCGGTCTGGAAATGGGCGCTGACGACTACTTGCCAAAGCCCTTTAGCGCGCGCGAACTGCTGGCCCGCATCAAGGTCATCCTGCGCCGCGCCCGCAGTCTGCCGCACAACCTGCGCCCCGACGAAGCGGCCAAGCTGCGTTTTGCCGATTGGGTGCTCGACACTGTGGAGCGCAACCTGATCTCTGGAACCGGAGTGGTGACACCGATCAGCGGGGCCGAATACCGGCTGCTGCGGATCTTCCTGGATCACCCGAATCGTGTGCTGACCCGCGATCAGTTGCTCGACCTGACTCAGGGTAAAGAGGCCGGGCCACTGGATCGCAGTATTGACGTGCAGGTCAGTCGCCTGCGCCATCGTCTGGGTGACGACCCGCGAGATCCACAACTGATCAAAACCTTGCGCGGTGAGGGCTACGTGCTCGCCAGTGCGGTGGAAAAGGAAACTTGATGCGCTGGTGGCCACAGTCGCTGTTTGGTCGGCTGATGCTGGTGCTGGCCAGCGGCATGCTGGTGGCCCAGCTGTTGAGTGCGGCTTTCAATTTTGTCGAACGCGACCAGTTGCTTGCCACTGCCGGAGGCCGCCAGCAAGCGCAACGCGTGGCCGATGTGGTCAATCTGCTCGACGTGCTGGGTGCGGCCGAACGCAAGCGCATTGTTGCAGTGCTCAACGTGCCGCCACTGCTGGTGTCACTGCATGACGCGCCTTTGACAAAGCCCGTTGCGCAAGACAACGCTGCCACTTTTCGAACGCGCTCACGAATGTTTGCTGCGCTGCTGCAGGCATCGTTGGGACCAGACCGCAGCATTCGGGTCGAGCCAGGCGCCACTATCGCCGTAGCAGTCCCGCAGGGCATGGGTCCGGGGTGGCGCATGGGTATGGGTGGTGGTATGAATGGATCCAACTCGATGGTCGGCCCGGCGCTGCAAGTCGAGGTCCAACTACGCGACGGGCGCTGGGCGCGGTTTGATACCCAGCTACCCAAGCCGGTCGATATGCCATGGCGGCTGGCTTTCACGCTCGTGGCTTTGTTGCTGACGGTGCTGGTCTTGACGTATTTCGCGGTGCGCTGGGTGACACGCCCATTGCAGGTATTGGCGGCAGCGGCTGAAGGTTTGGGGCAGAACCTTGACCAGGCGCCGTTACCTGAAGACGGGCCGCTGGAGGTGCGCCGCGCTGCCCTTGCCTTTAACGGCATGCAGCGACGGCTGTCGCACTTCATCCATGACCGCACGCGCATTCTGGCAGCCATGTCGCATGACCTGAAAACCCCGATCACCCGGCTGCGTTTGCGCGCCGACTTGCTCGATGACGAAGAATTGCGCCAGCGTTTTGAGAAAGACCTCAAAGAACTCGAAGCCATGGTGTCCGACACGCTCGATTTCATGCGTGGGCTGGGTGGCAGCGACAAGCCCCAGCCATTAGACGTGAACGCGCTGCTGGAGAGCTTGCAGTCAGACAACCAGGAAATGGGGCGTAACCTGCGCATTGAGGGGCAGGCCAAGCAAGCCATGACAGCAGTCGCACCGCTGCTCAAGCGTTGCCTGGTGAACCTGATCGACAACGCCATCCTGTACGGCGGCAACGCCACTGTGCGTATCGAAGACTCGGCCCAGCGGCTGACCCTGCGCGTGCTGGACAGTGGCCCCGGTATTGCGCCGGGCGAAATGGATGCGGTGTTTGAGCCCTTCTACCGACTGGAAGCCTCGCGCAGCCGTGAAACCGGCGGCACCGGCCTGGGCCTCACCATTGCGCGCAACATTGCCCAGATGCACGGTGGCGACATCCAGTTGCGCAACCGGCCGGAAGGCGGCCTGGAGGTGGTGCTCAGCCTGCCACGCAGCTTGGCCGCAAAAGGAACAAAATGAACGCCATTGTTTTGGAATCAACACTGACATGCCCCTGCGCGCAACGAACACAGCCGGGCATAGGCAGGTGATTCAAGCTGCAGTGTGACGTGCCGAATCTCGAAGTGCTCGTGCAGCTCATGCTCTGCTTCGTGCAAGACAGTACTCGCGTCGATCACCTGATCGCTCAGCACAAGGTGCGCCGTCAGTGCAGTCTGCGAGGTGCCCATGGCCCACACATGCAGATCGTGCACTTGCGCCACGCCCGCCAGACCGAGCAGCAATTGGCGCACGGCCACCAGATCAACAGCATCGGGTACGCCATCAAACAGCAGGTGCAGCGATTGCTTGAACAACCCCCAGGTACCGACCACAATGATCACCGCAATGGCCAGACTCATCACCGGGTCTATCCAGCCCCAGCCTTGCCACAGATAAAGCGCGCCGCCAATCACCACGGCCAGCGACACCAACGCATCGGCCGCCATGTGCATGAAGGCGCCCCGAATGTTGAGGTCATTCTTACGCCCGCGCATGAACATGAGGGCGGTAGCGGTGTTGATCACAATGCCGACAGCGGCCACCGCCATGATGGTCCAACCCTCGGTCGCCTCGGGCGAGCGCAGTCTGAACGCCGCTTCCCAGCCCAGGGAGCCCATGGCAACCAGCAGCAGCAAAGCGTTGAAGAAAGCCGCCAGAATGGACGCACGCTTCCAGCCATAAGTGTGTTTGGCATCCGGTTTCAGCTTGCCTGCCAGCGCACCACCCCAAGCCAGCACCAGGCCCGCCACATCGCTCAGGTTGTGGCCTGCATCGGCCAACAGTGCCAGCGAGTTGATCTTCCAGCCATAAAAGCCCTCGACGGCGACGAAAGCGATGTTGAGTGCGATGCCTATCGCGAAGGCCTGGTTGAATTCTGCGGGGGCATGATCATGCCCATGGTCGGGTCCGGCGCTCATGGGGTTGGTCCTTCGTAGACCGGCGCAAAGCCACCGCCAGGCGTACGGAAATTGGTAGTCTGGCCTTGATACAGTCGCGCGGCCACCCATTGCACTTTGCCGTCGTAAGCGTAGTCGCGCAAATCAAATTTCAATACCTGTGCCGGCTCGGTGTGCGACGTCTCGGAAATGGTGCGCTCACCCGGAGTCACCAGCGCCTGCGCTACATAGTCCCCCGCGAGAATCTCTTGCCAAACGCGCCGGGTTAGTTTGTCACCCCGGTACGCGGCCCTGCTTCCATATCCAGCAAAAGGTTTGAAGAAAAGATGCTTGCGAGCGCTCCACAAGCGCTCGGCATTGACGGGGTCAACAATCTCGGTGTGCGGAATGCTGGTCAGTAATATGTCTTGCGTGGCCTTCGGCACGCCCAGCGCTTGAAGTTGACTGACATCGCTAAGCACAGCGAGGTTGCGCTTGTCAGCGTACAAGGCATGCGCCTGAGGGTGCGGTGTAAGAACCATGGCGTTTTGCAGGTAGGCCTCGCGCAAGATGGCGCTGGCAGAACTGGCCAGATAAAAATCCGTCAGCCGGTTGTAAACCAGGTCAATGGCCAAATCACCCTGCCACAGCACGCCATCTCGCAGGGTGAAATCCTGCGGACTGGCAATGACAGCTTGCAAGCCTTGGCGCTGGAACAATTGCTGAAACAATAAGAACTCGGGGTACAGGTACTGTTGATCGGGTGCCTCGTCGACGATGGCAATGCTGCGAAGTGGCCTGTCGCTGCCACTGAGTTCCCACTCTCTGTTGAACATGGCCATGATGCCGGCTTCCAGCGCCACGGCGGTTGCGATGGGGGGGACCATTTGCTCCATGGCCTCACAACAAGCACGTTGCGCCCGTGCCAGCACCGCGTTGAGCATGGCACCACCGGCGTTGGTGTTGATCTCGATCAGCCCAAAGCCCCCCTCGGTGACGTGAAAGTCATAACCAAAGAACACGCCCTTGGCGCCGCGCGGATCATGTCGGGCAATGACCGGGGTCTGTTCCTGCACGTAATCGCGGTACGTCTGCAGCTTAACGACCGATTCGATCGCCACGACCACCTGGGCCATGCGAGCCATGTGGGACTTGGAGACAAATACCGGGCGTGCTGCGAAGAGGTAAGGACAGCGTTCGCGTACCAGATCGAAAAGACCGGGCTGGCCAATTTCGGACTCGAGCGCCAAGCGCAGTGCATCGCTGTCCAGGCTGATGCAGAAGCACCCGCTATTGAGTGCCTCAATGGACCCGGCATCTGGTGAACTTAACGGATCGGAACCAACAAGTGAATTGGGAATGGAATGCATCATGTGGACATTGTCATGCCAACAAGCGTTAAAACTGATTACGGTTGCGGATTCTGCATGCAGCCAGCTTGTTGCCCTTGCAAGAGAAGACGATCAAGCTGGTCAAAAGATGCGCATGCCGAAGAAATATAGTGAAATCGATCACAATTGGCCTACCCTCAGAACAAACAAAATCTCCGAATGCCCTTAGCGCCAAGCCCAAGCTCGGTTACCTGGTGGGTGAAGCCGTTGACGAACACGCATTGGCACGCGATGACGGTGTTGACAGGGTACGCGCCTTCTTTCGTCAGAACGGTCGACGCCTGGCTTTCCTGCACGTGAGCGGCCTCGAAGACGCAGGG
>JBBQZA010000150.1:0-9230 GCA_038208175.1 Burkholderiales bacterium
CAGACCTTTGACCAGGCCTTGTTTGATGCCTATGAAGAGAAGAAGATCACTTATGAAGACGCACTGCGCAATGCAGATTCACTGAACGACCTGCGGCTGCAAATCAAGCTCAACAGCCGGGAGAGCAAATTCCAGGACCTGAGCAGCGGCACCGAAAACTTCGCCATCGTATGAACAGCATCAATCCCAAAACCTACGCTCCTGCAACTCCACGCCAAGTCTCCTTTTTGGGCCTGGGTGTCATGGGCTACCCGATGGCCGGCCACCTGGCCCGCTGCGGACACCAGGTCACGGTTTACAACCGGAGCGCCGCCAAGTCAAGCGCCTGGTGCAGCGAGTTTGCCGATCCTCAAAATCCGCAACAGATCCTGAAACAGGCGCCAACACCCAAGCTGGCGGTGCACGATGCCGACCTTGTTTTTTGTTGTGTCGGCAATGACGACGACCTGCGCAGCGTGACACTGGGCCCCGATGGCGCTTTCGCTGGCATGAAGGCGGGCGCCGTGTTTGTCGATCACACCACGGCATCGGCCAGCGTAGCGCGCGAGTTGTACAGCGCAGCCAAAGACTTGGGGCTGAGCTTTGTCGATGCGCCGGTCTCGGGTGGCCAGGCCGGTGCGCAGAATGGCCTGCTGACCGTGATGTGCGGTGGTGAGCAGAGCGCCTTCGACAACGCCCAACCGGCGGCCATGGCATTCTCCAGGGCCTTCACACTGTTGGGAAGCAGCGGCTCGGGTCAACTGGCAAAAATGGTGAACCAGATTTGCATTGCCGGCCTGGTGCAGGGCCTGAGCGAGGCGATCGCCTTTGGTCAACTTGCCGGGCTCGATATGGCGCAGGTTCTCGATGTGATTGGCAAGGGCGCAGCGCAAAGCTGGCAACTCGACAATCGCGGCAAAACCATGATCGCTGACAAGTTTGACTTTGGCTTTGCGGTCGACTGGATGCGCAAGGACCTGGGGCTGGTGCTTGATGAAGCAAAACGCAATGGTGCACGCCTGCCGGTGACAGCGCTGGTGGACCAGTTCTATGCCGATGTGCAGCAGATGGGCGGCAGACGGTGGGATACTTCCAGCCTGATCAAGCGCTTGAGGTAGGCTTAGCCGGGTGCAGGCTTGGCCAATTGGCGCTGCAACTCTTCTTCGCTGATGATTTCCAGCAGGCGAACTACTTTTTTGACACCTTCGATGCTGCGCGCAAGCTCCGTGGCGCGGTTCGCTTCGCGCTGCGTGACACGCCCCATCAGATAGATGGTAGCGCGCTCAGTCACTACTTTGAAGGCATTGGCGAACAGGTCCTGCGCATCCACCAGACTGGCCTTGACCTTGCCAGTCACCAGTGTGTCGGAGGATCGCTGCAACAGCGTCGTGTTCTCCATGACGCCCAGTTCGTTGACGATGCTGCGCACGTTGTCGACCTTTGACATGATCTGCTCGACCAGTTGCTTGTCCTGTGCAGCCGACACCTCACCGGTCACAAGAACCTGGCGGTTGTAGCTGGTGACATTGACGTGACCGCGCTCGCCCAGGCTCTCCCGGATACGGCTGGTGCCACGCAGTTCAATGCCTTCGTCCTCCACCTGGGCGCCCGAGGTGCGGCGGTCGGTCGCCATCAACGTGCCCATCACGGCGCCGCCCACCATCAGCGGTGCGCAGGCGCTCAGGCCGGTGCCCAGACAGGCCGTCAATAAAAGAGTGGTCAACAGTTTTTGTTGCGCAATTTTTTTCATGATTGAACTTCCTGATCTCCAAGTAACTGAGCGTCCACTGCGTCACAGATGCAGTGCAGGGCCAGAATATGCACTTCCTGAATGCGTGCCGTGCGCTCGTGCGGTACACAGATGTGCACGTCGGTGTCGCGCAACGCATGGCTCATCTTGCCGCCACCGCGCCCGCTCAATCCCACCACCACCATCTCGCGCTCGTGCGCAGCTTCGATGGCTGCCAATACATTGCCTGAATTGCCACTGGTTGACAGGACCAGCAGGACGTCGCCGGTCTGCCCCAGCGCCCGCACCTGGCGCGAAAAAACGGCATGGAAGTCGTAGTCGTTAGCGATCGCACTGAGAATCGAACTGTCAGTGGTCAAGGCGATCGCCGCCAGCCCCGGTCGCTCACGCTCGTAGCGTCCGACAAATTCGGCTGCAAAATGTTGTGCATCGGCGGCCGAGCCACCGTTGCCGCAGACCAGCACCTTGCCGCCGCCGGTGATGCAACTCAGCAGCGCCTGCACGGCAGCGGCAATCGGTTTGCTCAGTAGCTGCGCCGACTGATATTTCAAATCGGCGCTGTCGATAAAGTGTTGTTGGATACGTTGCTCAAGCATGTGCCAATGATACCTGTGCGCCGCCAAAGTTCGGTTTGAGCTTGCTGCGCAGCCCTAAGCGCCCTGAAACGCGGCCTGCAGCCAGACCGTACCCGCCGGCTCCAGCAGCACGACGTCAAAGCGACAGGGCGGCGTATCCTGCAGGCGCATCAGGTAGTGGCGCGCGGCAAAGACAATGCGCCGCTGTTTCAAGGCACTGACGCTGCCCGCCGCTCCGCCATGACTGATGCTGCTGCGCTGGCGCACCTCGACAAACACGGTCGTGCCGTCAGGGGCACGCATGATCAGGTCAATTTCTCCGCCACCGCGCCCCGGCGTGCGGTAATTGCGCTGGAGCAGATGCAGGCCACGCTCTTGCAGGTAGTACAGCGCTAATTCTTCGGCCGCATCACCCGCTTGCTTGGTGGTTGCCGCTTTGGAGTTACTTGAAGTTAAAACCATTGACAGATTCTCAGGCTTCAGCTTCGAGCACCGCGCTTACGCCGCCAGTCGCTGCTCCAACAGCATCTTGGTATCGACCAGTTCCTGCGGCAGATGGTGAGCCAGCAGACTGAACAATTCGGTGTGCAACGCAATTTCCTGCTTCCAGGCACCCTTGTCCAGACTGGTTACGCTGGCGAACTGTTCGGGTGTGAAATCGAGACCCGTCCAGTTGATCTCCGAATACGCCGGGCTCAGGCCGAAACCGTTGGCACAACCGGTGGCTTTGCCTTCAATACGGTCAATGATCCACTTCAGAACGCGCATGTTTTCACCATAACCCGGCCAGACGAACTTGCCATCTTCACCTTTGCGGAACCAGTTGACGCAAAAGATCTTGGGCAAAGTGTGCCCCATGCGCTCGAGCTTGTGCCCCGTGTCCAGCCAGTGCCGGAAATAGTCGCTCATGTTGTAGCCGCAAAAGGGCAGCATGGCAAACGGGTCGCGACGCACCACACCCTGCTGACCGGCTGCCGCTGCCGTCGTTTCGGAGCCCATGGTGGCAGCCATGTAAACGCCTTCCATCCAGGTGCGTGCTTCGGTCACCAAAGGCACGGTGGTCGAGCGACGGCCGCCGAAGATGAACGCGTCAATAGCCACGCCATCGGCGTCGTCCCACTGAGGGTCCAGCACCGGGTTGTTGCTGGCGGCCACGGTGAAACGGGCGTTCGGATGGGCCGCCTTGGCACCCGTTTCTTTGGCCAGGACTGGCGTCCAGTCCTGGCCCTGCCAATCGGTCAGGTGTGCCGGCAGTTCAGCGCCGTCTTTTTCCATGCCTTCCCACCAGACATCGCCGTCATCCGTCAACGCTACATTGGTGAAAATCACATCCTTGTTCAGACTCGCCATGCAGTTCGGATTGGTGTGGTAGTTGGTGCCCGGGGCGACGCCAAAGTAACCCGCTTCGGGGTTGATGGCATAGAGCTTGCCATCCGGGTGCGGCTTGATCCACGCGATGTCGTCGCCAATGGTAGTGACTTTCCAGCCGGCAAAGCCTTCCGGCGGCACCATCATCGAGAAATTGGTCTTGCCGCAGGCGCTCGGAAACGCGGCGGCGACATGGTACTTCTTGCCCTGCGGCGTAGTCACACCCAGAATCAGCATGTGCTCGGCCAGCCAGCCCTGATCACGGCCCATGTTGGAGGCGATACGCAAGGCAAAGCATTTCTTGCCCAACAACGCGTTGCCGCCGTAACCGGAGCCATAGGACCAGATTTCGCGGGTTTGCGGGTAATGCACGATGTATTTGGTCTTGTTGCAAGGCCACTTCACATCGAGCTGGCCCTCTTCCAAAGGTGCGCCCACCGTGTGCATACAAGGGACAAAGGCGCCATCCGTGCCCAGTACATCGAATACAGCCTTGCCCATGCGAGTCATGATCTTCTGGTTGACGGCCACATAGGCGCTGTCCGTCAGTTCGATGCCGATGTGGGAAATGTGCGAACCCAGTGGTCCCATAGAGAATGGCACGACATACAGGGTGCGGCCCCGCATGCAGCCGGCGAACAAGGCGGCTGTGCCGTTGGCCTGGCCACTTTGCAGAATCCGGCGCATCTCGGCTGGCGCCATCCAGTTGTTGGTCGGACCGGCGTTTTCTTTGTGCTCGCTGCAAATGTAGGTTCGGTCTTCCACGCGCGCCACGTCGCTCGGGTCGGAGCAGGCCAAAAAGCTGTTCGGGCGTTTGACCGGGTTCAATTTCTTGAAGGTGCCGCCAGCAACCAGTTGCTGACACAGCCGCTGGTATTCTTCATCCGAACCATCGCACCAGTAAATGGCGTCGGGTTGGGTCAATGCCGCCATCTCGGCAACCCAGGCAATCAGCCTGGCATGTTTGACGTAGCTGGGCGTATTACGCTTGAGACTCTGTAGCGCGGGTGGGTTCATGAGGTAGCTCCTGTTTTTGACCAAGCTTTTTATTTTACAAACCGCCAGGGCAGTTACCAACAGGTTACACCAAAAGTCAGAAACAGACGCCTGCCGCTTACCGGGTCCGATAATCTCGCCTGACCGGACGCCGATTTGAGGAACAACCATTGACCGCTACTTATGATCTAGCTTTAAAGGCCGCTGCTGAGGCAGCGGCTGACCAGAGTTATCCGCCTGGTGCGTTGTACATGGTGGCCACCCCCATCGGCAACCTGGCCGACATCACGCTGCGCGCGCTGCATGTGCTGCAACTGGCCGATACCATTGCCTGTGAAGACACACGACACACCCAGACTTTGCTGCGTGCCTATGGCATCGACAAAGCCGCTCAGCAACTGCTTGCGCTGCACCAGCACAACGAAGCACAGGCGACACAAAGCGTGCTGGAACGGCTGCAACAGGGCCAGCGCGTGGCCTATGCCAGCGACGCCGGCACACCCGCCGTCAGCGACCCGGGTGCACGCCTGGCAGCGGCCGCGCGTCTGGCAGGCCTGCGAGTGATTCCTCTGCCAGGCGCCAGCAGCGTCACGACCGCACTCAGCGTGGCCGGTATCGCCGACGAATCTGAAGCGCACGGAGCCTTTGTCTTTATCGGCTTCCTGGGCACCAAAGCCGGTGAGCGCGCCACGGCCGTCGAAGCCCTGCGCGGGGAAGCTCGCGCCGTGGTGCTGCTTGAAGCGCCGCACCGGATTGAAGCCTTGGCCGCAGCGCTGGCAGCTTTGGACAGCCGCTTGCTGACGGTCGCACGTGAATTGACCAAGCAGTTTGAAGAGATCGCCACCTTGAGCGCGGCGGATTTTCCGGCCTGGCTGGCCGCTGACGCCAATCGCCGGCGCGGCGAGTTCGTCGTCGTGCTGCACCCCACGCCAGCAACTGCACAAAACGGAGCTGACAGCCGGGTCCTGAAACTGCTGCTGGAGGAACTGCCCCTGAAGACCGCTGTGCGACTGGCCTCCGAAATCACTGGCGAAGCGCGCAACAGCCTGTATGCGCTGGCGCTGGAGCTGAAAAAAGATTAGCCCCGACTCGGCCACTGGTCATACAGGCGCACCGGGATGCGTTCGCCCCACAGCTCTATCGCTTCTAGAGTGCCTGTATGGCACTGGTTGGCAGCAGCCCCACGCACATAGCCCAACGCGACACAGGCACCGGCCAGCGGACTCCATCCGATCGAGGAGATTTCACCCACTGTTTCACCCTGCAGCAGAATCGCTTCGCCACCCCAGGCATAGGCTGATGCGGACTCAAACACCAGCGTCACCAGCTTCTTGCGCAAGAGCTTGTCCCGGGACGCCAGCAGCGCCGCCTTGCCGATGAAATCCGTCGGCTTGTTCAGCTTGACGGCATAGCCCAGACCGGCCTCCCACGGTGTTTCGTCCGGCCCCAGCTCGGCGCCCCAGGCACGACGCCCCTGCTCGACGCGCAGAGCATCCAGCGCGTAGTAACCGGCATCCCGCAATCCCAGATCAGCCCCCGCTGCCTGCAAGGTCAGGTAAACGTGGCGCGCCATCTCTACCGGCACATACAACTCGAAGCCGGGTCCGCCGACATAGCTCATGCGCGCGGCACGGACACGGGCAAAACCCAGTTCGATCATCTTGGTCCAAGAAAATTTCAAACTGTCGCTCGACAGGTCATCCGGGCTGACGCGTGCCAGCAACTCACCCGCCTTCGGTCCCATCACCGACAACACACAGTACAACGCCGACACATCGGTCAGCACTGCATGTTCGCCAGCGCCTATGTGGCGCGCAATCCAGTCGAAGTCGCGCAGCGTCTGGGCCGAGCCCGTGATGATCAGAAAGCTGTCGCCCATGCTTGTCGGCTCTTGCCGGATGATAGTCAGATCGCTCTCGAAGCCGCCGCGTTCGTTGAGCAGCGCGGTATAAACCATCTTGTTGACCGACACGTCGATCTCGTTGGCGCACAGACGCTGCAGCAGCGCCAGCGCATCCCGCCCCTGCAACAACAGTTTGGAAAACGAGGTCTGGTCATAGAGGGCCACCGCTTCCCGTGTGGCGCGCTGCTCTTCGATCATCCAGGGCAGCCAGCCGGGCCGGCCCAGCGTGTAGTCAGGACGCACCCGGCCCAGAGGTCTGAAATAGTTGACGCGTTCCCAGCCATTCCTGGCGCCGAACTCGGCCCCCTTGGCGGCCAACAGGTCGTACAGCGGCGAGGTGCGCAAGGGTCGTGCTGTCTCGAGTTCCTGGCGCGGCCAGCGCATCGCGTAATGCAATCCCAAGGTCTCGCCAGTGCGCTCGGCCAGGGCCTTGCGGTTGGCCGTGAAGGCGCCAAAGCGCCGGATATCGACATCCCATAAATCGCTGCTGGGCTCGCCGCCGATGATCCACTCGGCCATCAACCGGCCGGCGCCACCACTGTTGGCAATGCCGGACGAATTAAAACCGGCGCAGACAAAATAATTGCGCAACTCGGGTGCTTCGCCCATGATGAAGTTGCCGTCGGGCGTGAAGCTCTCCGGGCCGTTGAGGAGCATCTTGATCTCGGCTGTTTCCAGACAAGGGGTGCGGTGCATGGCGTTCTTCATCAACGGTTCAAACTGGTCCCAGTCTTCATCGAGCAATTCGAACTGAAAGCTGCTGGGGATCGGGTCCACTTTCCAGGGCTTGGCTTTGGGCTCAAAGCCTCCCATCACCAGACCCCCAACTTCTTCCTTGTAGTAGATAAAGCCATCCGGGTCGCGCATCACCGGCAGGCTGGGCAGCACGCCGTCGATTTTGCCGGTGACGATATAGAAATGCTCGGCGGAAAAAAGTGGCACGTTGACGCCCGCCGGGTAGCCGAACTGGCGCGCCCACTGACCGGCGCAATTCACCAGCACTTCGCAGCGCACCTCGCCCTGCGTCGTGCGGATGCCGACCGCTTTGCCATGCTCGCTGATGACGCCCGTCACCTCGATGCCCTCGAAGATTTTGACACCACGGTTGCGCGCGCCTTTGGCCAGCGACATGCACAGATCGGCCGGATTGACCTTGCCGTCGCCGGGCAGCCAGATCGCTCCCTGCAGGTCATCGGTACGCATCACGGGGTACAGCGCACCCGCCTCGGCCGGCGTGATCAGATGGCATTCGACGTCGAAGCTGGTCGCCATGGCGGTTTGCTTCTTCAGCACCTGCATGCGCTCGGGCGTGCGCGCCACGTTGACGCTGCCGCACTGTTTCCAGCCGGTGGCCAGCCCGGTTTCGGCTTCCAGTGTGGCGTAGAGCTCGATGCCATATTTGCTCATCACCGTCATGTTGCGGTTCGGTCGCATCTGCCCGACCAGCCCGGCGGCGTGCCAGGTGGTGCCGCTGGTCAGCTTGCCCTGCTCCAGCAAGAGCACATCGGTCCGGCCCATCTTGGCGAGGTGGTAAGCGGTCGAACAGCCGACGATGCCGCCGCCGACGATCACGATCTGTGCTTGACTGGGAAGACTCACGTTGAACTCCTTTTTGACAGACTAGCCCAGACGCAGTGCCATGACGCCAGCGACGATAACTAAAGTGCCCACGACCCGCCGCGAGGTAAACGACTCCTTCAAAAACCAGGCACCCAGCAACACGGCAAACAAAACCGAAGTTTCGCGCAGGGCTGCCACCGTCGCCACCGGGGCTCGCGTCATCGCCCACAAGGCAATGCCGTAGGACCCGAGCGAGGCGCAAGCGCCCAGCGTGGCAAGCGGCCAGCGGTGTCGCGCGTAACGACCGACGGCGTGGCCCCGGGTGGCAAACATGAGAAGCGCAAACGGCCAGCCGTCGAGCAGGAACAAGGTGGCCACATACTGCAGCGCGTTGCCGGACGCACGCACTCCGAGTCCGTCGATGACGGTGTATATCGCAATGATGACGGCATTGACCAGCGCAAAGCCGACCGCCTTCGGTACCGTGAAAGCGAAGCGACTGAGGCCCAGTACCAGTACGCCGCAGCTGATGCCCAGAACACCAGCCCAGGCCAGCGGCGACAGTGTCTCGCCCAGAGTGAACGTAGCCGATAGCGCCACCAGCAACGGCGCCACGCCGCGCATCAAAGGGTATGTGAGTCCGAGTTCACCGTGCCGGTACGCGCCAGTCAAGGCCAGGTAATAGCCGATGTGAATCACCACCGATGCCGCAATGAAAGGCCAGGCAGCAGGTGCCGGCCAACCCACCAGCGCCACCAGCGGAATGGCCAGAAAAGACCCGATCAGGTGGATCACCGCCATGTCCAGGTCCTTGTCGCTGCTGGACTTGACCAGCGCGTTCCAACTGGCGTGCAGCAGCGCTCCAAACAGCACTGCTGCAACCACCGGCCAACTGAGCGTCATATGGAGGCTTCCTCCTGATGTCGAAATGATGTTGGAGCCCTCTTCCTGGTGAGGTACATCATTTGCTCGGCGCTGCGATCGATGCACCTTCGATCTTGTGCCGCGCCAGGGATTGCGCGACGAAGCCCGAAGCTTTCATTTCCTCCACAAAGTCAGCCAGGTACTTGGCACCCGCATCCTTCCCGCGTGACATGCC
>JBBQZA010000151.1:0-9202 GCA_038208175.1 Burkholderiales bacterium
TACGCCGCTTGTGGCTATCCTATACCTATGACATCCTTAAACCCTGCTCCCTCGCCTGCCCGTGTCGACCTGGGCATTCATGGCATGACCTTCGCCTCATGCGTGGGGCGCGCCGAACGCGCGTTAAAGAAAGTACCCGGCGTGCAAGAGGTGGCCGTGAATCTGGCCACCGAGTCGGCCCGCGTGCTGGTGACCCCCAGTGATCAGATTGAGGCGCGCCTGCGCAGCGCGGTGCGCGATGCGGGCTACGAGCCGGTGGCTGCCAATGCGGCTATTGATGCCAAACCTGACTCCGATTGGGCTGGTTTTGGCCCGGTTGCGCTGGGCTTGGCTTTGTCCTTGCCGCTCATGCTGCCGATGTTGGGTGAGCTGTTCAGCCTGAGCCGCAAGCCAAGCCCAAACCACGCCCACCATCGCTCTACCTGTGGGCGGCGCTGATCGCGCGCATCTACGAGGTGTTCCCGCTGCTGTGCCCACTGTGCGGCGGCCAGATGCGCCTCATCGCTTTCATCACCTTCAGTGCCGACATCCACAAGATTCTGGATCACATCGGAGTCGACCCCGAAGCGCCGCGCATCACCCCGGCACGCGGGCCACCGCTGTGGGAGGGTGAGGGTGCGCAGGAGGCGTGCGAGGGTGTGGATGGTGAGCCGGATTGGGATCTGGCAAACCAATCACCGCCCGACTACTCCGACGATCAGCGCACTACTTGGTGAATTTGCAATGGGTCGCGACGACTGCGCCGGGGCAGGGCAGTGTCCGCCGCCCAGCTTTGTATGTCGTTTGTGCCGATGGGGCGCAAATTCTTGGGGATTCAGACTGTCGTTTCAGGGAAAACTCGCTTTTTCAGGACGGTCTACGGTGCAATACTTGGGCTTATGCGGTTGAAATGCATCTATCCGTCCCGACCGGTCACCATCTACCGGCTGGTGGCCAAAGACACCATCGAGGGAAAAATCGTCGATCTGCACAAAACCAAACGCGCCCTGGCCGCCAGTTTGCTCGAAGGTACAGACATGGCCGCCAAAATGTCGGCCGACGACATGCTGCAGTTGCTGCAGGATGAATGGGGCGCGCAGGGTGGGTAGCCCTGCGTGGCACGAAACCTAAAACAGCGACGCAACCGCCTTCATCGGCAGGAACAACCGGCCCTCTGCGGCTGACAGTGGCAAGAAACCATAGCGCTGGTAAAAAGCGGCAGCGACTTCATCTTTGGCATCCACCACCACGGACATGGCAGCAATGGCGCTAGCCGCTTGCAGACTCTTGTACAGAGCATCCATCAGCAAGAACTGACCCAGGCCCTGCCCTTTGCATGGCTGGTTTATGGCCAATCGCCCAAGCAGTGTGACTGGTAAATGCGGGTGTCGCGGCAGCTTCTTGGCCAGTTCCGGCGGCAGATCGGACGCATTGATGCTCGATGCTGACAGGCTGTAATAGCCCATAACCTGGGTGTCCGGTGGTGTCACGGCCACAAACACGGCAGCCACCTGGTTCTGCACATCTTGCCGCGCCTGCTGTTGCAAGTAGCGGTCTAGTGCGACGTGGCCGCAACTGAATGCGTCGCGGTCGTGACTTCTTTGAAGCGGCTCAACACGCCATGCAACCGGCTTCAAGGGACTCACACCCCCGTCTGCGCACGGTAAAGCTGTGCCGCCTTGCGCAACCGCGCATTGGGCTTGGCGGGGGCGAGCAATGCCGACACAAAGCGAATCTGCTCGTCGCGCGTCAGCGTGATGGTTTCGTGGGTTTGAATGATCCGGGCTGCAGCCTCTTGCGCACTGACCACCACAAACTCGCTGAGGGTGCGTGCCGACAGCATGGCGGCTTGCTGAAACAGCGCCTTTTGCTCGGTACTGATACGCGCTTCCAGACGCGCACTGCGGATATTAGTGGACACATCACGACTGGTTTGCATAGGGGCCTCCAAGGAAAAAAGCTGGGGCAGCCAGATTGTACGCCAATCGTCCGTACGCACAACACTCACTCACGGACACCGCTACTACGGCGTGCTGGCCCCGAGTTCGCCGTTGCGTGCGGCGGTGACAGCGATGGCGCCAGTGCCAGTGCCAGTGCCCGCGTGCAGCCCCGTGACTGAAGCCGACCAGAATCACGTTGGGGTATTCAAGCCCCTTGGCCTCGTGCACCGAGAACACCAGTGGGGTTTGAAACTGCGCGCGCACCGCCGCCCAGGAAAAGAAGTTGGGGTGCACGATCTGGTTCGAGTCGCCACAGAGCAGGAACTGCCCCGGCTTGGCCAGTGTTTTGAGCAACAGGGCGAGTTGCACGGAGGTCAGGTCCTGCACCTCGTCGACAACCATAAAGTCATAGGTCGGTTGCGCCAGTTTGGCAACGCTGCGGTAGCGCTCAAACCAGCCGGTGAACGCCGCAAAGTCCAGCTCGCGGCCAGTCGGCACTATGCAAAAAGCGCGAACTGGCGTAGTCGTGGTTGAGGATGACCTCCAGCGCCAGGCACACCGTCTCGTCGCCGTGGCGGGCAAATTGCACCAGCAGACGGTGCGTCTGATCGAGCTTGAGCCGCCACTACGGCGTCGGGCTGAGCTTCTTGAGATTGGGGCTTTTGAAGTCGTCTCGCGCTACTGCTTGCTGCAGCTTGGCGATCTGGGTTTTGACGCGCTGGGTGTCAAGGTGATGGTGGCTGAGCAGGCGCATGGGCAGAATTTTAGGTGCGGCCTGATTGGACCGCAGTACTGTACAAAACAATGGTCTATCCACTTAGCTCCACGGCAATTTAAGTTAAACTAAGTGCTACATCCTTGAACTTCATTGGACGACCATGCATACATCGACACTTCGCGCCGCTGGGGGCTCCATTGCGGTGACCATTCCGCAGTCGCTGGCCAAGTCCATTGGCCTGCACCCTGGCGACAAGGTCAGTTTCGAATTTGACGCCGGGCGTTTGATCATTTCGCCGGTGAGTCGCCGCAAGTACAGCCTGCACGAACTGTTGGCCATGCAGGGCGACCAGCCGCTGCTGATTGACAAGGCGTGGGACGCCATGCCCGCCTCGGGCCAAGAGGCGGCTGTTTGAGCCGCCGGGTTTGGCAGCGCGGCGACATTGTGGTCGCCAGTTTTGACCCGACGCTGGGTCAGGAGCAACAAGGCCGCAGGCCCGGCATTGTGGTGACGCACGCGGACTTGAACCGGCTGGGCATGATTGGCGTATGCCCTATTACCCAAGGGGGCATGGGCGCGCGCAACGCGGGCTTGTCCGTAAGTCTGATGGGCACGGGAATGCAAACGCAGGGCGTGGTGTTAGTGCATCAGTTCAGAATGATTGACCCCTCCCAGCGCGCTTTGACCTTGATCGAGCAAGCGCCAGAGGATTTGGTGGAAGAAGTGCGCGCACGGGTAGCTGCGCTGCTGGATTAGCCTATAAACGTGCCATCGAGCTCAATACTCAGTCTTGACATACCATTTGATGGCTAAATTGGCCGCTAGCCCCCGTGGAATGTGCGCGAGTAGCTATCAACTGGTTGCGAAAGGCCACGATCTGTGACAACTCGGGTATGCGCGCCGCAAGTGGTGCATCCAGCTTGGCCAGCTGGCTCAAGGCCTCGCCAATGATTTCAAACTTGCGCTCAACACCCGCTTGCACCAGGTCGTTTGCCGCCTAGGCGTCAGAACCCATCCCCGCAATGAAGCCCTGAATGGCAAGGGCCGACTCACGCACATCCCACAGAAACGCACGCGGATCACGCTGCATATACCGCCTCGCGGTTGCGGTTGATGCTGGCCAGAACGTAGGGGTTGCGCACTGCACCGTGCTCTACCAAATCCACCGCGCGGCCGAGCAAATGCTCAAGCGCGGTCTTGGTGCCAAAGAAATTCTGCAGACTCGGGGTGGCGTCTTCTGCGAATTCGATCAAGAAATCCACATCGCTGTTGACGGGGTTGAAATCGTCTGCCCGCGCGGCGGAACCGAACACCTCCAACCGGCTGACGTGAAAGCGCTGGCAGATGGCGGCGATGCCGGAACGGTGTTGGGCGATGGCGGGATGCATGCCGGAATTCTAGGGCAGTGCAAACACGAGGGCCTATGACAAGACAACCCTACCCAAGAATGACTCTTTAGCCCCTGCAATATCTGCGCTTGCACTCTGCGCTGAACGGCAATGCACGATGCTGATGCAACAAATTGAAGCTGACCCGACGCCCTCAGCGCGGCTGTTTTGCCACGAAGCCGATCACCAGCCCTCTGCGCTTCATCCTTGTCCTTGCGTTGGAAGCTGTGGATTGTGCGCCTGAGGTGTCAGCGCGGGTCAACCGTCTGTTGGACGGTTTTGAAGGCAAGCTCACCAGCGCCAAATGGGCGGCAATAGCCAAGTGCTCCAGCGACACGGCGCTGCGCGATATCAGCGATTTGTTGGCGCGTGGGTTGCTACGCAAACTGGAGGCCGGCGGGCGCAGTACCGGGTATGAGCTGGCTGATTAGCCGCGTGCGGGCAGGAACAACGGCGGACTCGCGTATTCTCTTCATGTGAGGACGGGCCGGACGCCAGCATCGCGCGCATGCAGGGCTTGTTGGCGCGTTTTTTCAATCAAATCCCCAGCGCCAAGTAAATGATCTGAGCAATCTTCTGCGGCGTTGAAACGTCGGTGTCCTGGGTGACGCTTGCCAGCACTGACTGCAATGTCGGCAAATCCGTGCTGCTGAATTCCATTACCTCTGTCAAGTACCTCGCCACTTCCAACTGATTGCGGAACTGCTTGGCGGTATTGCCCCATGTCGTGTCAGTCAATGGCTTTGTTACCAGATTGCCGAACACCGTATAGATCACGTCGCCTCGGCTCCAGCCCCCACCCATTGCCGCCACTATGTCCGCTGCCGCTGCAGTCTTGGCACTGTCCGTGGCGCTGGCCTTGATGATGTTGGCAACCAAAGCATCGGCAAACTGCTGATTGGTGAGACTCGCCGGATAGACCACGGTAAATTGGGGCTTGGTCGTGAAGATGGCGACGATTTCCTTGACACTCAAGCCGTAGTTGTCGGCATCCGCTAATTGGGTCATGTAATCAACACCGGGTGCTGCTGCAAATGCCACGACGAAGAAATGGTACAGACCGTCTATGGTTTCAGTGCGGAAGGTGTAGGCTCCACTCGAAACGTAGTTAATCCCGGCCAGATCCTTTATGGCGCCGGCACTCACCTCGACAAGGTACTTGGTGTAGATGCTCAAGTCATTACTGGAGTTTAGGGTCAGGGTGTTGCCTGAAATACTCAGATTGCTACTGCTGGCAGCGTTGTAGGTCGCGACCACGGCACCCGTTGCTGTCTTGATTACGATATCGCCCACGCCGAGCTGGATGGCTTTGCTGAACGTCAGGACGATGTCGCTGCCAATGGCAACACCGGTAGCACCGTTAGTTGGGGAGAATGACACAACAACCGGAGCCACAGGCGGTGAAGCTGCGGTGGTTGAGGAGAATGAACCTGAAACGCCACCCATGGTCAAGGTCGTGGTTACCGTGCTGAGGGCCGTAGTCGCTGCTGTGTGTCGCACACATACGCTTTGTCCGGGGTTGATGATGCCGGCCAGACTGGTGAAGGTGCCGGTGCATCCGACTGAGTACAACCCACCTATGACCGAAATGTTGTTCGCGGCGTTGTAACCTGTGGGGGTGACAGTATTGGAGGTAACGGTCGCGCTGGTGGCTACACCCGTCTGCGGGGTGAAGCTGAAGGCATCTGGGATGCTGTCTTTGATGGCAAAGTTCGCCGTCACACTTTGCGCCTGGCTCATGGTCACCACGCAACTACCTGTGGTGTTCGTGCAGGCGCCGCTCCAGCCGGTGAAGGTGCTTCCAGTAGCAGATGTGGCGGTCAGGGTGACGCTGGTGCCGCTGGCCAAGTTTGCACTACAGATCAGGCCGCAATTGATGCCAGCCGGGCTGCTGCTGACAGTGCCGCTACCCGTGCCAGATTTGCCAGCATTGAGTACGTACTGAATTACCACTCCGGTCAGACTCACGGTAGCCACTGGATTATTGGCTGAGTTGTTCGCTATGGTGACGGCACCCGTTCTGGTTCCCACTGCTGTGGGTGTGAAGACGACATTGATGCTGCAGGAACCACCTGCCCCCAAACCACCGCCGCAGTTATTGCTCTGGGCAAAATCGCCGCTGGCCGCGATGCTGATCAGAGTCAATGCAGCAGCGCCGATGTTGTTAAAAGTTATGGTCTGCACTGCGCTGCTGGTGCCCAAGGGCTGATTCGCAAATGTCAACGCGGTCGGGCTGAGAGCCGCTGCGGGCACAGCGACACCCGTACCGCTCAGGCTGACTATGATCGGGTTGCCGCTCGCCCCATCATGGGCGATGGTCAAACTACCATTGCGAGCACCGCCTGCCGTCGGCGTGAAGACAACACTGATGCTGCAACTGTTCCCAACGGTAAGTGCGCTGCCACAGGTGGTAGTGCGAGAGAACTCACCCGTGGTGGTAATGCTGGCAATGTTCAAGGTTGCGCCGCCTGTGTTGCTCAGAGTCAATGTCTGAGCCGCACTCGGGATACCGATGCCTTGCGAGGCAAAGGTTAGCGTGCTGCTGCTGGCGACCGCTGTGCCTCCCTGGCCGGTACCGCTGAGTGCAATTGTGTGTGGGCTGCCAGGAGCATTACTGGCGATGCTGACGGTACCGGTGCGCGCGCCAACAGCAGTGGGCTTGAAGCTGATGTTCAGGGTACAAAAACCGTTAACACCAAGGCCGCTGCCGCAGTTGTGCGTCACCGCATAGTCGCCGCTGGCCGTGATGCTGCTGATCGCCAGTGCAGTCGTGCCGCTGTTGGTCAAGGTCACTGTCTGGGTTGGGCTGGTGCTACCCACATTCTGCAATGGGAATAACAGCGAAGCAGGCAAACCGGAGATCACTGGCGCATCCATAAAGCTGGCGCTGACGGTCTTTGCGGCATCCAGGGTCACCGTACAGGTAGCAGCTGCGCCAGCGCAGGCACCACTCCAGGCCAGTAGACGGGCGACCGGTGCCGCGGTGAGAATCACTTTGGTCCCAGCGGTATAGTTGCCGGTGCAGACGGAGCCGCAGTCGATGCCCGCCAGCGCACTGCTAACGTTACCAGCGCCGCTCTTACCGACAGTCAAAGCAAAAGTGCCAAAAGACTGTCCACCGCGCACAAGCCGGACCGCGTTGTCGTAGCTCCGGAAGTTGCCGTAGGCGTTGCCATCGTCGAAATTGAGGTACCACGCGTAGTAGGAATAGTAGGCGTAGGGCGAACCCGACCAGAAATCCGAACTTGGCGTTGCAGGAAAGATCGTTGCGTTAATGGCAGGCGAGAATCGGGTGTATTCCACCAGCGAAAGAAGTTCATCCCGGCTCGGCAAACGCCAGTCGCTCTGGCCCGCAAAAGCCACCGCGCCCGTCAGTGCATTGGCCTGATCCCAGGTGTAGGTGCTGGCAGTTCCAGTGCAGCTACTGCCACTCCACGTTTGCCCCTGGGCACAGCGCTTCCACGTCAAACCGGTTGGGCTGTGCGTCACCGTGCCGTCACCCTGATCAACGTAATCCGTAGTCGGACGTGCAATAGCCAAAAGGGTCAAAGACTGTCCACCGCGCACAAGCCGGACCGCGTTGCCGTAGCTCCGGAAGTTGCTGAAGGCGTTGCCATAGTCGAAACCGACGTACCACGCGTAGCCTGAATAGTTGGCGTAGGGCGAACCCGACCAGAAATCCGAACCCGGCGTCACGGGAAAGGCCCTCTGATCAATCGCCGGATCGAATACCGACAAATCCACAATCGTCGTCAACTCCCGAATATTGGGTAGCCGCCAGTCGCTCTGCCCCGCAAAAGTCACCGTGCCGGTAAGCGCATTGGCCTGATCCCATGTGTACGTGCTGACGGTACCGGTACATGTGCTGCCACTCCAGGTTTGCCCCATGGAACAACGCATCCAGGTCAGCCCCGTGGTCGGGTCGGTCACTGTGCCATCGCCGTTGTCGGGGTAGGTTTTGGCGGCAAAAGCATTGCCAGACAGGCCAGCGATGACCAGTAGCGCCAGCAAAGCCAACGCTCTGAAAGTACGAATCAATGTAGACATTCCTGTTACTCCCATAGACCGACACTGGTGAAGCCTCACATAAGCACTCAACGTCCCCTGCTGAACAAGGGAGGGAGACAAATATCGGCAAATTGAAAACCTAACCTGCAACTTACACGATGTAGTCGCGTTTGGCAATCCTCAAAATAAGTGAAAGATTGCCACAACTGACGTATTCCTGATCTAGGTCACGCTGGCGCCCACATTCGCCTCACATTTCATTCCCCCCCGAAAGGACGCCTCCATGTTAATCCCCTTCCTCGGCGCAGGCGCGGCCGGCATTGCACTCATAAAGCTCGGCACGATGTCAGTGCAGGTCGCAGCTCCGGCGGTGATACTGCTTACTGAAAGACTCCTTCAGGTCAGAGTAGCGACGGTCTTTGAGTTTGATCTCCAATGTCGCTGGCAGATTGCTGGCTTCCAAATCGGCTCCCTGCATTCACACAAAGACCGCCAAAGCGACGCTCACTAAATTGGGTAGCAGTCACCAAAAAAGACTGCTTGCAATGCGATTTAACGGTCGGCTGGAGTGACATGTCAGAACTAAATGTTTCAAGGCTACCAACGTTCTTCAACCACAACCTTTCCCGAACTGTCTTTCTGGATCACAAGTTGCGATCTCTTGAGCCCGTTTATGGAGGTGCGATCGGTGTGTTCAACCGAGCCCACAACCTCACCCGCCTCATTGACTATTGAATATGGGGAAATATCGGTCTCTGCGAGGGGACCTTTGCTGCGGTGCCCAGTAGATTTCAAGGTCTCCCCTTGATTTAGGCGGAATCGGCAGGCAACGACGGCTTTGGAGTCGCCTGACAGCAAACTGGTTATGGTTGTCATGGGTCAATACTGGTCATTCCGTGGATGTCGCTTTTCGCAGCGAATCCGACACATGGCTTGGGAAAACGTATGCCAGCAACAGTCTTCTTGAGTCATTCGCACTCGCTGACTGAACGTGAGGAGTTGGTCGAGGGTGCGCTTGCTATCATGCCGACAAATACGACACATAGCCATCACAATACACAAGGACATAAACATGGCCAGCATCAAACTCAGCGTCACGATGCAGGCGGCGCTGGCCACCAAGTACAGCCCTGCAGCACTCGCAAAAATCAATGCTGCGCTACGGGCCT
>JBBQZA010000152.1:0-9198 GCA_038208175.1 Burkholderiales bacterium
GCTGAGACCGATGGCAGCAGTTGCGAACGTGCTTGCGGCAAGCGTTCGCGCCCGACATCGGCCGCCGCACGGGCCGCCCGAATAGTGGCGTCCTGCTCCAGCGCGGCCTGATAGATCTGGCGCAAATCCATTACCGAAGACTGTACCGGTGCCGCCTGAGCGGCTGGCGTCTGTGCCAAAGCGCTAGCGGAGCCGGTCATCAAGGCCACATTCAGAGCCGCCAGGGCAGCCCAATGGCTCAGTCCGTGAAAGCCACGCAGTTTGAATTTATTTGGCTTCATCACTCTTCCTTCATCGACGCTGCAACGCGCTTGAGCAGGGGATGCAAGAGGTAGGTCAGCATGGAACGCTCACCGGTCTTGATCACAATTTCAGCCGGCATGCCGGGCTGCATCTGGCGCTGGCCCAGGGTTTTCATACCGGCCGGGGTCACCTGTATGCGTGCCAGATAGTAGGCATATTGCGGGTTTTGCGGATCGGCCAACAGGTCAGCCGAGACCGATATCACTTTGCCCTCCACCACCAACTGTGGCGACTGCGCGAAGGCATTGAAGCGGATATCGGCCGGCAAGCCCCCTCGGATCTTGTCAATCAAATGCGGCGGAACGTGCGCTTCAAGCAGCAAAGTCTGGTGCTCGGGCACCACATCCAGCAGCTTCTGGCCGGGTTGCAAGATCGCACCGACCGTTTGCACACTCAAACCAACCACCTGCCCGGTGGCCGGCGACTTGATCTCCATGCGATCCAGATCGGCAGTCACGGCGACAAATTTTTCGGCATCCGACTGCACCTCGCGCGTCACATCGGCCAGCTGCGTTTGCACCTCTTTGCGGTACTCCTGCTGCCGGGACATTGAACGTTGGCGCAGTTCGGCCATCTGGCTGGTCACGCGGTTGTTGGTGCCGGTGATGTCGGCAATCGATGCATTCGACTCGGCCACCATGCGTTCAAGTTCCAGCTGGCGATTGCGCGGTGCATAACCCTCCAGCACCATGCCGCGCACGTTGGTCAGTTCTTCGGTCAATAGGGCCAACTGATTGCGGCGTTGCAGCAGCACGTTTTGATTGGCTGCCAGTTGCGCCTGCGAACCCCGAATGCTTTCTTCGATGCCCTGCAAGTCCGACTGCAAGGCCGAGCGGCGGGCCTGCAACAACTGCTGCTGCGTCACCACCTGCTGTTGAATCAGGGGGTCGCTGCGCGCTGCCGTAACGTCGGGGTGAAACTCAATCTGGCTGCGCCCGGCCTGCTCGGCCTGCAAGCGACCTTGACTGACGCGAAAGCCCAAATAGTGCTGGCGTACTGACTCATAATTGGCGCGCGATACGGCCGCATCCAGGCGCAGCAAAACCTGCCCTTCTTTCACCTGTTGGCCCTCTTGCACCAAGACTTCCTTGACAATGCCGCCGGAGAGATGCTGCACTGCCTTGCGTTTGGTATCGAGCGTCACCATGCCCTGCGTCGGCACGCCTTCATCCAACGGGGCCAGGCCCGCCCACAGCAAAAAGCCGCCAAAGCCCAAGAGCAGCACCAGCAGCCCGGTGCGTGCCACGCTGGTGGTATCGGACGAGGCGCGTGGGCTGCGGTCTTCGGTGGAGGAGACCAGTTTGGCGTCCTCAACAGGAGGTTTCGGAAGTTTGGATAAATTTTGTATCGACATGACAGTCCCGATGTAAAAACGTCAAAAAATCAAGCGGCAGCTTGTGCTGACAGATGGCCGGCGGACGGCGCAGCGGCTTGCGCCGTCTGACGCTGTTGCTGCAGCGCAGCCAGCACGCCGTCACGCGGGCCACTGGCGTGCACCACTCCCTCGTGCAGAATCAGCAGGCGATCGGCGACGCCGACAATGCCCGGGCGGTGGCTGATCAGAACCACCGTCTTGCCTTTGGCTTTCAGGCCCTGCACGGCACGCACCAGCGCGGCTTCGCCTTCGTCGTCCAGATTGGCGTTGGGTTCATCCAGCACCACCAGCGCGGGCTCGCCGTACAAGGCACGGGCCAGGCCAATGCGCTGGCGCTGACCGCCCGACAGCATCCCGCCGGCTTCGCCCATCGGCGTGTCGTAGCCCTTGGGAAAGCGCAAAATCATGGTGTGCAATCCGGCCGCCTCGGCGGCAGCAATGACCAGACCTGAATTGACTTCGCCGGAACGCGCAATGTTGTCGGCTATGCTGCCGTCGAAGAGCTCGATGTCCTGCGGCAAATAACCCACGTGCGGCCCCAACTCCATGCGGTCCCAGCGGCCAATCGGCGCGTCGTCGAGCAAGACCTCACCGCTGGCTGCCGGCCAGATACCCAGCAGCACGCGGGCCAACGTTGATTTGCCAGAGCCCGAAGCCCCCAGCACCACGGTCACGCTGCCGGCCGGCATCACGACGTTGATGCCCTTGAGGATTGGAGCCTCACGCCCCGGGGCCGTGGCGGCAACATCTTTCAGCGCAATTTCGCCCTTGGGCACGACACCAACGGGCGCGACCTCGCGCGGCGGGTGCGCCTGCAGCAAGTCACGCAAACGCCCAAAGGCCTCGCGGGCGCTCAAGAAGCCACTCCAGGTGGCCACCATCAAATCGATCGGCGCCAGGGCACGTGTCGTCAAGACATTGGCGGCGATCATGGCGCCCGGTGACAACTCTCCCTGGATCACCAGCACCGCGCCACCCCCCAGAGCCAGGGACTGCTGCGTGTAGCGAATAAATTTACTCCAGGCCATCACTTTGCCGACCTGCGATTGAGCGTGCATGCTGTGACCCAGGGCGTTGGCACTGCGCTCGGCCCAGCGGCGGTACAGGTTCCCCACCATGCCCATCGACTCAAGCACTTCGGCATTGCGAAATTTGCTTTGCAAATAACCGTTCACTTCCACCTGCGCCTTGCTGGCGACGGTTTGTGCCGGCTTCGTCGCGTTATTGGCCCACCAGGCCAATACACTTTGAATGGCACCGAACACTATGGCCATCACACCCAGCCAGGGGTGCAGCATGAACAATACGGCGATGTAGATCGGCACCCAGGGCGCATCAAAAAAAGCCAAAATGCCGTTGCCGGTCAGGAACTGGCGCAACTCGGTCAAGTCGCTGAAGGCACGCGACGGATTGCTTATCGCCGGGTTCAGGTAAGCCTCGTAACTGGCGTGGAACAAGCGACGACTCAGCAATTCATCAAGCCGCACGCCAGAGCGCACCAGCAATTTCGAACGCGACCATTCCGAAAAGCTCAGCACGCCAAACAGGAACAACGTGATCAAGGAAATCACCAACAGCGTCCACGTGCTTTGACTCGCCATCACACGGTCATAGATCTGCAGCATGTACAGAGTGGGTGTGAGCATCAGCAGGTTGGCCACCATGCTGAAAATACCGGCCACCACGAATTCACGGCGAAAGCCCCAAAGGACGCGAGACAGCTCGTTGCGATTAAAAAATTCAGGCGTTTTCATAGTGTCGGTCTCAAGCTGTAACCGGTTTGGAAAGAGCCGCAGGCGCAGGACCTGGGGCCGCTGCCACCGGGGCCGGTTGGTGAGCTTTCTGCAACTCAGCCAGCACCTGATCGCGCGGGCCAAACAATTGCTGCGCGCCATCGCGAATCACCAGCATCTTGTCGGCCACCCCCAAGACGCTGGTGCGATGCGTCATGACGACAAAGGTGGTGCCGCGCTGTTTGAGCGTAGCGATGGCGGCGGCCAGAGCAGCATCACCGGCTTCGTCCAGGCTCGAATTGGGCTCGTCCAGGACCACAAATACCGGATCACCGTACAAGGCACGTGCCAGGCCCACGCGTTGCCGCTGCCCGCCCGACAGCATGGCGCCGTCACGGCCGATCGGGCTGTCGTAGGCCTGGGGCAAGGACACAATCACATCGTGCAGGCCGACCAGGCGGGCGGCCGCTTCGACACCGGCCATGTCCAGATCGCCGAAACGGGCAATGTTCTCGGCCAGGGTGCCCTCCAGCAACTCCACCCCTTGCGGCAGGTAGCCGACATAAGGGCCTAGCTCGGTCTTGTCCCAGGCATAGACATCGGCGCCGTCCAAACGCACCTTGCCGCCCATGGCCGGCCACAGGCCCACCAGCAAACGCGCTAGAGTGGTTTTACCGGCGGCCGACGGGCCGACCACCGCCAGCACCTCGCCCGGGTGCAAGGCAAATTGCACACCCCGGATGATGGGAACCTGTTGACCCGGTGCGCCAGCCATCAGGGCCTCGACCGTCAAATGGCCTTTTGGCGCAGGCAGGGCCATGGTCTTGGGCCGCGGAGGAACTTGCGACAGCAGCATTTCCAGGCGACTCCAGGCGCCTCGCACATTGACCACACTGTTCCACTGCGCCACCACCTGGCTCAGCGGCGCCAGTACACGCCCGCCCAACACCGAACCAATAATCATCATGCTGGCGCCACCGTTCAATGCGTTGCCGAGCAAGAGCCAGGCGCCCAAGCCCAACAACAGAGAACCCATGACTTGTTGCACCAGCTTGGACATGGTGGTCCACAGGCCTCCGCCTTCAGAGGCCTGGGCCTGCAATGCCAGAAATTCACGCTGCCGTTTTTGCCAGCGCTCATGTACCGCGTCCAGCATGCCCATCGACTCCATCACATGCGCGTTACGCAACGACGCTTCGGCAAACTGCTGCGCCGCAACGGCACTGCGGTTGGCCTCGGTCAGCGGTTGGCGAATGGCGCGCTCATTCATCCAGGCGACCCCCATCTGTGCCACTGCGCCAACGATGGCCGACCAGCCCAAAATCGGGTTGATGGCGAAAATCAGGGCCAAGGCCACCAGAGCCATTGGCGCCTCCATCACAGCAAAAAGCGCCGGATTGAACAAAAACTCACGCACCAACTTCAAATCGTTGAGCACCTGCATCGAGCCGCCCATCTGGCGCTTCAAAAAACTGTCGAACATGGCGCCATAGACGCGCTTGGAAAGCGCCTCGTCAAGTTGCACACCGGCAGCACGCAACAAACTGCCGCGCACCTTTTCCAGCAATTCCATCATCGCGTAAGCGCCCATGATCAACAGGGTCAGCATGGTCAGGGTCATGCCGCTGCGGCTGTTGACCACCCGGTCATAAACCTCCAGCATGTACACCGTTGGGGCCAGGGCCAACAAACTGATGATCATGCTAAAGCCAACTGCCCGCATCAACACAGGCTTCAAAGAGTCGAGCGCCTGTGACAGCTCGGAGGGCGGGTTTTGGGCCTTCATGCAGCAACCTCTACAGAAACATAATCGGGAATCAACGGCCTGGCGAGCAAGGAATCGGGAGGCAGCTCTGGCAAGGCTTGCTGGACCTCGTTGGTTTCCAGCCAGAAAGCCAACTCGTAGAGACCGTCCAGACGACGCGCCAGCACAATCTCGCTCAATTTGGCATCCTTGAACAGCGCCAGTTGGGCCGACGGCAAAGTCAACTCAAAACGCATGCGACCATCCAATGTGAACAGCGACAGCGTGGTGCCCTTGATGCTCAAAGTGTGACGGTCAAAGTACACTGGGCAACTGTTGGCAAACTGCAACAAAGGCAGCGGTTTAACGCCCAACTTGGTCAAACTGAAGGGGCTGGCCGGGGTCTGGAAAATCAGACGCGAGGTTCTGGACACGGCGTAGATCGCGTTGCACACCATCTGCGAGCCCAGCGCCGGAAATTTCTCGCGCAACGTCCGGTAGAACATATGATGCAAAGCCACCCGGTTCCAGATCCGGCTGCGCTGCACCTCCGGCGCCAGCGCATTACAGACCTCGGCAAAAGCCGTTTGCAAAGCCTGCAAACGAGCCAATTGCTCTGGCGTAGTGTTAAGCGGAACGCGGATGACGGAATTCATATAGGAATTATAAACACATTTCCTATATGAATAAAAATTTTAGATCGTTTTTTTAAAAGGGGTCAGACCCCTTTTATTGACCCTTTTAAAAGGGGTCAGACCCCTTTTATTTTATTTCTTTTATTTTTTTTATTATTTTCTTATTGCTGGCCTGCCTCTTGGTCTGGGGTGTGCCGCTTGTCCCAGACGACTTTCGATGCCTTCAACAAACTGGCTGCCGCCCAGCACCACGCCCTGCTGGGTGGCTGTTCGGATCAGCGTCCAATCGGGATCTTCCGACTCGGTCGTGAACAGTTCACGATACGCTTGCAGGCGCTTTTCCGGTGCTGCCGAAAGATTCAAATACTCGGCGTGCGCAGTGATAAGCGGATCGGCCTCGCCGAGCGCATTGGCGCGGTAGCTGCTCCATCGATAGTCGGCCGGCGCTTGCACCATTTTGGCCCGGACCGGGTTGAGCTCAACATACCGCTGACACGCCAGCAGATAACGCTCGGTCTGGATATAGCTGGACTGGTAGCGCCCCTGCCATAGGCCGCCGCTGCGCTTGTAAGTCCGGTTCACATACTGCACATAGCGGCGCCCCATGTCCTGCATCAAAGCGCCCAACTCGGCGGCAGTCGGCGCGGTCAGTACCAGATGAACATGATTGGTCATCAGGCAATAGGCGTGCAACGATATGCCGCGTTTCTGTGAATAAGTGCCCAGCCAGTGCAGATAGAAGCGGCAATCTTCATCGGAAAAAACCACCGGCTGGCGATCCACTCCGCGCTGAATAATGTGCTGAGGATTTCCTGGTAGATCAAACCGAGGGCGACGCGGCATAACTTCAGTCTAACGATCCGGCGTTTCCCTGTAAAGGGGTCAGACCCCTTTTATGATGTGACCCCTTTTATGGAGGCTCTGCACCCAGTCCAGTTGGCGCGGCAAGCAGACTTTTTTTAGATCGTAGTTGGCTTGCGCAAAGGCACGGGCGTTGGCGCCCAGCCTTTTGCGCTCCGCGGGCTGGTCCAGCAGGGCACAAACCTGCTTGGCGAGCTCAGGCGCATCGAAGAAGTTGACCAGTTTGCCGGTGTCATCGTGTTTGATGGCTTCGCGCAGCGGCTGCGTATCGCCGGCGACGATGGCGCAGCCCACGCTCATGGCTTCGAGCAGGCTCCAGCTCAGCACGAACGGGTAAGTCAGGTACACATGCACCGTGCTCAGTTGCAGCAGAGGGATGAAATGCTGGTACGCCACATGCCCCAGAAAATGCACCCGGCTCCAGTCGGCATCCGCGATTTGCGGCCGGACTTCCTCGATAAAAATATCCTTCCACTTCTTGCCCTCTGCCGCTCGCGCACCGTAACTCACATCATCGCCACCCACCAGCAGCACACGCGCTTTGGGTCTGCGTTTCAATATCTCCGGCAGCGAGCGCATGAAGATGTGGTAACCCCGATACGGCTCCAAATTGCGGTTGACGAAGGTAATGACTTCATCCTGCCGGGTCAGCAAAATGTTGCCATTGAGCGTCAGGCTGACCGCCGGGTTCGGCGCCACGGCCTGGGTGTCAATGCCATCATGCACCACCGTGATCTGGCTGCGAAACGGCTCAGGAAAGGTACTGGCCTGCCAGTGGGTAGGCGAAATACCGCCATCCGCCACATCGAAGTGCAACAGGTTGTTGAGATTCTTGAGCCGCAAGCGGCAGACCTCGCCCACATCGGTCGCTGGAAACTCCGGGTCGAAGCCGACGTCCGCACCGTGCGGGTGGTAAAAGAACTCGCAATAAATACCCAACTTGGCGTCGGGCCACACATCTTTCAGAAACAGGCTCTCGCCCCAGCCCGGGTGCGCGATGATGACCTCGGGTGAAAAACCCTCGGTCTTGAGCTGCAAGGCCGCCCGAAAGCAGGCCTCGCCGCGTATCGTCTTGGTCTCGAAATCGCTAACCCAGGGATGAACGTTGGGCGTGGTTCCTCTGCTGGCGGTGTACGCAACCAGCTTGACCCCCTGCCACTCGGCGGCGCTCGTCTTCTGCATCGTCATGCCCAGCACCGTGTGGCCCTGCTGCACCAAGGCGGGCGCCAGGAACTTGAACTGACCCGGAAAGTTCTGGTGAATGAAGAGAACGTTCACAGGTCCCGGAGCTGGCCGATCACAAGGCTTTGGGGTCTTTACTCGATGCACAGCTCAAAGTGTACTCAGAAAAAACCACGCTTCAGGTATGCTTAAGTGTGACACGGACCCCAGGAGTAATTAGTAATTGGAGTAATTGGAGTCTGACCCCAATTTAATCTCAATTTAATCTCAGCCAAACGGATTGACTATGCGCACGCCGTTAATGACTTCGCCAGCGTTCATGTCTTCACTCATTAATACAGCGCAACCTGCGGTCTGGGCGCTGGCAAGAATGAGTGCGTCATAAAAGGACACGTTGCGCGTTTGGTGCAGGTCAAGCCCGCAACGAATGATGACCGGGGTTACTTGTATCACTTCAAACTGTTCGTACATGTCCAGTTGAGCCCGAACATGTTGAATGGGCAGTTTGAGTTTTTTAACGGCTACGTTGCAATACTCCTGCAAAACCTGGGTTGATATCACACCGCTGGTCTCCAGAAAGTGCTGTTTCAGCAGCTCCAGCGCAATCTGCTTCTTTGAAGGCGAATCAATGACTTCGGCGTAAACGAGAATGTTGGTGTCGATGAAGGTACGAGTCGCCATTAGCGTTCATTCGCTTCGTCGCGATTAAAGCTCCAATCACCCAATCGGGCCTGAGACTGCTGGCATCGCGCTTCGAATTGGTGCCATTGCTGCTCGCGTCGGGCGCTACCCGCGAGTTGCTCCAGGTAATCGCGTACGACCTGGTTTAAGCTTTTCCCCATTTTTTGAGCAGTTTCACGCGCACGCTGAGCGACTTGTTCATCAACAGAAAGAGTGATGTTCATGCGATTTCCTAAAATCAATTTCACACATAATACGTGCGCACGATATGTATGTCAAGAAAAAAGGGGTCTGACCCCTTTTATACTTTACTGCAGTTTTTGGGGGAAAAGGGGTCTGACCCCTTTTATACCCGGCAGCCAAGTTCTAGTTCAGTTTTTGAAATATTTCAATGATCGCTTTCGCTGCCGCTTTGCCGTCGGTTTGGTAACCTCCACCATGAACCCCAACCAGCACGTCTTCGCCCTTCTTCTGAAAATCAACGGTCAGGCCATCCACTCCCGAAGCGCTTACGATTGACCAATGGAGTTGCCCAATCCAATTCCTGAATCCGTGACCACAAACCCACCCGACAATTCCTCATCCCGAATATCTCAGATATTGGCGCAATATCTCGTGAAGTTGCCGACCCAATCCACCTGCCACACCCAGAAGTCCTGCTTGCAGCGATTTCTGGCTTGTATG
>JBBQZA010000153.1:0-9190 GCA_038208175.1 Burkholderiales bacterium
GTCTTGTCCAGGTCGGCATCGTCAAGCACGATGAAGGCGTCGCTGCCACCGAGTTCCATGGTGGATTTCTTCAGGTTCTGGCCGGCCCGGGCCGCGACTTTACGCGCGGCCGCCAGGCTGCCGGTCAGCGCCACACCCTTGATCCGCGGGTCGTCGATCACGAGGTCGGACTGATCGTAGGAGACGAACAAGTTCGTGTACGCGCCAACGGGTGCACCGGCATCAAGCAGCAACTTCTCGAAGGCGATGGCGCATTGCGGCACACAACCTGCGTGCTTGACCACGAGTACGTTACCGGCCATCAACTGCGGGCCAGCCACGCGGGCCAACTGGTAGTACGGGAAGTTCCAGGGTTCGACACAGAACAGCACGCCAATGGGAGAGCTTTCCATATGCGCCTCGCCGATCTTGGGTTCCAGCTTTGACGGCGCGAGGAAGGACTCGGCGCGCTTCGCGTAGTAGGAAAGGATGTCGGCGCTGAACTTCACCTCGCCGCGTGCCTCATCAATGCGCTTGCCCATGTCCAGCGTTGCGAGCTTGGCGAAATCGTCGACCTGTGCGTGCATCAGCGCGGCCGCCTTGTTGACGATGACCGCGCGCTCGGCATAGCTTTTGTGCCGCCAGGTCTGGAAGCAGTCGTCGGCGGCAGCCAGCGAGGTCTCGAGCTGTGCCGCGGTCAGGTCCTCAAAGCTCTTGAGCAGCTTGCCGGTGTTTGGGTTGATGCTCTGGTAGCTCATGGCATGCCGTCGGTTTTGGAACCGCTGCCCACCGACGCCTCACCCGACTCGCCCAGATCCACCTTCTCGCCGGTGAATACTGCCTTGGCCATCACCAACAACTGGGTCAATTTGTTTTCAGTCGCGTTCCAGTAGTGCGCGTGGTTAACCGTAACGCGCACCAGGGCCAGGTCCGGATCGTCGACGCCGCCAGGAAACCAGGCCTCGGCGAACTTCGTCCACAACGCCTGCTTCTGGGCTTTATCGTCAACCACCTGGGCTGAACCGGACACTGAAACGTAAACGTCCTTGCCAACGTCGGCATAGCTGACGTTGACCTGCGGCAGCTTCGCAAGCTCCTTCGCTGCACCGCCCTTGACTGACATGAAGAACCACAGCTTGTCGTCCGGCATCGTCTTGTTCTGTGTCGTCATCGGCCGCGAATCGAGCTGGCCGTTGCCGTCGTGCGTAGTGAACATGGCGAACTTGATGTCTTTGACGAGAGGCCACAGGTGCTGTTCGGCAACGGTGTCGTTAGGCATATGCTTGCTTTCCATGGGTGGTTTGTGAAACGCGGGCGTTTATCGGCACGCCATTTGAAGGTCCCATGATCCGCATCGTGTGTATCTGCGTCTGTACGCTGTCACACAGAGTTGTATCGATGCCAGCGAGTTGAAAACCGCCCCCCTTGCACTTGTTCCGTTAACTAGCCGGTCATCTGTCACGGCAAATGCCTATCGCGTGAATATTGGCGTAGAGACCACTCTTGGCGGTAGTCATTCGCTATCCTTCTCGGCCGCATGCAGCCCCGGGCCCTTGCCAATGGCAAAACGCCTGCTAAATCGCCCTATCGCACAGCCATCACAGCCCTCTCAAATTTGACTACAGTACCCGCCATGCCCGCCATGCCCGCCACGCCCGCCATGCCCACCGGATTGCGCCACAGCAGTGACGACACGCCAGGTATTCGCCGCCGAACTCGCGGCAAGGGCTTTTCGTATACCAACGACAACGGACAAACCGTATCGAGCTTGGCTGAACGCCAACGCCTGGGTAAGTTGGCAATTCCCCCGGCTTATCGCGACGTCTGGATTTGCCCGTCGCCGCAAGGGCATTTGCAAGCAACGGGACGCGATGCGCGCGGCCGCAAACAGTATCTCTACCACCCCGACTGGCGCGCTGCCCGCGACGAAACCAAGTTTGAGCGCATGCTAGCGTTTGGCTCGGCGCTGCCACGCGTTCGCGCAGCAGTAACGCGTGATCTGGTGCAGACTGCAGCTGCCACTATCAGCCAGCCCGCAGTGATGGCGGCACTGGTGCGCTTGCTGGACACCACCATGGTCCGGGTGGGTAACGATGAATATGCGCGCAGCAACAAGTCGTATGGCTTGACCACGTTGCGCAAGCGGCATGTGGTGATTAATGGCGACCAGCTGCGCCTGAAGTTTCGCGGCAAAAGCGGGGTAGAGCACGAAGTCGCGCTCAAAGACAAGCGGGTAGCCCGTATCGTCCGACGCTGCGAGACGCTGCCGGGGCAGGAGCTGTTCAAGTACCTTGACGACGCTGGGCAGCAGCACAGTGTCGGATCTACCGAGGTCAACGACTACTTGCGCGCGGCCAGTGCTGGCGACTTCACCGCAAAGGACTTTCGCACTTGGCACGGAAGCGCCACGGCGCTGGCGCTGTTCATGCAACTGGACGAAACCACGCAGGAAGCGATCACTGCCGTCGTCGCGAACCGGCTGATTTCTGAAGTGGCGCAGCTGCTTGGCAACACCGCGGCGGTGTGTCGCAAGTCTTATATTCACCCCGAAGTCCTGGCGCTGCTGATCAAGACCAAATCCGTGTCACCGGCGTTCAAGGAAGTGCAACCAAAGCGCAAAGCCGGACTGACCAAGAGCGAGTGTGTTTTCCTGGCTTTTCTCAGCGCGCTTGATTAGCCTGGTGCAGGCTGATATTGCGTCGACTCGGGTGCTGATCAGGGAGAAGCGGGCAGGGGCAGCGACTTCCCTGGCGAGGCTGGTGTTTCAACCAGCGGTCGCACGGCATCGGGACGCGACCATCGCTGCTTCATTGGTACCGAGCCGGACTCGATGAACAAGCGCCTGATCATGGGGAACCGTTCTCGAACCTGCTGCTCGACCTTGCCGATCGCAGCAGCCGCTTCAGCGGCATCTGTTCCTGCGTCAAAGTCGAGATCCATCGTCACCAGCACATCGTCCGGCCCGACGTACATTGACAGCACGCGTCCAACGTCACGCACGCTGGGCTGCGCTAATGCGAGGTCGCGGATGGCCTGCGCTGTCTCAGGGCGGATGCCCTCGCCGATGAGCAAGCCCCGCGACTCCCAGGTCAGCAGCGTGGCCACGCCGGCGAGCAGCAGTCCGATGAGGACGGACGCTGCGCCGTCCAGCACTGGCATGTTCAGCCTGTGGCTGAGCGCGATGCCGACCGCTGCGATGGCCAGCCCCGCCAGCGCTGCGGCGTCTTCCGCCAGCACGGTGTAGGTGGTCGGGTCCTTGCTTTGGTGCACCGCCTTCCAGAACGGCGTGCTGCCCGCCTGCTTCCGGAACTGGCGCAGCGCGATGTAAAAGCTGATGCCCTCGAACAGCGCGGCCGCGGCCAGCACCACGTAGTTCCAGGTCGGGTCCCGCATAGGCTCGGGATGCCGCATGTGCTGTACGCCCTCGAAGAACGACACTCCACCACCGAGGCCGAAGATCAGCACCGCGACAATCAGACTCCAGAAGTACAACTCTTTGCCGTGTCCAAACGGATGCTCCGGCGTGGCGGGGCGCTGGCTGAGCCGAATACCCACCAGCAGCAGCACGCCATTGAAAGTGTCCACGGCGGAGTGCACGCCTTCGGACAGCATGGCCGAACTTCCGGTGATGCCGGCAACAGTGAACTTGGTAATGGCAATGGCGGTGTTGGCGCCGATCGCGCCATAGATCACCAGTTTGGAGTGCGCCATCTCGGCAGCGGTTCAGGCCAGGGCCTTGCCGCAACTCACATCATGTGCCCCAGCGCCCACCGGCCCGCCGCAGCTGCGGCGGCGGTAAGCGCCGTGCCCCAGGCGACATCGACCAGGACCAGGCGTAACGGCCAGTCCCTCAGCGTGGCCAGGTTGGTGAGGTCGTAAGTGGCGTAGCAAAAGAAGCCGAACAGCGCGCCGGTCAAGACCACGCGCGGCCACGGCAACAGATCCAGCGTCCCGGACCAAGGCGCAGGTGCGACGGCAAACAGCAAGACGCCAAGCGGGTAGAGCAGGTAAAAGACACCGGCTGCGACCAGGTTGGGTGGATCTGCCATCAGATGCCCGATGTTGTCGCGGTAGAAAGACTTGGCGAGGAAACCGAGCCAGACGAAATCCACGGCCAGCATCACGATCGCGATGGCGCCGTAGGCGGCGAGGTATTTCAGCATGTTGGTTTCATCCTGCAGACGTTCATTTGGTCGCGTTTTCCTGACTTGCCTGCCGTCGTGGGCCTGGGAAGAAAGCGTTGGTGCGGGCGATGTAGTCGCGGTAAGCGGGACGTCGTTCGCCGATGTCCTTTTCCAGCAACGCCACGCCCGAAACCCTGAGCAGTAGAATCGTCATCAGCAAAGGCGACGCGATGGCCCACCACCAGCCTTGCGCCGACAGCGCGACCAGATAGAAGCCCCACCAGACACAGAACTCACCAAAGTAGTTGGGGTGGCGGGAGTACCGCCACAAACCACGGTCCATGACCTGCCCTTGATGGGCTGGGTCGGACTTGAAGCGGGCCAATTGCCAGTCCGCCACGGCTTCGAACAAGGTACCTGCCACGATTACGCACACACCCAGCGAGTCGAGCCAGTTCCACGGCTGCGGGTTGAGGACGGCGGCGAGTGCGGACCAGGACACGACCCACGCCAGCGTGGCCTGCAGCAGGAACACCAGCACCAGGCTCTTCCACCGGAAATGGGGCTCGTTTCGAGCGCGGATGGCCTGGTAGCGGCGGTCCTCGGGTTCGCCCCAGCTTCGCCAGGTGATATGGGCGGCCAGCCGCACCGCCCAAAGCGCGACCAGTGTGACCACAATCGCCGCGCGGGGGCTGGCCTGCGCAGAGGCCAAGGCGTAGGACACGGCGCCAGTCAGGATCAACAGCGACCACACGCTATCGACGATGCTGACATCGTTCTTGCGCAGGCTTACCAGCCACGTACCAAACGCCAACAGGAACATGATCAGCAAGGCTTGCAGCGCAATCATTGGCATCGTCACTCGGGCATCAGCACCGTCGCAAGGTAGGCGCTGCGCTGCGCCGCCTCTGTGCGGCAGCGCGCGCAGTGGCCAATGGATTCAATGCGGGTTCAGCAGCCGCCCGCGGCAACAGGTCGTGAGCGGGCTCATCGTAGCTCGTGCGGCGTCCTGGTCGCGGGCGGCAGCAGCAGCAGTGCCATGCCGACGCAGCCGCCACAGGTCACCAGGAATACCGCCCCTATCGCGGGTTCCATGCCGCGCTGGGCGATCCGTGCCTTCCTGCTGGTCAGCGGCGTGTGGTTCCTGCGGCTCGGGCTGATGGCATGGGTGCTCATCAACCAGGGGCCGAACGGCAACGCCCCGCGCCTGGATGGCGTGTTCGATTCAGTGTGGGTATTGGGCTGCTACCTGATCCCGCTGGCTATTGCCGAGATGTATTTCCGCGCCGAGAACGGCGGACAAAGGCTGCAACTCGCCGCCGCGGGAATGCACATCGTCCTGCCAATCAATGCCTGACAGGCTGGATGCCAGTGATCCTGCGTCCTGTAAGCGGTACGGCGGGAGATCAAAGGTTGATTGCTGCGAGCATTTGCGCACGCGTGAATACGTCGACATTCGGTTTGACCAGCGCGAGGTTGGCCGCTTGAATCGATGCCTCGACCGGCGCAATGGCCATGGGCGCAGGCTCTGCATCGCTTTCGGGTGGCGATGCATCCGACCCAGCTACGCCCTGATGCTCGACGTGTCGCTCACCACTCAGTGCTGCGCCGGCCGCAGCCGCAGCCCGTCGCGCCCGTTCGATACCCTCGCCCAGCGAGGATGTCGCTGCGATGGCATCTTGCGCTGCGCTTCGTGCTGTTTCGGTAACGCCTGCGCTGGCAGCGGCGAACCCCTCAGGCAAAGCCAAGGACACTCCGCCTTTGACCAGCGCAGTACTGCCTGCACCGCGAATCCAACGGTATTCGCTGAGCGACATGTTCTGATCATTCAACGCCTCAACCTGCGCGGTCTTGGCGGACATCCCCAATGCTGGAAGTCGCGCCAGCGCCGCAAGGCGCGTTGAAATCTGCGTTGCGCCGCCTGGCTGCTCGCGGGATGCTTCAACTTTGGCAAATTCCGGCCCGAGTGCTGCTACCACGGCAGATTGAACCAAAACAAATCGCTCTACTTGATTTGCATCGATACGCCCATCCAGCGGAGCCTCGAATGCAGCCTGGTTGTTGATACGCGAGTCCATCTGGCGCATCGCTTGCGTTGTCTGAGCCACAGCAGCGACCTGTCCCAGGCCCTGGCGTGCAGCATCCACCGCACTGCCGGCCATCTGTGAAGCAGGCTTGATCAGGAATAGCCAAACGGCGACGCCGCTCAACAGCAACAGCATCGTAGCGGTGACAAGGAATCCAATCAGATACTTCTTCAATTTTTTGATCTCCGTAAGCTAAAACCCATACAACAATCGATGCAACACGCCCCCATCAAGTGCGAGCAGCGTCACGAGGATGCCATGCCGGGCAGTTCTCGCCAGAACGACGGCCGCCGCCGTATCTGCCTTGCCACTGCACGATCAACGCGGTCCGCAGCACGATCAACGACAACGTAGGCGTTGGCGCCACGTTCGCTAAATATTACTGAAGGAGTGCCAACCAAGCCGACCACAAAGACGCATTGCTTGTCCTCGGCGCCGCCGGCATGGGCACGTTTCCGGCGCCGATCGCAGTGCGCACCGAGATAGAACGCAACTACGGGCTCAGTTTGGTGGCAGTTGTCGATGGCATACGCGAACAGTACTACGCCATCTCCACAGAGCGTCGCACTGCCAACCCTGCCACACGCAGTGTGCTCGCCAAGGCCGGTTCGGTACTGCATTCACCCAGCCGCTAGCGCGTTCTTGTGCCTGCTTTCGCCCAGACCGGCGATCCGGTTTGCTCTTCCGCGCTTCAGGGGCGCGGCGAGGGCGCACGCACCGCGCGCACCAGCAGCACGGTCAGCGTCACTGCCGTGAGTGGCAGCACGAACCCGAGCATCGCCGCGCTGTAGGCCGGCAAGGCATCGTGCGCTGTCGCGGAGAGGATCAGGTACAGCACGTAGGCCGCGTAGAAGCCCAGGAACAGCAACCCCTCCCAGCGCGCGATCATGTGCCCGGTGGCGAAGATCGGCAGGCACGCGAGCGCCACCGCGATCATCACCGGGATGTCGAAGTGGATCAGCGCCGGCGCGACTTCGAGCCCGCCCGGCGTGACCATGGCGGCGATGCCGGCGATCGCGAGCATGTTGAACAGGTTGCTGCCGACGATGTTGCCGACAGCGATGTCGCGCTCTCCGCGCAGCGCCGCCACGACCGAGGTCGCGACCTCGGGCAGCGAGGTGCCGGCGGAGACGATGGTCAGCCCGATGACCAGTTCGCTCACGCCGAACATGCGTGCGAACGTCACCGCCCCCTCGACCAGCCAGTGGGCACCAAGCACTAGCATCGCGAGCCCGACCACGATGAGCGCGATCTGCAGCAGCAACCGCCCGCGCCCCGCAATTGCGGCTGCGCCGTCGCCGAACTCCTGTGCATATTCGGCCTGCACCGCCGCGCTCTCCTTGCGGCTTTGGCGGACCGTGAACACCGTGTAGGCCACGATGCCGCCGAAGAGCAGCAACCCATCGAACCCGCTGATGTTGCCGTCGAGCGCCAGCACCAGCAGCAGCACCGACACCGCGATCATCAGCGGCACGTCGAGCCGCACCAGTTGCTGAGACACCACCAGCGGCGTGATCAATGCCGCCACGCCGAGGGTTAAAAGCACGTTGAAGATGTTGCTGCCGACCACATTGCCCATGGCGATGTCGGACTGGCCCGCGAGCCCCGACTGCACGCTCACCGCCAACTCCGGCGCGCTGGTTCCGAACGCAACCACGGTGAGTCCGATCACCAGCGCCGAAATGCCAAAGTGCGCCGCCAGGCGCGAGGCGCCGCGCACCAACAGCTGCGCGCCGCCAACCAGCAGCACCAGCCCGAGCAAAAACAAACCAATAACCATCGGACTCATGGATTTTCAACTCCCAACCACGCTGAGGGGGTCGATTGTACCCTCCTGTGGTTCCGCCGCGAGACGTGCCGCCTGGCATCAAAGGTCGCCGAGATGAGGGCTTTGGAATTACTGGTTGGTCAGCCCCGTGGTGGAGCTATCGGACGGATTTGAATGCCAATTTCCTGGCGTTCCACGTCGACTACTGCGATGACAATCCAGCTTGGAAGCGCCGGGGATTTACCGAAATCGGTGGTTGTCCGGGCTTTTTTCAGAGTGCCAAACGCAGCTTTTTGTAGATTCGTCGCGTAACAGCCCAAACTGCACCCACCACCAATGGAATCAAAACGCCAACCGCAATCTCCGGGTTGATCGCAACTCCAGCGGCCTTCATCGCTTTGGCACCATAGAACAACAGGCTGACGACATAGTACGAAATCGCGGCAATCGACAGTCCCTCAACCGTAGTTTGCAGGCGCAACTGCAGCTCTTGCCCACGCGTCAACTTTTCCAGCAACTGCTGGTTTTGCGTCTCGGTGGCAATATCCACCCGCGTACGCAGCAGCGCGCTGGCGCGTGAAACCCGCTCGGAAAGCGAAGCGAGCCGTAGTTCCGTCGCAACAACGGTCGCAATTGCGGGAGCAAGGCGGCGTTGCATGAAATTGGCTAGCGTTTGTGTACCGGGAATCGCCTGCTCGCGCAGCTCAACACTACGTTGCAAGACAAGCGCATGGTAGGCCCTGGTGGCGGAAAAGTGATACACGTGCTCTGTCATTGCACGCTCCACCCATGCGGCCATCGAAACCAGCGTATCCAACAAGTCCTGATCCGACGTCAATTTGTTTTCCAGCCGCGCCGTAACGTCGGCCAGCGTTTGATCGGCGTGGTTCAGCATCGGCCCGAGCTGCTTGGCTGCCGACAGCCCACGCAGAGAAAGGATGCGATAGGTTTCAAGCTCCAGCACCCGCTGGGTTATGCGCCCAGCACGTGCGCTGTTGGTTCCCGGTGGAGCGATGACCAACATGTGCTCGAACCCGCTCGGGCGCAACATCAGGTCAGTAACCACCAGCGAGTGTCCGGTCGTGCCCATGATGGAGGCCAGGACCGTGTGCTCGCCAAACCAGGCGCGCGACTGCTCAAGACACTGTGTGGGGTTGCTCAAATCACCGTGCAGGAAGGCGAGCTTTATTGCCGCAATGGTTTGCCCCGGCAAACTGCGCAGCCATGCCGGA
>JBBQZA010000154.1:0-9190 GCA_038208175.1 Burkholderiales bacterium
CTGCCTTACAACCGTGGAGCGATGGTTCCGGTTAGCCCGGGCGTCACCTTGTTGGAACTGACTACTGGCACCAATCCGGTAGTGGCTGCTGTTGTGCTTCCAGCCATATTGCCCACCTTGCCCGCGCTACCAGTTCCGACGAAAACGCAGACCGTCGTTCTTTCCGACATGGGCATGGGCATGGGCATGGGCATGGGTGGCATGGGTGGGTCATTCACGATCAATGGCAAGGTGTTTGACCCCAGCCGTGACGACCTTACGATGAAAGTTGGCGTGGCTGAGGATTGGGTCGTTCGCAACGACGGAATGATGGATCACCCGCTGCACATTCACGGCACGGTGTTTCAACTCATGGCGTCAAACCGTAAGGACATCAGTACCGATACACGGTTGGGTGCATTTATGGATACGGTCAATCTTCGGTCAGGCGAACAAATCCGGCTGAGGTTGCGCATCAATTCTGTTGGGCGACGCATGTTCCATTGCCATATTCTCGAGCACGAAGTCCAAGGGATGATGGGCATCGTCAACGTCCAGCAATGAACTTTTGTCCACCTTGATGCAAAAGCTGAGCAGTTCGAACGGGCAAATTTAGGTTTTGCCCGAGCGTGGCAGTTACTTCTGGTTGGCGCTGGCAAGAGCCTCGTCCACCAGCTTTTTCAGCTCATCAAAACCGAAGTTGGGCAGCGGCTTGCCGTTGACAAAGTATTCCGGCGTCATAGTGACGTTCAGGGCTTTCGCATCGGCCAGGTCCTGCGCAATCAGTTGCTCGACTTCCGCTGAGTTCATGTCGCTTTTCAGGCGCTCAAGGTCCAGTCCCAAGCCGCCTAGCGGGCCCCAAATCAAAGCAGGTTGAGCCCTGTGGTTCTGCACCCAATGGTCTTGAGACGCAAACAGGGCTTCCAGCGTTTGCTCGAACTGTCCCTGTTTGCGTGCGGCCTCAATGGCTTTGACTACCTGGTCCGATCCGGGGTGAAACGGGGCGTAGCGCAATGACAACCTGATCTTGCCTGGATTGGCGTCCATCATCTTCTTCACCAGCGGATAGAACTGGCGACAGGTTTCGCAGGCCGGGTCAAAGAATTCGACGATATGCACCGGTGCACCGGTTCTGCCAAAGCTGGGGGAATGGGCTCGCACCAGGGCTAACTGGTTTTTTGCTGTCAGCTGTTCGGCCTGTTCCGCTTGTTTGCTTTTGTAGAACCATGCGCCGCCAATGAAGGCAATGATCAGCAATACGGCAGCGGCGATAAAAATATTTTTCTGTTTCATGTGGGGCTCTTGAGGTAGCTTGCGATAAGCAAGAGGTGGATGGTAAAAAAACTGATGGCAGAAAGCAGCGGGATCGTCAAAAAACCAAACCATTCAATCTGCACTTTGGCGCACGGAATGCCCTGCACACAGGGGGTCATAGTTTCCGGTATCACCCCGGCCGTCAGCAGCAGATGAAACACCGCCACCAGCAGGCCGGCAAAAGCCAGCGGCAGGGCATAGCGCACCACCTTGGGGTCGAACGGAAAGAGTCCTGCCGCCAGTATGAAAACCAGCGGGAACATGAAGATTCTTTGGTACCAGCACAGCACACAAGGCGCCAGGCCCATCACTTCGCTCAAAAACAGGGCGCCCAAAGTCGAGACGGCGGCTATCAGCCAACTGAAAAAAATCAATGCCCAAGGGGAAGTCTTCATGACGAAACGCTTGGTAGCCGTATCGTGAACTTGGTCAGCGCGCCATTTGATGTGGCCGCGATGCTGCCACCATGGGCGGTGATGATCGACTTGGTAATCGCCAGTCCCAGCCCAGTGCCCTCGCTCGAGCGTTGGCGCGACGGATCGACGCGAAAGAAGCGGTCGAAGATGCGCTCCAGATGTTCCTCGGCAATCGGCTCGCCGCTGTTTTCCACGTCAATCGTGACCCGGTCCGGGCCATCGCTGACGCTGATGCGGACGGCGCTGTTCGGCGTCGCATGCCGGACCGCATTGGACAACAGGTTGCCCAGGGCGCGACGCAACATCAGCCGGTCGGCGCTGACCTCGGCCTTACCTTGAAGGCTCAGGCGCAGGCCCTTTTCTTCGGCCACGGCGTCGTAATACTCGAACAGAGCGCCAACTTCTGTTGCCACATCGACGGTCTCCCGGTTCGGCACGACCAGGCCGTTGTCGGCCTTGGCCAAGAGCAGCATGTCGGAGATCATGCGGCCCATGCGTTCAAACTCTTCGGCGTTCGACTCAAGAATGGCGTGGTATTCGTCCGCGCTGCGGGCTTTGGACAGGGCGACCTGGGTTTGCGTCATCAGGTTGCTGACCGGCGTGCGCAACTCGTGCGCAATGTCCGAAGAGAAATCAGACAAGCGCAGAAACGCCTCTTCCAGCCGCGCCAGCATCTCGTTCAAGGTTTGCGCCAGCTCGGCCAGTTCGAGTGGCACACTTTGCACCGACAGGCGATGGCTCAGATGTTGTGCTGTAACCCCCTGGGCTTCGTTGCGCATGGCACGCAACGGCGCCAGGCCGCGCCGCGCCACCAGCCAGCCGAGCAAGCCGGTCAGCGTGGCAGCGCCGGCCACGATGAGCCACAGCGTTTGTAGAAAAAAGCGCATGAAGATCTGATGGTGTGCGATATCGGTTGCCACTGCCACGAACACTCTGGAGCCGTCGTGGATGCCGGTTGGCAACTCCGCCGCAATGGCGCGATAGGTTCGCTGTCCCGAGGTCCAGAGCATCGGCTGGTTCGGATTCTGGGTCGCACTGCTGCTCACCAAAGCCGGTGCAAAGCTGGCATTGGAAGTGGCAAAAATCAGCGTTTGATTGGCGCCCAGAAGCATGACCTCAAGGCCGTGGTGCCCGACCAGTGAATGGTCCAATTGGGTTGAAATAGGGGCCAGTTCATCGACCGACTTCACCATTGCCAGGGCATGACGGGTTAATTCCATCTTGCCCCTCAGTACTGCCATGTCCAGATCGACAAAGTGGTTTTCCACTGTGGAGGCGATGAAAAAGCCGAGCGCCAGCAGAACTGCTGATGAGGCGCTGACGAACATCAGCGTCAGCCGCCAGGTGATGGATGTTCTGCCAGTCAGACGCAATCCGGGTTCTCCAGAACATAGCCCATGCCGCGCACAGTGCGAATCAGCTTGGGCTCGAAGGCGTCGTCGACCTTGGCGCGCAAGCGCCGCATGGCGACCTCGATCACATTGGTGTCGCTGTCGAAATTCATGTCCCACACCTGCGATGCAATCAGCGAGCGCGGCAGCACTTCGCCCTGCCGGCGCAGCAGCAGTTCAAGCAGGGCGAATTCCTTTGCCGTCAAATCGATGCGCTGGCCGCCGCGGCTGACGCGCCGACGCATCAAATCAAGTTCCAGATCGGCTACGTGCAGAACGCTCGCTTCCATGCCGCTCTTGCCACGACGCAACAGCGTGCGCACGCGCGCCAGCAGCTCAGAAAAGGCAAAGGGCTTGACCAGATAGTCGTCGGCCCCAAGCTCCAACCCTTTGACCCGGTCTTCGACCTGGTCCCTGGCGGTCAGAAACAGCACCGGGTTGTCTTTGCCGGCGCGGCGCAGGCCGGCAAGAATGGCCCAGCCATCCATCCCCGGCAGCATCACATCGAGAATTGCCAGGTCGTAAGCCTCGGTCAGACCGTGATGCAGGCCGTCAGTGCCGTTGCGCACCAGGTCAACGTTGAATCCAGCTTCGATCAGCCCTTGTTTCAGGTAGTCGCCGGTCTTGGGCTCATCTTCGACGATGAGAATTTTCATTGCAGCATTCCTTGGAAAAACGGGGCTTTTCGGCGCTGGTGATTTTGCACCCTGAATGCCGAGGTTTTCGAACATTGCTGAAATGTAATGATCATGTCAGCGCGTTGTTAGTTGCAATTTTCCCGAATATCACAAAGAAACCCGCCATAAGGGCGGGATTTCAAACTCACATAGTTGTATGCATATTCGGGTGCACCTCGTTGCATTTGCCTCCGATCTCCCCATTGAGGAAGTAGTCACCGCTGTTGAGGGCGGCCGAGAGTTCAGCCTTGACTTGCTCACGCGTGACACTGGCTTGCACGGGTTTGGCCGGATAGAGGTTCGGGTACAGCTCGTTGAGCTTCTGGCCGCTCTCCCCACCGGCCACGATGTCACCGCTGCGAATGGCTGTTGCGAGTTCTGCCTTGACTTGTTCAGGCGTGAGGCTAGCTTGCACCGGTTTGGCCGGATAGAGGTTCGGGTACAACTCGTTGAGCTTCTGGCCGCTCTCCCCATTGGCCACGATGTCACCGCTGCGAATGGCCGCGGCGAGTTCCGCCTTGACTTGTTCACGCGTGACTCCTGCGAAGGATGGAGTGCTCATGATCAGGCCGGAAGCGATGATCAATGCGGTGGCTGCAAATTTGGTTTTCATGATGATTCCTTTCAAAGTTGTTAAACATCTTTGGGCAGGTCGGTCGTCATCGTGTACCGTCTTGTCCAACTGATATCGCTACGTTGCGATATGAGTGAACTGTAGAAACCGGACCCCAACAGGAGCATGACCCGCCAATTACATATTGGTTAGTAATCCTGCGAGCATGCAAAACTCGTGCGGCACAAGATGACAAATTTGTAATGGCGATGTTATCCAAATGTTGGGTTTGCAAAGGAATAATGCGCACTGGCAAAAAATTGCCACGCACTTGGCGCTTTTCTCAATCGCCAGCCAACGTTTTTATCCCTACGGAAAGCTTTGATGTATAGAACGATTGCCGTGGCAATAGGGCTCATGCTCACTCTGTCGGCTCACGCTCAGCGTCTGGCTGATGCGCTGGAACAGGCCTGGACCAGACATCCGCTGGCCGTTGCCAGTGCGGCGCGCGAAGCCGAAGCCCAGGCCCGTTCCGAGGTCGCGGCCAGCCTGACACCAGGCCCCGCTTCGGTGTCTTTGTCAGGCCTGAATGACCAATTTAGCGCCAACCGAGGCAAGCAGGAGTGGGAGCTGGAGATGGCGGTGCCGCTCTGGTTACCAGGTCAAAGGGTCGCACGGCAGGCTGAGGCATCCAGTGCACAAATCGAGGTCAGTGCACGCCGCCATGCGTTGCGATGGCAAATTGCCGGTGAGCTGCGCGACGTCTGGTGGACGCTGGCGGCAGCGCGCAACGCCCGGGCACTTGCCGAGCGCCGGCTGCAGACGGCCCGGGACTTGGCGTCCGATGTATTGCGCCGTTACAAGGTCGGCGAACTGGCGCGCTTCGACGCCAATCTGGCGCAAAACGAAGAACTGGCGGCACAGGCGGATCTGGCCGATGCGCAAACCGTGCTGTTGCAGGCCGAGCTAAGTTACCGTGGCCTCACAGGTGACGCGGCGCCAGCCGAGTTGGCGGCCGAGACGCAAATTGCCACGCGGGAGGTGACTGATGGGCACCCGCTGTTGGCCGCCGCCGCCGCCAGCGCACAACTGGCGCGTGCCCGGCTCAAAGTGGCCGAAGAAACACGTCGCGACTCACCCATCCTGGCGCTGCGTGTGGTGTCTGGTCGCGCTGACTACGCCCAAGCCTATGCCAATACTGTTGGCATCAAGTTGACCTTGCCCTTTTCGGCTGGTGAGCGTGTGCGCCAGGACAATGCCGCCTCACGTGCCGAGTTGGCGCAGGCGGATGCCGAGTTGGCATTGGCACAGAGCAAGCTGGCGCTGGATATAGAGCGAGCTCGCCGCGAGTTCGATAGTGCACAGCGCCAGTTGACTTTCGCGAGCCAGCGGCAGGCATTGAGCGCTGACAACCTGGCGTTGGCGGAAAAATCTTTTTCCTTGGGTGAGTCTGATCTGCCCGGCTTGCTGCGGGTGCGTGCCGCTGCCTTCGATGCGCAGGCGTTTTTAAGCCGCCAGCAGGTCGGCGTGGCGGCATCTCGATCCCGCATCAATCAAATTTTGGGAGTGTTGCCTTGACTACCACATACCGCAGCGCTGGGACGCTGATTCGCGTTGCCCTGGCGACAACACTGCTGACCGTTTTTGCTGCGTCTGCAGCGGCGCACGAGGGCGAAGACCATGGCGCTGAGGCCGCGCCGGTGTCTGGCACCGTAATGGCGCCGCGGGTAATCGCTCAGACCGACGACTTTGAGCTGGTCGGCGTGTTGCTGGGCAAGACGCTGACCCTCACGCTCGACCGCTTCGCGACCAACGAGCCGGTGACCGATGCGCAAATTGAAGTTGAAAGTGGCAGCATTTTGAAGGCGGTGGCGCGCCAGGTAGCGCCAGGTGTGTACCTGGTTCAGAGCGATGCGTTTGCCACACCGGGCAAGTACCCACTGGCCTTTTCGGTGCAGGCCGGACCGACCTCCGATCTGCTGGCGGCATCGCTCGATCTGACAGTGCCCGTGGCCGGCGTGGCGCAGGTTCGCGCTGGCACTCAATGGGCTGTCTGGGCTGCCTCTGGCGCGCTGCTTCTGGTTGGCGTTGCACTGGTTGCAATGCGTCGGCGCAAACGCAAATCCTCAACCCATTAAAAGAAGCAAATGAAACCAATCTATCTTGCGAGCATTGTGAGCGGCATCTGGCTCGGGATGCACGGGCCTGCGTCTGCCCACGGCGACGAGGACCACAGCCAGGATCAGAAGCCAGTCGCCGTCAAATCTGCGATCGCGGTAGCGACCGGCGGTGTCAACAGTGCCATGGAAAGCGTCGCCGCCCAGCGCCTGGCCGACGGCAGCCTGTTCGTGCCGAAAGGGGTGCAACACCAGCTTGGGGTTCGCACTGTGAGGGTTGAAATCAGGGACATCGCCAGCACGGTCGAATTCAACGGCCGTGTCATTGCCGACGCCAATGCCGGTGGGCGCGTGCAGGCCAGCCAGCCCGGCCGCATCGAGCCTGGCCCCAGGGGCTTGCCGGTGCTGGGGCAAAAAGTGACCAAGGGGCAAGTGCTGGCGTATTTGCGCCCGGTGGCCAGCAGCATCGAGCGTGGCAACAGCCAGGCGCAACTGGCCGAACTGGAATCCCAGCTTGCCATTGCCGAGCGCAAGGCGCAGCGTTACCAGCAACTTGAAGGCTCGGTGCCACAGGCGACGATTGAGGCCACCCGCTTTGAATGGGAAGCCCTGAAAAAACGCCGGGCAGCGGTAGGCGCCAGCCTGACGACCCTTGAGGCCCTGCTGGCACCGGTGTCAGGCGTCATCAGTGCCGCCAACGCGGTGCTGGGGCAGGTGGTGGATGCAAAAGACATTCTGTTTGAGGTGCTTGACCCTGCGCGCCTGAGCGTGGAGGCACTGGCTTACGATGCCGCCCTGGTTGAAGGCTTGACGTCTGCCAGTGCGGTGTTGCCTGGCGGGTCGCTGGAGTTGCAGTTTGTGGGTGGCAGTCGGCAGTTGCGTGAGCAGGCGATACCGCTGCTGTTTCGTGTGAAGCCAGGCAAAGTACCTGCAGCGGTCGGTCAACCGGTCAAGGTGATTGCCAGAACTGCCCATATTGCCAAGGGTGCGGCGGTCGCCCAGGCGGCGTTGGTCAAGGGCGGCTCTGGTGAGAGCGCAGTCTGGATTCATATGGGAGCCGAGCGTTTTGTGCTGCGCAAGGTCGCAACACAGCCCATCGATGCAGGCAACGTGGCTCTGACCTCGGGTGTGGCCAGCGGTGAACGTGTGGTCACACAGGGTGCTGGTTTGCTAGCTCAGGTGCGTTGAGATATGTTTGATTTCATCATTCATACCAGCCTGCGCCAGCGCCTGATTGTGCTGGGCATCTCGCTGCTGTTGGTGATTTACGGTGTACTGACGGTCAGACAAATGCCGGTGGATGTTTTTCCTGACCTGAACAAACCCACCGTTACCTTGATGACCGAAGCCGGCGGCATGGCACCCGAAGAGGTGGAGCAACTGGTGACGTTCCCGGTCGAGTCGAGCATGAACGGCATGCCGGGTGTCACCCGGGTGCGTTCGGTGTCGGGCATTGGCCTGTCCATCATCTATGTGGAGTTTGAGTGGGGTTCGGACATTTACCGCAACCGCCAGCAGATCAGTGAACGCCTGAACCTGGTGCGCGAGCAACTGCCCCCTGGCGTGGTGCCGCAACTGGGCCCAATTTCCTCCATCATGGGCGAAATTTTGCTGCTGGCGCTGCCGGCCGACCCGGCCAAGGTCAGCCCGATGCAGGTGCGCGAATACGCCGATTGGGTGATGCGGCCGCGCTTGCTGACCATAGCCGGCGTGGCGCAGGTTACGCCGATTGGCGGCGAGGTGCGGCAATACCGCGTTGAGATCAAACCAGCGCAGTTGCAGGCGCTGGGCGTGGAACGCGAAAAACTGGAGGCCGCACTGCGCGACTTTGGCGCCAACACCAGCGGCGGCTTTCTGGAGGCGCAGGGCCGTGAATACCTGATTCGCCAGCTTGGCCGTACCAGCCGCATTGAGGATCTGCAAAACCTGGTGGTGAGCGTGAAGAACAGCCAGCCGATCCTGCTCAAGCAAGTCGCCGATGTGAAAGTCGCCGCTGCTCTAAAGCGTGGTGATGGCAGCTACAACGGCAAACCGGCGGTTATTCTCTCGGTGCAAAAGCAACCGAGCGCCGACAGCGTGACGGTAACCCGGGAAGTTGAGCGCGCCATCGCGGATCTGGCAAAGAGTTTGCCGCCGGGTGTTGAGGTGCCACAATTTCTTTTCAAGCAGGCCGACTTCATTGAGCATTCGGTTACCAACGTCCAGGAGGCACTACGCGACGGTGCCATCCTGGTGGCGGTGATTCTGTTCATGTTTTTGCTCAACGTGCGCACCACGTTGATCTCGCTGACTGCCATTCCGGTGTCGCTGCTGGTCACCGCTCTGGTGTTTCACTACTTTGGCTTGTCCATCAACACCATGACTCTGGGTGGCCTGGCGATTGCCATTGGCGAACTGGTGGACGACGCGGTGGTGGGTGTGGAAAATGTGCTGCGCCGCCTCAAGCTCAACAGCGCCCTGAGCGTGCCGCGCCCGGTGGTTGAAGTGATCGCCAAGGCGACGCTGGAAGTGCGTTCGGCCATTGTCTATGCCACGGTGATCATCGTTCTGGTGTTCGTGCCGCTGTTCGTTTTGCCGGGCATCGAGGGACGCTTGTTCACGCCGCTGGGCATTGCCTACATTGTGTCCATTCTTGCCAGCATGATTGTGTCGGTCACCATCACGCCGGTGCTGGCGTTCTACCTGTTGCCAAAGATGAAGCAGATGGGGCATGGCGACAGCCCGCTGGTGAGCTGGCTCAAGC
>JBBQZA010000155.1:0-9162 GCA_038208175.1 Burkholderiales bacterium
TGGCAAATCCTATGGCGACCTGCTGGTCAAAGGCCACTGGATCATCAGCGACTATTTCAAGGGCGATGCCAGTCCGCTGGTGGATGGCTGGTTTCCGACCGGCGATGTGGCCACCATCGATGCCGACGGCTACATGCAAATCACTGATCGCAGCAAGGATGTCATCAAATCCGGTGGCGAATGGATCAGTTCGATCGACGTCGAAAACATTGCCATGGCGCACCCGGCTGTGGCGATGGCAGCCTGCATCGGCATGAAACATCCCAAATGGGACGAGCGTCCGATCATCGCGGTGGTCAAAAAGCCAGGGGCAGAGGTGTCAGTCAAGGAACTGATCGCGTTTTACGAAGGCAAGACGGCCAAGTGGCAGATTCCGGATGATGTTGTGTTCGTTGACTCCATACCTCTCGGGGGTACTGGCAAAATGCAAAAGACCAAGTTGCGAGAACTGCTGAAGGACTACAAACTGCCTGACGCGTGATGCCTGGTTGGCAGTTTGGCATGTCGCATGGGTGATTCGTTGTAGTGGAAAACCCTCGTGATGCAGCGCACAAATACTTGTACGCTGCGAGGCTGTCAGTTGATTGAAACCAATGGAGATTTTCTTATGAAGCTTGGATTGAAGGTTGTTGCTGCTACGGTGGCTGTTTTGTGCGCCGGCGCCTCCTTTGCGCAAAAGGGCGAAGTGGTCAAGATTGTCCGGATTGATCCGTTGACCGGCCTGCTCGGGCCAGTCGGTGTAAGTCAATTGAAGGGCTATCAGTTTTTTGCCGAAAAATTCAGCGGGCTGCCGGTCGCCGGCAACCCCGGGCAACCCGGCAACCCGGCGGGCGTGAAGTTTGAAATCACCGGCATGGACAACAAGCTGAGTCCGGCGGAAAGTCTGAATGCCTTGAAGGCCGCCATCGATCAGGGCGTGCGCTACATCATTCAGGGCAATGGTTCCTCGGTGGCACTGGCCCTGGTGGATGCCATCAACAAGCACAACGAGCGCAATCCGGGCAAAGAAGTGCTGTACTTTAACGACTCGGCTGTGGATCCAGACCTGACCAACAGCAAGTGCAGTTTCTGGCACTTCCGTTTTGACGCCGACACCTCCATGAAAATGGAGGCGATGTCGAGCTTCATGGCAACACAGAAAGACATCAAGAAAGTCTATATCCTGGGCCAGAACTACTCGCATGGCGTCCAGGTTGCGAAGTACGCCAAGGAAACGCTGGCGCGCAAACGACCCGATATCCAGATCGTTGGTGAAGACCTGCACCCGCTGGCGCAGGTGCGCGACTTTGCGCCCTATATTGCCAAGATCAAGGCCACCGGCGCCGATACGGTGATCACCGGCAATTGGGGTTCCGACCTGTCACTGCTGGTGAAGGCGGCAAACGAGAGTGGCTACACTGGCAAATTCTTTACCTACTATGCTGGCGTCACCGGCACTCCCACAGCCTTGGGCACCAATGGTGCCGGGCGGGTTTACCAGATTGCTTACAGCCACTACAACATGGGTGGCCAAATGGACAAGTGGATGAAGGAGTTCAAGACCAAATACAACGACGATTTCTATACCGGTTCGACTATTCGCATTTACGAGACGCTGGGCGCGGCGATCGCCAAGGCCAAATCGACCGATCCGGTCAAGGTTGCGTTGGCATTGGAAGGCCTGAAGGTCAACAGCTTCAATGGCGAAGTGGAAATTCGCAAGGCCGACCACCAGTTGCAGCAACCGCTCTACATGTCAGTGTGGCAAAAGGCCGACAAGAAATATCCTTACAACCCGGAAAATACCGGCATGACGCTGGCACCGGTCGGTGAATACCCCAACTACGTTTCGAGCACGCCAACCAGTTGCCAGATGAAGCGCCCTTGATATCTTCCCCATGAAGTTGAGCCCGAACGGGTGTACCGTCTCGGGCTCTTTTTTGATTTTTTGCCGGCCAGGAGATTGCCTGAATGGAGTTTTTCATTATCTCGATGCTCAATGGCTTGAGCTACGGATTGTTGTTGTTCATGTTGAGTTCAGGGCTGACGCTGATCTTCAGCATGATGGGCGTACTCAATTTTGCCCATGCCAGCTTTTACATGCTGGGTGCCTACGTCGGCTACACGGTGTCGCGAGTGGTCGGCTTCTGGCCGGCACTGGTGCTCGCTCCGGTCATCGTGGGGCTGATGGGTGCACTGTTTGAACGTCTGTTCCTGCGCAAGGTCCACAAGTATGGACATGTTGCTGAATTGTTGATCACCTTTGGCCTGTCTTACGTCATTCTTGAACTGGTGCAACTGGTCTGGGGCCGGATCGCTGTCGACTTTCGTCCGCCGGATTTGTTGCAGGGGCCGGCCTTCACGCTGATCAATCACTCGGTCAATGGTTTGAGCCTGATCTGGGGCGCGGCGCCCCCGGAACTCTGCAATGCGGCAGATGCGACGGTGCGTCTGGTGTGTTCACCGTTTCCTGCAACCCGTGGCTTCATGATGCTGGGTGCACTGGTCATGCTGGTGTCGGTCTGGCTGCTGCTGACGCGCACACGCATCGGCCTGGTGATACAGGCCGCGCTGACGCATCCGGAAGCGGTCGAGGCGCTGGGTCACAACGTGCCGGCTGTCTTCATGATGGTATTCGGCGCTGGTGCGGCGCTGGCCGGCTTGGCCGGTGTCATCGGTGGCAGCACTTTTCTGACCGAGCCGGCCATGGCAGCCTCGGTCGGTTCGGTCATCTTTGTCGTGGTCGTCGTTGGCGGCATGGGCTCACTGTCAGGGGCGTTTCTGGCGTCGGTACTGATCGGCGTGATACAGACCTTTGCCGTCGCCTTCGACTACTCGCTGGGCACGCTGGCGGTGCAACTGGGCCTGAATCTGGGTGCAGAAGCACTTGGCAATTCGTTGGTGAAACTGACGCTGTCACAGGTGGCTCCGATCCTCCCCTTCCTGTTTCTGGTGCTGATCCTGATTTTCCGTCCTAAGGGCTTGCTCGGAACGCGGGAGGACTGATTGATGAGCACTGTTTATCAATTCAAACCCCTCAATGTCGGTCGCTGGCTGATTTGGACCCTGTTTGCGCTGGTCCTGACGCTGGTTCCATTTGCATTCAGCAGCAGCTTGGCGATCACGCTGCTGTCGCAAATGGGCATTGCCATCGTCGCCTGCCTGTCTTACAACATGCTGTTGGGGCAGGGTGGCATGCTCAGCTTCGGGCATGCCGTTTACACTGGTTTGGGGTCCTTTCTGGCGATTCACGCGCTTAACAATATTTCCAGTGGCGCACTGCCGATACCGGTGTCTCTGGTGCCCCTGGTTGGCGGGTTTTCCGGCACGGCGTTTGCGGTGCTGCTCGGTTATGTGACAACCCGTAAGTCGGGCACCACATTTGCGATGATCACCTTGGGCATTGGCGAGTTGGTGTTTGCCATGTCGCTGATGATCCCAGAATTTTTTGGAGGCGAGGGTGGTATCTCAGGCAACCGGGTGACCGGAAGGCCTTTCTTTGGGATCACTTTTGGGCCACCGATTCAGGTCTACTACCTGGTCGCGGTCTACACCTTTCTTGCAGTGGCTGCCATGTTTGCTTTCACCCGAACGCCGCTCGGACGCATGCTCAATGCGGTGCGTGATAATCCGGAGCGGGTGGAATTCGTGGGCTACAACACCCAGCGCGTTCGTTACACCGCCTTTATCATTGCCGGCTTTTTCGCTGGCATTTCCGGTGGCCTGGCGGCCTTGAATTTTGAAATCGTCACCGCCGAAGTGGTCCATGCAGCTCGCTCCGGCGCCTACCTGCTGTTCACTTTCCTGGGTGGCGCAACCTTCTTCTTTGGACCGATCATAGGCGCCGTGCTGATGGTTCTGGTGTTCGGTCTGCTCAGCGAATTCACCCAGGCCTGGTACCTGTACCTGGGACTCACTTTTCTTTTCATGGTGATGTACGCGCCAGGTGGCATTGCCAGCCTGCTGATGATGAACCTGCGTATTGCCTCCTTCGGCAGATTGCGTGAGTTGTGGGTCAGTTACCTGGCCTTGGCCCTGACGGTGTTGCTGGCTTTGATTGGCGCTGCCGGCATGGTGGAGATGGTCTATCACCTGCAGCTCGGCGGTGGCCAGGGAAATCTGGTCCCCTTCGCGGGAATCTCGCTGAATGCGGCAGGCCTGGACAGCTGGTTCGGCTGTGCCTTCCTGACGCTTACTGGAGCCGGTCTGTTCGAACTGTGCCGTCGCCAGTTCAACCTGCAGTGGGGTCAGATCCAGGAAGACATCGAAAAGGAAATCAAACGCAGGGAGTTGCTATGACTTACGCCCTGGAACTGAAGAGCCTGCGCAAGAGTTTTGGCAAAACCGAGATCATTCGCGGCATTGATCTGGCAATACCTGCCGGCGAACGGGTCGGCATCATTGGGCCCAATGGCGCAGGCAAATCGACCCTGTTCAATCTCATCAGCGGCCGCTTCGAGCCCAGCAGTGGTGAGGTTTTGCTCAACGGTCAGCGAATCAGCGGCAAGAAGCCTTACGAGATCAACCGCATGGGCCTCTCCCGCAGTTTTCAGATTACCAATATATTCTCCAAGCTCAGCGTTTTCGAGAACTTGCGTTGCGGCGTGCTCTGGAGCCTGGGGTACAGGTACACCTTTCTGAAATTTTTGGCTGATCTGAAGGATGCCAACGACCGAGCTGATGAGTTGATGGAGATGGTCAAACTCGACAAAAAGCGTGACGTGCTAGCAATGAACCTCACCTACGCCGAACAAAGGGCTCTGGAGATTGGCATCACCATTGCCGGTGGCGCCAAAGTGATTTTGCTGGATGAGCCGACCGCCGGCATGAGCAAATCGGAGACCAGTCGTTTCATCCGGTTGATCAAGGATGTGACGGTCGGCAAGACCCTTTTGACGGTCGAGCACGACATGGGCGTGGTGTTTGGTCTGGCTGACAAGAGTGCGGTCGTTGTCTATGGAGAACTGCTGGCTTACGACACGCCGGAGGCGGTGCGCGCCAATGCGCGGGTGCAGGAGGCCTACCTGGGCTCTTCGGTGGCGGATTCTCAGGCGGAGGGCCACGTATGAGCCTGCTGAAAATAGAAAATCTGCACGCCTTTTACGGCAAGAGCCATGTGCTGCACGGCGTTCACTTTGAGGTGCAGAAAGGCTCGATCACGGCGCTGCTGGGTCGCAATGGCTCGGGGCGCTCGACCACCGCCAAGGCAATCATGGGCCTGGTCGATGCACAGGGTTCGCTGCACTGGAAGGGGCAGGAAATACTGGGAAAAAGGACCTTTGAGATCGCCCATCTGGGGATCGGTTATGTGCCCGAAAGTCGCGATATCTTTCCGACCCTGACGGTTGAACAAAATCTTTATCTGGGGCAGAAAAGCGCCAGAAAAGCAGGGCGCTGGTCTCTGGAAGACATGTACCAGCTGTTTCCCCGCCTGAAGGAGCGCCAGAACATGCTGGCCGGCGTGATGTCCGGAGGTGAACAGCAAATGCTGACGCTGTGCCGAACCTTGATGGGGGACCCGGACCTCATCATCATCGACGAGCCGACCGAGGGGCTGGCGCCGAAAATCGTGGAATTGGTGGCGCAGTACCTGAAGGAACTGAAGAAACGCGGCATATCGGTGCTCTTGATCGAACAGAAACTGACCATCGCCATGGACATCTCGGATCACTGCATGGTGATGGGCCACGGCAGCATTGTGTTCACCGGAACGCCGGATGAACTGCGCCGTGAAACCTACATTCGCAAGGAATGGCTGGAGGTCTGAGGTTCGTGACCGCGCTAAGATAGCAACATGACGCACCTCGCAGGCCGACAACAGCGCACCGAGTTCATTTTGGACCCGGTCGAGGCCCTGCGGCGGTGCCGCCAACTTGACGCCATGCTGGCACACGCCATGCCCGCACTTCCTCGGGGCGTGATCCGTGCCTCCCACAGCGTGCTGAATCAACTCGACGATGAGCGCCATCTTCAGGCAGCGCGGCGACTGAACACCCCGCCCATGGCACCCAGCGTGAATCAAGGATGAACCCCGACGTCCTGCTGGACCTGCTACGGCGCTTTCAGGCCGAGGACGTTCAGTACATTCTGGTAGGCGGTCAGGCCGTGCGACTCAACGGCTTTGTGCGCGCAACAGAGGACATTGACATCCTGCTTCCGAGCTCGCTGGAAAACGGGCGTCGCGTGATTCGGGCACTAAACTTTCTGCCGGCCAGCCAGCAGTTGGAGCCGGGCTGGTTCCAGGTCTCGAAGGACGCACCCGAAAACATTCGGATCGCCGACGGCTTGCTGATTGATTTGCTGTTTGCCGCGAATGGGCAGAGCTACGACAGCCTGCAGCCGCATGTGCGTACGCTGGAGGTGGATGGCGTACAAATACGCACGCTCGATATCGACGGACTGCTCAAAACCAAGACAGACTATCGGGAAAAAGACCGCATCGACAAAGACGCATTGCAGCGCTTGAAGAAGTTGCTGTGACTGCTTGACAAAATCAGCGAAACCCGGCGTTGCCCCTCACCATGTCTCAATCGAGACAAACCGGCATGTTCCAGTCGTTCAAACGCTCTAGAATGAAATAGAACGATTGTTCTATTTGTTTTCAAGGAGCATCCGCATGACGGCTGTATATCAGGTCCACGGCGAAGTCGCTGTAATTACCCTTAACAACCCACCAGTCAACGGCCTTGGTTTGGCAACCCGCCAAGGCATCGCAGACGGATTGGAGAAGGCCAATGCCGATGCCGCAGTGAAGGCCATTGTCATTACAGGCGCTGGCAAGGCATTTTCCGGCGGCGCCGACATCAGGGAATTCGGCAGCCCGAAGGCGATGCAGGAACCCAATTTGAACAGTGTCATTCTGGCCCTGGAGAACTCCGCCAAACCGGTGCTTGCGGCGATTCACAGCGTGGTCATGGGCGGTGGCCTGGAACTCGCGCTCGGTTGCCACTATCGCATCGCTGCGCCGGGGACCAGTGTCGCACTGCCTGAGGTCAAGCTTGGCTTGCTGCCGGGAGCCGGCGGCACGCAACGCCTGCCGCGCGTGCTTGGCGTCGAGCCGGCACTCAACATGATCGTCAGCGGGGAGGCCGTCAAGAGCGAAATGCTGGCGATGCTGCCGGGGCAGAAGCTGTTCGACAAAATGGCTGCCTCAGCCGAATCATTGATGACCGAGGCGCAGGCCTATGCACTGGAAGTGGCCGACGTTCGTCCGCTGCCGCTGGTGCGCAATCTGCCGTGCAAACATCCGCTGGGCGACGCCTATTTCCAGTTTGCGCGCAATATGGTCAAGGGCATGTCGGCCAACTACCCGGCGCCGGCCAAGTGCGTCGATGCGATCGAAGCCGCGACCAAACACAAGTTCGACGCCGGCATGACCGTGGAGCGCGAGCTGTTCGTCAGCCTGATGATGTCGCCGGAAAGCAAGGCGCTGCGCCATCTATTTTTGGCCGAACGTGCTGCCTCGAAAATTCCGGATGTGCCGACTGACACGCCGCAACGCGCGATCAATTCGGTGGCGGTGATCGGCGCCGGCACCATGGGCGGCGGCATTTCGATGAATTTTTTGAACGCCGGCATTCCGGTGACGATGCTTGAGATGAAACAGGACGCGCTGGACCGCGGCGTCGCCACCATTCGCAAGAACTACGAATCCCAGGTCAAGAAAGGCAAGCTGAAGCAGGACAAGTACGAGCAGCGCATGAGCCTGCTTAAGACCACGTTGAGCTACGACGATCTAACAGGCACAGACATGGTGATCGAAGCCGTGTTCGAGGAAATCGGCGTCAAGGAGGCGGTCTTCAAGGAACTGGACCGCGTGATGAAGCCGGGCGCCATTCTGGCCTCAAACACTTCGACACTGGACCTTGACAAAATTGCCTCGTTTACCAAACGCCCGCAGGACGTGGTCGGTCTGCACTTTTTCAGCCCGGCCAACGTGATGAAGCTGCTCGAAGTGGTGCGCGGCGCCAAGACCGCCAAAGACGTGATGGCCACGGTCATGGCGATGGCGAAGAAGATCAAGAAAACCGCAGTTGTCTCCGGCGTCTGCGACGGCTTCATCGGCAACCGCATGATCGCGCAGTATGGCCGCCAGGGTGGCTTCCTGCTGGACGAAGGCTGCACACCGCAGCAGGTGGACAAGGCGATCGAGAAGTTCGGTTTTGCGATGGGGCCGTTTCGCATGGGCGACCTGGCCGGCAACGACATTGGCTGGGCCATCCGCAAACGCCACGCGCTTGAGGGGTCTGACATGAAATACAGCAAGACGGCTGACCTGTTGTGCGAGAACGGGCGCTTTGGCCAGAAGACCGGCGCCGGCTGGTACGACTACGTGGCCGGCAAGCGCGATGCGATTCCAAATGCCGAAGTCGTCAAGATGATTGAGGACTATCGCAAGTCGCAGGGCATTACCCCGCGCAAGATCTCTGACGAAGAAATCGTGCAGCGGCTGGTCTATTCGCTGGTGAATGAGGCGGCGCGCATCCTGGAAGACGGCATTGCGTCCAAAGCCAGTGATATCGACATGGTTTATCTGATGGGCTATGGTTTCCCGATCTACCGCGGTGGTCCGATGAACTACGCGGATCAGGTCGGCCTGTTCAATGTGGTGCAGAGCATGAAGCGCTTCGCACAGAACCCGCTCGACGATGCCAAGTTCTGGCAGCCGGCGCCGTTGCTGGCCAAGCTGGCGGCTGAAGGCAAGACATTTAACTGAATTGAATAAACCAGGAAGTAACAAATCATGACTTCAGCAGTAATTGTTTCCACCGCCCGCACGCCCCTGACCAAGAGCTGGAAGGGCGCCTTCAACATGACGCACGGAGCCACGCTCGGTGGTCACGTGGTCGAACAAGCCATCGCCCGCGCCGGCATTGCCGCCGCCGAAGTGGACGATGTGATCATGGGTTGCGGCACGCCCGAAGGCGCGACCGGCGCCAATATTGCGCGCCAGATCGCGCTGCGCGCCGGCTGCCCGGTCACCACTTCGGGCATGACCATCAACCGCTTCTGCTCGTCGGGCCTGCAAACCATTGCACTGGCAGCGCAGCGCATCATCGCCAACGAGGGCGACATTTACGTGGCCGGTGGGCTGGAGAGTATTTCCTGCACGGCGCAGGAGATGAACAAGCACATGCTGCAAGACCCGTGGCTGGTCAAGAACAAGAATGAGGTGTACTGGTC
>JBBQZA010000156.1:0-9073 GCA_038208175.1 Burkholderiales bacterium
CTGTCTTTTGACTCTCCCTTCACATCATCGAGCTTTAAAAACATATCGACTGCCATGACATCTCTCCTGTTGGTTGATTGGCAATGACCCAATACATTGGCGAAAACACATGCGTGAGGCCGGACCTGGCCCTACCTGTTCAGGCTGCCTTCGCCGATGGCAGCTTGGATACCAGTCGCAGCGATACCGTCAGCCCTTCAAGCTGGTAGTGGGGCCGCAGAAAGAATTTGGACGTGTAATACCCCGGATTGCCCTCGACCTCTTCGACGACCACTTCCGCAGCCGCCAGCGGCTTGCGGGCCTTGGTGCTTTCCGAGGAGTGCGCCGGGTCGCCATCGACATAATTCATGATCCAGTTTTGCAACCAGACTTGCATGTCATCGCGTTCCTTGAACGAGCCGATCTTGTCGCGCACGATGCATTTAAGGTAATGCGCAAACCGGCAGCAGGCAAAGAGGTAAGGCAGGCGCGCGGCCAGGTTGGCATTGGCGGTAGCGTCCGGGTCGTCATACTCGAAAGGCTTTTGCAGCGACTGCGCGCCTATGAAGGCGGCGAAATCGGAGTTTTTGCGATGCACCAGCGGCATGAAGCCGTTTTTGGCGAGTTCGGCTTCGCGGCGGTCGCTGATGGCGATTTCGGTCGGGCACTTCATGTCCACACCGCCATCATCGGTAGGAAAAGTATGCGTGGGCAAACCTTCCACCGCCCCGCCCGATTCGATGCCACGGATACGCGAGCACCAGCCGTACAGCTTGAAGGAGCGGTTGATGTTGACCGCCATTGCATAGGCGGCGTTGGACCAGGTGTATCTGCTGTGATCGGCCGAACCGGTGTCTTCCTCGAAATCGAACGCCTCCACCGGGGAGGTTTTGGCGCCGTAGGGCAGGCGCGCAAGATAGCGCGGCATGGCCAGCCCGATGTAGCGCGCATCGTCCGACTCGCGCAGGGAACGCCAGGCGGCATACTCCGGCGTCGTGAATATCTTGGTGAGATCGCGGGGATTGGCAAGTTCCTGCCACGAGTCCATCTGCATCACCGTGGGCGAGGCGCCGGCGATGAACGGCGTATGAGCCGCAGCCGACACCTTGGCTATTTCACCCAGCAATTCAACGTCGGGAGGACTGTGATCAAAAGCGTAGTCACCTACCAGGCAACCGAATGGCTCGCCTCCGAACTGTCCGTATTCCTCTTCATAGATGCGCTTGAACAGAGGGCTCTGGTCCCAGGCTGTGCCTTTGTAGCGTTTGAGCGTTTTGCCAAAGTCGAGCTTGGAGATGTTCATGAAGCGGATTTTCAGTTGCTCATCCGTTTCAGTGTTGTTGATCAGATAGTGCAGGCCACGCCACGAGCCCTCGAGCTTCTGAAAATCCTGATGATGCAGGATGAGGTTGACCTGCTCGGTGAGCTTGTGGTCAAGTTGGGCAATGATGGCTTCGATGGACTTGATGACATCGTTGCCGATCAGCTTCGTTTGCGACAAGGCTTGCGACGCCAAAGTGCGTACCGCCTCTTCAACGGCGCTCTTGGCTTCTTCACTTTTTGGTCTGAACTCCTTTTGCAGCAGCGCGGAAAATTCATTGCCTTCGAGCGTCAGGCCTGCAGTCTGCGCAGTCAGGACGGCTTGTTCGGTTTCGGCCATGGAATGCTCCTTTTGTATGAGTAACGGGCTGGCTGGCCTAGGAGGTCGAGCCCTCGGCTATCCCGCTTGACGGTGCGATGCCTGGTGCATCCGGTTTGGCCGTGGTCGCCAGAGACTGCAGCAAGGCCGGATCTTTCAGCACCTTGTTGATCAGTTCTTCAGCCCCGGACTTGCCGTCCATATAGGTCATGAGATTGGACAGATGCTGGCGCGCCTGCAGCAGCTTGCCGAGCGCATCGACCTTGCGGGCGACGGCAGCGGGCGAAAAATCATCCATGTTCTCAAAGGTCAGGTCAACGCTGATATTGCCTTCGCCGGTCAGCGTGTTGGGCACCTGGAACGCGACCCGGGGCTTGATGGCTTTCATGCGGCCGTCAAAACTGTCCACATCAATATCCAGGAATTTGCGATCCGCCACCGGCGGCAAGGGGTCGGCCGGCTTTCCCGACAAGTCGGCCAGTACGCCCATGACAAAAGGCAGCTGAATTTTTTTCTCGGCACCGTAAAGTTCGACGTCGTACTCGATCTGCACCCGCGGCGCACGATTGCGTGCGATGAATTTTTGACTACTGTCTTTTGCCATGACACGCTCCTTCAATGCATTGAGAGAATCAAGTAAAACCAGACTTTGAAACCCTTGCGCCTGATCTTTGGAATACAACCATGCAACCTGCTATTTCTACAAGGTTATGTTGCTGGTATCAATACCGCATTTAAGTTTTATTGTGTTGCTGCTATTCGTCCTTGAGCCCGGCGATATGGCGGATCTGAGTCAGGCTGTCTGGCGCCAAGTCCTGCATGATTTCGACAAAACTCTTGTTGATCAGCCGCTGCGCCCGGCGAATCAACAGCGGCGCCGGGTTACCGGGCTCGGCGCGTTCGTAAAACTTGCATACCGCGTCAAGTGCACGCATGGCGTCGTCGCGGCTGCCAATTTCGCTGGCCAGTGCAGGTGCCCTGCCCGACTGCGCGGCCGCATCAGCGCGACTGTCGGCCACAGCCTGCAAAATGACCTCGCTGGTCTGGGGGGTCGCGTTGTCGCAGGCCTGAACGATCAGCTTGAGCATGCTGGACAAGGGACGTAGGTCGGTCGCCAGGTCAGTGCCCACCTTGTCTGAAAGCAGCGAATAAATCTTAAGAACCAAATCGGCGCTGTCGCGTGCCGCATCAACCCGCTCACGATCTTGTGCAGCCGCAGCGGTAATGGCGCTTTCAATTTGCGCCTGACTCAACACGGTTTCGCCCTTGGCTGGGGAAAGTCTTCCGGCAGCCACTAGGATGTCGCGAACGGACACGCGGCCATGCGGCCCCGACACCACCACCAGCGCCCCGCGCACGTCCAGCAGCAGCGCGCCCGCATCGCCAAGCGGCGCCAATGCGTTCAAACGCATCGTGAAATCGTCCGGGTCGTCCGGGTCCACCGGATGCAGTTGCGGCCAGTAGCGTTCGATCAATCCTAGTAACAGCTTCAAGCCATCGCGCAAGCCTGCCAGGTTGTTGACCCGGGTCAGAGCACGGACCAGCAGCACCGCCACCCGCACATCCTTGGAGCGCATCAGAAGCGATTCGGCCTGTTGCCTGACGGCTCCCCAGTCGGGCTGTTCGGCGGGGGTGATGTGCTCGCCAAGCTGCTGCTCCTGCTTGCCGCGTGCCGCAGTTTCAAGCGCGATGAATTGCGCCTCGTACGCAAGGTCAGGGCCACACGGCGAATCTTCCGCAATCGCAGCAAGCAGCGCTTCTATGTCAGCCAAATCACGTCTCCTGGGGCCGATTTGTGCATAAATGAAAAACCCTTAAAAACTGTCGCAGGTATAGCGCTGTACCATGCCGATGCAATTGCTCAGATTCGGGTTTCCTCGAACGCGGGACCATTCCACGGCCAGCGGGTCCTTGGAGTCCGCCAGATCCGACACCAGCGACAGCGGGCCGACCCCCGCGCACAGCCGCTGCGCGCCAAAGTTCCTTTCGTAAAGATTGCTACTGGCAAAGGTCACGTCTTTGAAGATGGACGGCGTGAACCCGAAGATGGCAGGCTCAACCGTCAACGCCGTTGCGTTGCCAGGTGCCTGCTGGAACAGGTAGTTGGCAGCCGACAAACCGCTGCCATTGATGGCATAGCGGCCGGGCAGCGAAACGATGTCGGCCGGAGTGGAAAAATTCAATGATCCCGTGGTGGCGGTGGCCAGCGTATCGCCCGCCACCAAGCCACTGACGCTTCCGCCCAGTGCCGGATTCGAGGTGCCCTGCAGGCGCGTGGCCGGCGTGGCCACATATGTCAGCGTGGCCGGGTTGACCGTCAGCGTCCCTGGCGCGGCATCGATTAAATAGCCGACTGGCGAGACGAAATTACCATTGACGAGATAGTTGCCGACGTTCGATGCCGAGGTAGCCGTTGTCAAGTAGGAGCCGGTGACTGCATCGCCGAAAGTGTCGCCATTGACGAGACCAGTTGGCGTAAATGCAAGCGCCGGGTTCTGGTCGCCGTAAGTACGCGATGGATTGGCAGGATCCAAGACGAAGCTGACGCGGGGTTGCTGGCGGTATACGAAATGGTTGCCGGTCGTGGGCAATGCGGATGCGCACGCCGAGCCGAATACGCAGTTGTAAAAGTTCGGATTTGGGCTTGATCCGGCCAGGCCGCCGCGGTTTTCACCTACCCAGGTATCGGCAAAGACTTTCCAGGTGCCACCGCCCCCCGGCGTGAGCGTTGCATTCACGACATTGCTCATAATCCCGCCGGTTACCAAGGTGATGTCGCTGCCCAGCGTTGCAATGCGCTGATTGAGGGTGAGGTTGCCCGCCGTGTTAATCAGCAAATCGCCAGCCACGACCGTGTTCGCCGCATCGATACGCGCAGGCAGGTTGGCCGCCGCATCGATACCGGTCCCAACCAGCGAATCCATGACGAGCGCGCCGCTGTTGACAAAATTCACGTCGCCATTATTGGCATTGGCCAAAGCTTTGGCGACTTCAAACCTGGCACTGAGCCGACCTACCGTGTTGGCCGGGTTCGTGAGTTGGAAGTTGGATTGTGGCTGGGTGCCGTGCAGCAGCAAGCTGCCAGCCGCAACAGCACCGCCCTGCGAAACAGTGCCGCCGCTGGACAAAGCCACGAGTCTTCCTGGGTTCGACAAGCCGTTGGCAAGGACGATTCCCAAACTCACGGCGCCGCCATTTTGCAGGGTGATGTCATAAAAGCCATTGACAGGCGCGCCGCCTTGCGCCGTGATCAGCCCGGTGTGGGCCGCGCCGCCGATCACAACGCTGGAGAACCCTGGCTGGATCACCTGCGTCATTTCGTTTGGGTCGAGGCTAAACTGGGTGGAATTTGGAGCAAACAGATCAATGGCGACTGCGGGGGCCTCGGTCAAGACGCCTGTAGCCGAAACGCCTCCAGGGCGCAGGTTCAGTACGCCGCTGCTCTGAATCGTTCCGTCCAGGTCAATCATGTCACCCTGATCTTCATTGTCCGACGCGTTGAGTGCTCTGAGCGTGATGTTGCCGGTGGTGGCCACGCCGCCAATTGTCGTGCCGCCGTTAAAAAAAATGCCGGACGTGGTACTGGTCGATTCGCCGCTGATCACCATGGCGCCGGGTCCTCCGCTGGTCAGAACGGTAGCGTCGTCCGAGAACACGCCATAACCGGCAGTTTCAGTGAACTGCGGTATGCCCGCGCGTCCCCTAATGTCGATCGCCCCACCGCCTGAAGCCGAAATCTGGCTGCTCAGCATGGATACGCCATTAGCGTCCGCGCCGCCAATGCCATCGATGCGGATAGCACCGGAGGTGGTTTGGATGGTCGCGCCTTGCACAGTGATGCCCGTCCCCAAAATCGCAGCGGTAATGGTGGCGGTCTGGCCCTGCCCGCGAAGGGTGACATTTCCGCCCGGCTGCCCAGGCGTTAATGACCCAGCATCAATCCGAGCCTGATTTATGCTGATCCCGTCCGCATTGCCGGGCAAAGCCCCCTGTGCGCGTCCATTGTCCGGGTCATTGCGACCATAAAAACGCACATTGCCGCCGTTCGTTGCAATCGATGAGCCGCTGTTCATCACGATGGCGCCACCGTTGAGGTTGTCAAGGTCGGCATTCAGATCGACGTTGAGCCTGCCGCCAGATTCGAGCGAGGCGATAGAGCCACCTTGGACGCCGTCGATGCTGTCGCTGGCCGAAAAGATGATGTTGCGGTGCGCATTGAGCGTCAATGTTGCATCGACACCTGTTCTTTTGATGATCGGTGCCTCGACATTGATATCGCCCAACTGGCCATCGGGTACGGAAGCACCGGTGGTCGTCACTGACACATTCGTTCCAGTGTTCAGCACGCTTTCTATGGTTGAAGGGTTGAGAATTGCGTTTTCACTGGTTGAAGTGAAATTCGGGCTCCCAGTGATCCCAACGTCGATAGCGCCTCCATCGATAAGGACTCTGATGGTGATATCGTTGGGATCAAGCAGCCACTCGCCAGCCTTGCCTTTGGATGCGGAAGCATCTACCTGAACGCGCGCAACATCGAAAAATTTTCCCGAGGTTTCGACAAGCCCGCCGTTGCCACCCTGCCCGCCCCCCTTGGCACTGATCGTCCCATGCGCCCGTGTCGTTTCATCACTCCACACAACGACCTTGCCGCCGTCGCCGTGACCGAGCGCATCGGCACGCAACACCGCATCCGGGCCGACGAAAGTGGCGGCCGCATTGCGCACCTGTGAATTTTTGCCCTGGTAATCCCCGCCGACCAGAATCGTGCCGCCGCCAGCGTCGCCGCGCGCATCGATCAGCGCTTGACCAACCAGGCCAACATGATGGCCGAGCACTTCGGCCGAGCCGCCAGTGCGCCCAGGCGCGACCCCCGTCACGTCAAGCGTTCCACTCGCCAGCGTGACCCCGGTGTCGCCGCCATCGAGGACGATTCTGCCGTTGCGCTCGACCAGCGAGCGCGCCCGCACGATGCCCTGCTGGTTGAGCACGGTTTCGGTCAGCGCCTGCGCGGCGCGCGCCGTCAGGATCGCCTGGCCGCCGTCGGCAATGACCATGCCCCGATTGGCCACCAATGCATCAATGGCTGACTGATCGACCTTGACCTTGGTCAGTCCGTCGCCGTTGAAATCAAGGGATATTTTTTCACCCGCGGCAAGCGCTGCCGTTCCCAGGCGCGCCGTCAGCGTGCCACTGTTGCTTACATTAGCGCCCAGCAAGGCAATGGTGCCGCGATCACCAGCCTGCAACTGGCCCTGGTTGTCCACCGCACCGGCTGCGTCACCGGCAGAAAATTGGTAGCGACCCGCCAGGAAATCCTCATTGCTGAGGCGTAACGTCGAAGCGACCAGGCTGCCCACATTGACCTCGGCCGTTCGGCCGAACAGCACACCGCCGGGATTGACCAGGAATACCTGGCCATTGGCATTCATACGCCCATAAATCTCGCTCGGGTTGTTGCCCGTGACACGGTTGAGGATCACGCTGGAGGCGCCGGGCTGGCGAAAATCCACCTTTTCAGCCGCGCCAATCGAAAAGTTTTGCCAGTTGACAATGGCCGCAGCCGAGCCCTGGTTCACCACCATTTGCTGCGCATCGGGCCGGCTGATCGCAACTTGCCCCGCGACGGTCTGTTCGCCTGCCGGCAATGCGCTGGCAGGTCCAGCCAGGGCAAACGCCAGCATGATCGCCATGCTGATCAGCGTGGGCTTCAGGCCATGCATGCGCCGGGGCTTATGGAAATTACGGATCGGAAAGCGCATGATTTTTTCCTCCAACATGTCAATGCCACGGACTCAAAAGACCTTGACGAGCTGGGCATACAGCCGAGGATTGCGGTCGTTGCCGGGCGATTCACGGTCGCTGGCACGCCAGGCCAAGCTGGTACGCAGCGAAACGCCGCTGGCCGGGCTCCAGAAAAATCCCAGCCCGTAACCGCGCAGCGTGCGGCTGTTGGGCGCTCCCGGCAAAGGGTCGTGGTTGAACCGAACCCATGCGGCGTCATAAAACGCGCTGACTACCGCGTCCGGCCTGAAGCTCCAGCGGTATTCCACATTCAAGATATGGGCCTCGTCGCCAATGCCTGCCGACGACGAGTAAGCCCTGACCGCGCGCGGCCCACCGGCAGCGATCTTTTCGGCGCTGTCCAGGTTCTTGCTCGCCCACTGCCCGGCCAGCGCAACCAGCGCGCTGGTCTGTGGCGACAGGGTCTGCAGCCGCGACGCCTGATAGACGACGCGCGTGTAGCGACCTTGGGTATTGAGCCCGCCGGCGGCCTGATCCAGCACGAGGTCTCGCGCCGAGTCGATGCGCAGCTTGCCGAAGTAGGCGGTCACGCCAGCATTGCTATAGCCGCCAAGCCCCAGCGCATCACGCCCTTCATAGACAAATCCCGCGCCTACACTGCTCAGCCGCTTATCGAACGCCTGTGCCACCGCTGCGATGTTGTCAAAAAGTTTTTTATCCTCGATGCTGAGTTTTGCGAACAGATTCTGGGTTCGCGAGCGTATGAACGGATAGGTGAGCGCCGCTTCATAGACCTTGGCTCTCCCGCTGGCGCCGAGCGCTGCCAGGTCCTTGCCCAATTCATAGTCGAGGTGCGAATAGGCCACACTGGCGCGCAGCCCCGAGAAACCCAACGGCAGTTCATAGCTGATCCTGCCGAACTTCAGCCCGGTGCCGATGGAGCTGAGCAGTCGCAGGTCCAGGTTGTCGCGCAAACCGAACGGGCTGTTGATGCGGGCAAAGCCGCCCAGCCGGTATTCGTTGGTCACACGCGATCCATAGTTATCTGCATCAACACTGAAATTCACACGCGGCGCTGGCTTGAGTTCAACGATGAGGTCGAAAGTCCCCGGCTCAATGCCGGACTCCAGCGACGATTCGGGTGCCAGTCCCGGCAGATCCGACAGCAAGAGCATGGCGCGTTCGAGCTGCTTTTGATTCAACGGTTTGCCAGGCTCCAATCCCGCCAGCGTCGCGGTGATGGCGCTTTCCGGCATTGGAATCTCTGCCAGCCTTTCGATGCGGATGCGGCCCAGCCGCCCCTCGATGACGGAGAACTGAACACGGCCTGCGCCGACATCTTGCGGCGGCACCACGACCTGGGTCAGGATATAGCCAGCGCGCTGGTAGTGGTCGCTCACCTGGGCGGCGAGCGCGTGCAAGTCGGCCAAGTTAACCTGCTGACCGATCTTGCCAGCTACCAGCAGCGCGAGCGCAGCATCGGAAAACACACTGTTTCCGGTGAAGATGACCTCGCGCAGCACAAACGATACATTGCTGCCGGGTGGCGCAGGCGTGGCTGGCATGGCCGGAACCGCCAGGGGCGGCTCGACCGACAGGCGAGGCGTAGCCGTGGCCGGAGCCGATTCGCGCAGCGCACGCCCGGCGTCTGGCGGGCTCTGGGCCCAGAGTTTCGGCGCCATCAGCAGCATGGCGCCAAGCACGAGCAGTTCC
>JBBQZA010000157.1:0-9035 GCA_038208175.1 Burkholderiales bacterium
CACCGGCCGGCGGATAAGGCTGATAGAGCTCGAACGGCGAATCGGGGAAATGCACAAACACGCCCGCGCCAATCTGATCGGCAGCGTCGGCAGAGGCAAGAGCAATCAACGGAGCGGGCATATCAGGGCACTTCAGAGTTCAGGAAAAAGCAGAACGTAACCGGGCATGATATCGATAAAGATCAGGTCAAACTGTGTGAAGGAAGAGACAAGCAAAGGCCCCGTAAAATGCAGGGTATACCCGGATCACTTCTTCACTTTTGTTTTTGTCAACTTCTTAACCAGGAACTCCTCATGTCTCTCTTCTCCGCTGTTGAAATGGCCCCACGCGACCCGATTCTGGGTTTGAACGAGCAATTTGCCGCCGATACCAACCCGGCCAAGGTCAACCTCGGCGTCGGTGTTTACTACGACGGTGACGGCAAACTGCCTTTACTCGAATGCGTGAAGGTGGCTGAAAAAGTCATGATGGAAGCGCCCAAGGCGTGGGGCTACCTGCCGATCGACGGCATCGTGGCGTATGACACAGCCGTCAAGGCGCTGGTCTTCGGCGCCGACAGCGAAGCGGTCAAGAGCGGCCGCGTCGCCACCATCCAGGCCCTCGGCGGTACCGGCGGCCTCAAGGTCGGCGCCGACTTTCTGAAGCATCTCAACCCAAACGCCAAAGTGCTGATCAGCGACCCGAGCTGGGAAAACCACCGTGCCCTGTTCAACAACGCCGGCTTCACGGTCGAGAGCTACCGCTACTACGATGCTCAGACGCGCAGCCTCAACTTCGATGGCATGCTGGCCGACCTCAAGGCGGCTGCGGCGGGCACCGTCGTCGTGCTGCACGCCTGCTGCCATAACCCGACCGGCTACGACATCACGCCGGCCCAGTGGGACCAGGTGGTGGCCGTCGTCACCGCCAACAAACTGGTTGCTTTCCTCGACATGGCCTACCAGGGCTTTGCCAATGGCCTGGCCGAAGACGGCGCGGTGGTGCAAAAGTTTGTCGCTGCCGGCTTGACGTTCTTTGTTGCGACTTCGTTCAGCAAGAGTTTCAGCCTGTACGGCGAGCGCGTCGGCGCCCTGAGCGTGCTGTGCGCCAGCAAGGAAGAAGCGGGCCGCGTGCTGAGCCAACTCAAGATCGTGATCCGCACCAACTACAGCAACCCGCCGACCCACGGCGGCGCCATCGTGGCCGCGGTGCTCGGCAACCCGGAACTGCGCGCTCTGTGGGAAAAGGAACTGGGCGAAATGCGCGTGCGCATCAAGGCCATGCGACAAAAGCTGGTCGACGGCCTGAAAGCCGCCGGTGTGCAAAAAGACATGAACTTCATCACCAGCCAGATCGGCATGTTCAGCTACTCAGGCCTGACCAAAGACCAGATGGTGCGCCTGCGCAATGAGTTCGGCGTCTACGGCACTGATACCGGCCGCATGTGCGTGGCAGCGTTGAACAGCAAAAACATAGCCCACGTCTGCGCATCGATTGCCAAGGTGCTATGACAGTTGGTGCATATGCATCAAGCGATTGACTTGATCGCAATAAACATTGGCGAAGACTCTAGGCTCTTGTTCCCCTCAAGCAGTGCAAAGCCCAGGCTTTGGTAGAACCCGACGGCTGATGGATCGGCATCCAGATACAGACCAAAACAGCCGATCTGCACCGAGGAGGCCTTGGTGATGGCCAGCGCCTGCTTCATCAACAACAACCCAAATTTCTGCTTCTTGTAGTGCTTGTCTATGCCAAGCATCCCCAGACGAACGCACGGAATCTTAGATGCGTCAATTGCGTGATTCGCGACGGTAAAAAAACCTAGCAACCGACCCTTTTCTGACGAGTCGGTCAGGACGTAGGCAACGCTGAGCTTCTTCTTGACCTGTGAAACCAGGCTGTCGCGAACAAACCTATCGATGACTTCGTGTTCGCAGTCAAACTGCTTGCGCCCAGGGTACTCAATACGAGGATCGAGCAACGAGAGTTCGATGCTCATGCCTGGCGTATTGGCAAGTCAGCCAGACTCATCAACTCTTTCATGGCTGCGGTCGGCGCTGGCGGGCTCGCCAGCAACTGTGCCAACGTCGCCTGTCCGTCCCGTGTCAACGATATGACCGTGTGGTCGGCCACCACCTTGCGTGCCTTCTCGATGGCCGAGCCCAGAACAAACGCGCTGAGATCCATTCCGTCCAAGGCGGCGGCCTGGTTGAGTAATTCCTTGGCATCAAAAGTGGTCTTCAGTTCCATGCGAGCGAGTTTCAAGGTGGCGGTGTTCATCAGCGTCTCCGGTTCAATACGTTTGTAATTATACGGCTTATAGCCGTACTTTCCTCATTCCAGAAAAGCACTTGCAGGCAGCAACAATCGATTCGGCTGTCCATGCATCTTCAGGAAACCGAAATGCCGATAGAAGGCAACTGCAGCAGCATCCTTTGCTTCGACAACGATGCCCGCCACCGCCAGCGTTGAACTGGCCTGCGCCACCTTGCGGCAAGCGTCAACCAAAAGAATCGATCCCAAGCCTTTGCCCTGAAAAGAGGAGTCAACGGCAAGACGCCCGATCAGCGCCACTGGCACCGGATAGCGCGGCAGCTTCTTCACCAGAGATTCGGGTAACACGGCGCAACTTACGCCGCCGACACTCAGGGTAAAAAAACCAGCGAGCTTGTCGTGATCGTCCGCAGGGGTGGCGATAAATACTCTGGCAACGTTTCGTTTCAGGTCTTGCGACGCATAGCGCAAGATGTATTCGTCCAGTGGCGCTTGTCCGCAACGAAATGAAGCAACTCCGGCAACTTTTTCAAATGGCCGGATGCTGTACAGGGTCACCGCACAACCTGCTTCGAATGACGCAGCATCGCCTTCTTCAATGCCGGGTTAGGTTTAACCGGCGCATCCAGTGCTTTCAGGAACGCGTGAAAATCCTTCGCCTCCAAGGTGATCAGTTCCCTGGTTTGCACCACTTTCTCAGCAGACGCCAGTGCGTTTGAAAGGACAAACTCTGAAACGCTGACGTGCGAGTAGGTGGCGGCCCTGGTCAGCAATTGACGCGCGTGACTGTCGCATCGAATATTGAGTCGACTCTCTTTGACTGCACTGTTTTCCATACGATTGATTTCCGTGATACGTCCTGCCTGTATTGTGCACCATTTGTGAGTACGTTGCAATATGAAATTCGGATTTCAAAGCACAACGCCACGAGTCATACAAATTAGCAGTTAAACTGCGTAATTGTATAAATTGGAGATCTCTCGCATGCTGCCGCGCGCCCTTACCGATACCGTTCTTCGTTTGGCTGCAGGGTTTCCCATAGTCGCCATTACCGGCCCCCGGCAATCGGGCAAGACCACCCTCTCGCGTTCGGTGTTCGCCGACAAGCCTTACGTCAGTCTGGAGAATCCGGCCGAGCGCGCGTTTGCCGAGGAAGATCCGCGCGGCTTTCTGGCGCGATTTCCCGATGGTGCGGTGTTCGACGAGGCGCAGCGCTGGCCGGAGCTGTTCTCGTGGCTGCAAGGCATGGTGGATGAAGACCGACGACCGGGCAGGTTCGTGCTGGCCGGGTCGCAACAATTCGGCTTGCTGGCGGGGATCACGCAGTCGCTGGCGGGCCGTGTCGCCATCACGCAACTGCTGCCTTTGTCGTTGGCGGAGATTGCCCGCTCGCCCAACTTCGAGACGAACCTGGACACTCTGTTGCTGACCGGTGGCTACCCTGTTCTGCATGCCCAGAAACTGGCGGCGCAGGACTGGTTTCCCAGCTACGTGGCAAGCTACGTCGAGCGCGATGTGCGCCAAGTCATGAACATACAGGACTTGAGCACTTTTCAGCGTTTCCTGCGACTGTGCGCGGCCAGAACCGGCCAGTTGCTCAATCTGGCAGCGCTGGCCGGCGAAGCTGGGGTTGCGCAAGGCACTGCCCGCGCCTGGCTGTCCGTTCTGGAAAACAGCTACCTCGTGTACCGCCTGCCCCCTTATCACCGCAACTTCGGCAAACGCTTGGTCAAGATGCCCAAACTGTACTTTCTCGACGTCGGCTTGGCGTGTTGGTTGTTGGGCATCCATTCAGCCGGGATGCTGGCCCTGCATCCGCTGCGCGGCGCGCTGTTCGAAACCTGGGTGGTTGGCGAGTTCGTCAAGACCCGCTGCAACGCCGGGCAACCGGCCAATCTGTATTTCTGGCGCGACAACAATGGCCTGGAGAGCGATTTGCTGTTCGAATCCGGTACGAAGTTGCAGCCAGTAGAAATCAAGTCGGGGCGCACTGTGACCCCTGACTACATACGTGCCGGCCAGAAGGCTGGACGTTTTGCCGGAGACGAGGCCTGGATGCCCTGGCTGATCCATGGCGGCGAAGAAAGCTACCAACGCAGCGGCGTTGCGGTGGTGCCGTGGTTGTCATTGGCGCAGATGTCTTTGCCATAGACGGTACTGCATGTTCGCTATCATGCGTATAAACTCTACTGGAGACTCTCCAATGAAACGATTTGCTTTGACTTTGGTCGCCCTGCTTGGTCTGGCTGCAAGCAACGCCCTGGCCTGGAGCAACCACAGTTATGCGGCCTACCGCGCGTTTGAAAAAATGCCTGAAGTGGTCAACGCCGCACCCGTGCTGGTGGAGCCGCTGGAAGCTTTTTTAAAGGCCCAGGAGAAGGACATCGAGGCCCTTCTGGCCAGTCAGGAAACCTGGGCACAAAGCCATCTCGATTTCTACCCAGCGCGTCCGGCCAAGCTGGCCTTCAAGGCCAACCTGGCGCAAACCGATGAGGCTCGACGTCTGGCCTTTCTGATGGCGCTGCGGGTGGCGCCCAACAGCAAATTCGCGCTCTACCTGCAGCCCGATCCCTGGGCTCTTGCAGCAGACCCGAGCAAGTTGCTGCCGCACTCGACAGTCCACACCCTGCCCCAGCAGCCCAACTCAACGCTGCGCTTTGTCGGTCTGAAGACCGGCGACACGGTTGCGCCACTGGCAGTGCTGGCCTCGGCTTCGGACGAACCGGACTATGGTCTGGACATCAACCTTTGGTCAGACAGCCCATCCGAATGGGGCAAGATCTACGGCTTTGAAGCTCTGCCGTTCGGCAACCCGGCGCTGTACTTTTCAACCCAGGCGCCTTTTCACATGGGCTTCTACCATGAAGACCGCGTCATTTACCTGGCCGCGCCCTTCGTCAAAAAAACCTTGCCCCTGCTGCGCGTGCACCAGTACAGCAGCCTCGCCGCAATGGCCTTCCGCACCGGCCATGCCTATTGGGGCTGGCGCTTTTCCGGACTGGCATTGCACTACGTTCAGGATTTGACACAACCCTATCACGCCAGCCTGTCTCCAGGCAATGCTTCCATCAAGCTGATCGGCATCAATCTGCTGGCGATAGTCGGCTATCCCAGACTGAAAGACGAGATGATTGTGCTGCTCTCGAATCGGCACCTGGCACTTGAAAAATATCAGAATCAGCTGCTCTACAACGCCGCACAAATCAAAACTGAAACGGCGATTGAGAAGTCGCTGCGCGCCGCAGACAAAGATGCCAGCTTTCCACCATGGACTGACTTGTACCCGCGTGACGTTGTGAGCCGCCAGTCGTATGACCTTGGCGCACGACTGACTGAAATTCTGGTCGATACTCTGCCCGCCGGCTATGTGTCAGACCCCGCCTACGATTTTGGCGTCAAAGAGTCGGGCATCGATCTGCTGGCAGAACTGGGCAAGCGGGACCTCGGCAAGCGAACCCAGCTCGACACTGCCGTCACTGAATTACTGGGCAATTTTGGCGCCCACAGCCGAAACCTGGTGCGCGGCGTTTTGAAAGCCGGCGCTGCCAGGTAATCAGTCCCAGAGCACTGAACGCATCGAGATCGACGACGCCTGAAAGCTGCTGTTGAAAAACTGCGGCACTTCTTTGCTGTCGACGGCTCCGGCACAGTACAGCAAGGGCAAGAAATGCTCGTGGCTGGGATGCGCTTGCTGCGCCAGCGCACCGAGTTTCCGAAAATCCTGCAAAGCGGAAAAATTGCCGTGCTGCAAATAACCAGCGATGGTCTCGTCAAATCCGCGCGCCCAGTCATGCGCCTGATTGGACGGCGCCCCCATTCGCAGGGCAGGCAGGTTGTGCACGATATTGCCGCTGCCCACAATCAAAACGCCAAGATCACGCAAAGCCTTGAGTTGCTGACCCAATGCGTAGTGCTCGGCCGCCGGGCGGCTGTAATCCATGCTGAGTTGGATCACCGGAATCTGCGCGTCTGGAAACATCGGCTTCAAGACCGCCCAGGCGCCATGGTCAAGACCCCAGTCCTGAAAATCCAGTGACAGAGGCTTCGCGCTGCCTGGCTGGTGCACCATCTCGCTGATCTGTTGTGCCGCCAATGGAAAACCCGCAACCGGGTACTGCTGATCAAACAGGGCCTGCGGGAAACCACCAAAATCATGAATTGTTTTGGGCTTGGCCATGGCCGTCAACCACCAGCCTTGCGTGAGCCAGTGTGCAGAAACACACAAGATGAGTTGGGGCGCCGGCCACTTGGACCCAAACTCGCTGCCCAGCGCCTGCCAACTGCGACGGTAATCGTTATCCTCTAGCGCGTTCATGGGGCTGCCGTGGCCCAGAAATAACACTGGCATGCGCTGGCTTTGGCGCAAAACGCCGGTTCGGTGCAAGGCATCGTTACTTATTGTTTCATTCATCATCGTTCCTCAATTTTGCAGGCTGGCGGGCCATTGCAAGCTTTAGCTGAAAACCCTAGCTATTCACTGTCCCGCTGTTTGACATGGATCAAAACGCAACTCCATTATCACGACGATACTGCCCCGGTCCCGTCGAAGGCTCAAAAGACGGATCAATACGAAGGCCAATCCATGTCCAATTTTGAGATCGTGACACGAGAAGATTTCTCGGATGTCACTTACCTGCTTGAAGTGCGCCATCCGATGATGGCCAAAGCTGCCAAGCCCGGTCAATTCGTGATCGTCATGCTCAATGAGCACGGCGAACGCATCCCGCTGACCATCGCCGACTTCGATGCCAAAAAAGGCACCATCACGCTGGTGATCCAGGCGGTCGGCAAGACCACCAAGCAGATGCAGCAAGAGTGCCAGGTCGGCACCACGCTGTACGGCATGGTCGGGCCCATGGGTATTCCGAGCCCGATGAGTCATGCAAAAAAGGTCGTCTGTGTCGGTGGCGGCCTGGGTGTCGCACCGATCTTTCCGCAAGCGCGCGGCTTCAAGGAAAGCGGCGCCTACGTGATCGCCGTGCTCGGTTTCCGCAGCAAGGACCTGGTGTTCTGGGAGAGAAAGTTCCAGGACTGTTGCGACGAACTCATCCTGTGCACCAATGACGGCTCCGCCGGCTTGAAAGGCTTCGTCACCGACGGCATCAAGCTCGCCATGGCGAATCACTCAGACATCGACGAGGTGGTTGCGATTGGGCCACCGGTGATGATGAAAGCCTGTGCCGATGCGACGCGCGAGGCCGGGATCAAGACCATGGTCAGCGTCAATCCGATCATGGTCGACGGCACCGGCATGTGCGGCGGTTGCCGTGTCAAGGTCGGTGATCAAGTGAAGTTTGCCTGTGTCGACGGGCCTGATTTCGATGGCCACCTGGTTGATTTTGACGACCTGATGCTGCGTCTGCAACGTTACACGACGGTTGAAAAAGAGGCTCATGAGCGCTGGTCTGAAAGTTGCCGCATGAGCAAGTTGCCAGCCGACACAGCCAAGGGCTGACGCGCGCCGGTTTTCGTGCACAGTTTTGAATGGTCGATTGAGGATAAATAGATGGCAAAGAAAAAGACGATACGAACAATTCCGCAGGAGCGCACGCCGATGCGCGAGATCGACGCTAAAGTTCGAGCCAAAAATTTCGAGGAAGTGGCCTGCGGCTACAACTTCGAAGAGGCCTTGCGCGAATCCGACCGTTGCCTGATGTGCCCGGATGAGCCTTGCATCGCAGGCTGCCCGGTCGGCATCAACATCCCTGGTTTCATCCAGAAGATCAGTGAAAAGAATCTGCGCGGCGCCTACGACATACTGACCGACACCAATCTGTTGCCGTCAATCTGCGGTCGGGTCTGTCCGCAGGAGAATCAATGCGAAGGCGTCTGCACGGTCGGCGATTCGCTTGAAGCCGTTGCGATTGGCCGCCTTGAACGCTTTGTCGGCGACACTGCCCTCAAGGAGGGCTGGGTCAATATTCCACACATCGAGCCGACGCGCTTTCGCGTCGGCATTGTCGGCTCCGGTCCGGCCGGCATGGCCTGCGCCGCAGACATGGCAAAGGCCGGCTGCGACGTCACCGTTTATGAAGCCTTCCACCAGCCAGGTGGCGTCCTGAAATACGGTATCCCGGATTTCCGGCTGCCCAATGAGGTGATTGATGCCGAGATCAACAATCTGAAGAAATTTGGCGTCAAGTTCGAGTGCAATACGCTGGTCGGGCGCCTCTTCACGATCGAGCAGATGATCGACGAAATGGGTTATCACGCGGTCTTTGTCGGCGTCGGTGCCGGCTACCCGACGATGCTCAACATTCCCGGCGATTCGCTCAACGGCGTGCTCTCAGCCAATGAGTTGCTGACACGCTGCAACCTGATGCGGGCCCGGGATTTTCCGAACTTCGACACGCCCTTGCCGATTGGCAAGCGGGTGGCGGTGGTCGGCGCCGGCAACACCGCCATGGATGCGGTACGCGTCTCGATACGGCTTGGCGCCGAGAAGGTGTTTTGCATTTACCGTCGCTCGCGCAAAGAAGCACCAGCGCGCGCCGAAGAAGTGCACCACGCCGAACAGGAAGGGGTCGAGTACCACTGGTTGACCAATCCGGTAGCAGTTCTGGACGATGGCAAAGGCAGCGTGCGCGGCATGCGCTGCGTGCGCATGGAACTCGGCGAGCCGGACGATTCCGGTCGACGCCGGCCGGTGCCGGTGGCAGGCAGCGAGTTTGATTTCGAGACTGATCTGATCGTCTACGCGATCGGCACCAACGCCAATCCGATCATGGGTCAAACCTCCAAACTCAAGCTCAACAAATGGGGCTACATCGGTACCGATGAC
>JBBQZA010000158.1:0-8988 GCA_038208175.1 Burkholderiales bacterium
CGAATAAGGTCGGATTTCATTTATATTGGTGCCCAGGAAGGGACTCGAACCCCCACGGAGTTACCCGCTAGTACCTGAAACTAGTGCGTCTACCAATTCCGCCACCTGGGCATCTCAGGAAAGAGAGAGATTGTATCAAAAATACCAGACAAACCAGCGGCCTACTGGATGAAGTTGAAGGCACAGTGCAGGGCCATCGTGACGGGCATGGATTTGTTGCACGCGATGATGGCGAACCAGATATCTATTTGCCTCCTAATGAAATGCGGGCGGTACTGCACAAAGATCGAGTCCGCATCCGCATTGTGCGCAGTGATCGGAAAGGGCGCCCTGAAGGTCGGGTGCTTGAAATCATCGAGCGTACAAACGAAACCATCATCGGCCGCCTGTTGCTTGAAAGTGGCATCTGGATCATGGTTCCGGAAGACAAGCGCTACGGGCAGGATGTGCTGATTCCGAAATCAGCGACCGGGGCCGGCAAGGCCGGGCAGGTGGTGGTGGTGGAACTGACTGAGGCCCCTTCGCTGTATGGTCAACCTGTCGGGCGAGTCACGGAAGTGTTGGGCGAGGTTGATGATCCAGGGATGGAGATTGAGATTGCGGTGCGCAAGTATGGTGTGCCGCACGAATTCTCAGAGGCCTGCATTGCCTCGGCACGTGCATTACCGGACAAAGTTCGCCCCATTGACAAAAAACATCGGGTCGATTTGACAGATGTGCCGCTGCTAACCATCGATGGTGAAGACGCGCGTGATTTTGATGATGCTGTTTATTGTGAACCGGTGAAAATTGGCAGTGGCAAGTCAGCCGTGACCGGCTGGCGTTTGCTGGTGGCGATTGCCGATGTCAGCCATTACGTCGAAAGCGGGTCGGCGATTGACGTTGATGCCTACGATCGCGCGACCAGTGTCTATTTCCCGCGGCGTGTGATTCCGATGTTGCCGGAGAAGTTGTCCAACGGCCTGTGTTCTCTCAATCCGGAAGTTGAACGCCTGTGCATGGTATGCGACATGATGGTGGCCGCTGACGGGGAGGTGTCGGCCTACCAGTTTTACCCCGCCGTGATGTGGAGTCATGCCCGTTTTGCCTACGATCAGGTGGCTGCGATTTTGGCCAACACCCGTGGCCTGGATGCAATCAAGCATCAGGATCGGGTGACAGATCTGGTCAATTTGCACGATGTCTATCAGGCACTGCTGAAATCCCGGATTCGGCGTGGCGCAGTGGATTTTGAGACCGTTGAAACCCAGATTGTTTGCGATGAAAGTGGACACATCGAGAGGATTTTGCCTCGCAAACGCAACGATGCCCACAAGCTGATTGAAGAAGCGATGCTGGCCGCCAATGTCTGCAGCGCCGACTTCATCGGTCAGAGCAAGCATGCCGGTTTGTTTCGCGTACATGAAGGGCCGACGCCCGAGAAAATTGAAATTCTTCGCAATTATCTGAAAGCACTGGGCTTGGGTATGACGATCGGGGACAAGCCCAGTCCAGGTGAATTTCAAGCCATTGCCAGTGCGACCAAGGATCGAGTGGACGCGCAGCAGATTCATTCCATGTTGTTGCGTTCCATGCAGCAGGCGATCTATACGCCTGTCAACAATGGTCATTTCGGATTGGCGTTTGATGCCTACACTCATTTCACGAGTCCGATCCGTCGTTACCCAGATTTGCTGGTGCACCGCGTTATCAAAGCCATATTGTCGAAGACCAAGTACCAGTTGCCGCAATTGCCGACTCCTGGGGAAGCACACGAAAAGCTGGCGCGAAGGCTTGAGAAAGGACGCTCCGCTGGTGTCACAGCGACTGGCCAAAAGCCGAAGAAATTGACTCTGGAGATCCAGGCCTGGCAGGCTGCTGGCCTGCATTGCAGTGCCAACGAGCGACGCGCGGACGAGGCCAGCCGGGATGTTGAGGCCTGGCTCAAGTGCAAGTACATGCGTGAGCACCTGGGTGAAGAATTTGGTGGGGTGGTGAGTTCGGTGACGGCCTTTGGGGTCTTTGTGACGCTGGATACGCTGTTTGTAGAGGGCTTGGTTCACATCACTGAATTGGGTGGAGACTATTACCGTTTTGATGAAGCCCGTCAAGAACTCCGGGGTGAGCGTACGGGTATGCGCTATGCCATCGGTTCCAAGGTGCAAGTCAAGGTCAGCCGTGTCGATCTGGACGGCCGCAGAATTGACCTAATGTTGGTTCATCTAGGTGACGGCTTGGTAGTACGGGCCATGAAAGACAAGGAAGGCCAGCGTGCAGCAGCCGACTCGGGGGAACTGGATGAGAAATTTGGTATCAGCAAGCGTCCGGCAAGGAAGAACCCCGGACCCTCATCACTGACGCAGGAATCCGCACTGTCGTCCACCAATAATGTTTCCCACCCGTCAAAGATCAAAAGTAAAGAAAAAGGGCGAAAATCCCGGCGCCGATCCTGACCTGAATTGGCGGGGATTGATCCGGTGCCAGAATCAGTTTGATTTAGATAGCATGCCAGCTGTCAAGGATGGCCCGTCGGAGGGCCATAATTCGGCTCGCAAACCGTGTTGATAGACGGCCTCGCTTGCCGCCTGGAAGGGTGGCAGCGGACGGGCCAGTCCGGCAGCGATCATGCCTGCCAATACATCGCCTGTGCCTGCCGTGGCCAATCTTGCGTTTCCCGTGGAGTTGATGGTCGGCGTTTGGTCTGGGGCCGCGATGACGGTTCCTGAGCCTTTGAGAACCACTGTACAGTTGAAACGTTTTGCTATAAGTTGCGCGGCCGCCAGGCGGTCTTTTTGTACTTCCAAGGCAGTGCAGTCCAGCAAGCGGGCGGCTTCCAGGGGATGGGGCGTCAGTACGGTCGGTCTCAATCGCTGGGTCCGAGCTTGCAGCAGGGCTTTGAGTTTCGAGTCACGGGCTATGCTGTTAATCGCATCGGCATCGATGACCAAACTGGCAGCAGTGGACAATATTTTCGCCAGGGAATCACCGATGGCATCGTCGCCACCGCAACCGCAGACCACCGTCATGTTCTTGAAATCCATCGACTCGACGGCTCTGAACATCAATTCTGGATGGAGGTTGTCAACAGTCATGTTGCTCTCGCCAAGCAGTCCGACAAAGACACGTCCGGCGCCGGTGTGCAGGGCTGCTGATGCGGCCAACAAGGCTGCACCCGTCATGCCGGGTGCGCCACCGACGACGGCGACATCGCCATAAGTCCCTTTGTGTGAGGCATGAAGGCGTTTTGCCCATGTGGGGCTACCTGCCAGCCAGGCGGTGGGTGCGATCGCTTCGTCATCAGTCAACGTTTCGCAGGAAATACCCAGGTCGTCGAGCCACACGGTGCCGGCGACATCGCGCCCATGGGCCGTGAACAGTCCGGGCTTAAGTGTCAGCAAGCTCAAGGTGTGGTGTGCCCTGATGTGGTGCTGGGCGACAAAACCGGTATCGGCATGCATGCCGGTGGGGGTATCCACCGCCAGCACGATCCCGGAACTGGCATTCATCATCTTAATCCAGTGCGCCATCCGACCTTCCGGCTCACGCGGCGTACCAATGCCGAGCATGGCATCGATGCACAAATCGCATCCGGCCGGAGGCGCATCCGTGATTTGGACTCCGGCTGCCAATGCGCGGCTGTAGGACCTGGCCGCGTCGCCAGGCGCCGACTCAGGCTTGGCCAGCCAGGTCACGGCGACAGATTTTCCGCTGCGTTGCAAATGCAGAGCCGCTTCAATTCCATCACCACCATTGTTACCGGGGCCACATGCAATCCAGACCCGCCGACTGTGCGGTGCAATTGCCAAGCCGAACTGGAACACCGCCATTCCGGCGCGCTCCATGAGGGTGTGCGCTGGCAGCTTGGACTGGGCGACGAGTTCGATGCGACGCGTCGCCTCGACATTGTGCAAGGCGTGGCGAAAGTGGCGGTCTATTCTCAGCACCGGGCCTAAAACTCGTAGCTTTCGCCCTCTCGAGCCAGTCGATAGTCTGGTCCGCCTGGCTGCTTGGGGTGATCCACCAGCACCTGCCTGAAAACAGCGTCCAGGGCAGCGTCGCTGCGGGTGGGTTCATGATGGGTGCAAAACAGAACTTTGGCTCCAGCATTGACTGCGTACTGAATGCTGGAACTGAAAGTTCCGTGGCCCCAGCCCTTCTTCGCAGGGTATTCCTGCTCAGTATAGGAGCAATCAGCGATCAGCACGTCCACACCGCTCATGGCATGCAGGATATTCTTGTTTTTACTGTCAACAAGGACTTGATAGCCCGCATATTGCGGGTCGCCCGGGAGGTAAATATTTTGCGGTGGTTCGTGATCGCCCGTGAAAAAAATCGACTTTCCATTGGCTTCGATTCTGTAGCCGAAGTTAATCACTGGATGATTCATCAGGCAGGGTGTGACCGTCGCGGAGCCGATCCGTACGCTTTGTTCAGGCGCCAGGGTGACGTATTCAATGCGCGCCTTCATCTCCGATTCACGCACCGGAAAATAGCTGTATTGCAGCTGAACCGACATCACCTGCTCTACCCCTTTGCCGGACACCGGATCAAAGGCGCCATGCAAGCGCAACAGGTTTCCGGGAATGAAGTTGGGCGCAAAAAATGGCAGTCCTTGAATATGATCCCAGTGCGAATGCGAAATAAGTACATTGGCTGTGAGCGGCATTTCTGCGACCAGGGTTTGCGACAGCGGAAAGATGCCGGTACCGGCGTCGATGATGATCAACTCATTGTTGTCAGTGCGAACCTCAATGCAGGTGGTATTGCCGCCGTAATGCACTGTATTGGGGCCGGGCGAAGCAATGGAGCCGCGCACGCCCCAAAATTTGACTTTCATGTCGTGTCCTGAAAATTATGAAAATAGTTTGGCTTTTTCGAGAAAAATAGGTGACATAAAAAAGTAAGGGTCGGTCCTGTTGGCAGATTTTGAGATTGTTGTGCAGATTATGCGCGCAGTCGTTCGGCGCCGAAAGCGCTCGCGTCCAGGTCCGGCAACTTGCCGCCAATCAAGTCGGCCAGCATTCTGGCCGAGCCGCAACTCAGCGCCCAGCCACTGGAGCCGTGTCCCAGATTCAGCCAGAGACCGGATATACCGCTTGCGCCGACTATCGGGGGACCTTCCGGCAACATGGGACGGGCACCTTTCCACTCCTGAACTCCGCCGGACAGGTTCGCTGCGCCGGGAAACCAGTCATGCAAAACTTTAAACAGGGTTTGTAGCGAACTGCTCCGCTTCCTGTCGGGAAAACCGCCCAATTCCGCGCTGCCGGCCGCTCTTACGCGGTTACCCAGGCGTGAAATTGCGACCTTGTAGCGCTCATCCATCACGGCGCTTGAAGGCGCGTTCAAAGGCTCGCGAATGGCGGCGCTGACTGAATAACCGTGTACTGCTGTCAACGGAATTTTCAGCCCCAGAGGCTTGAGCAGCCGGACTGAATCGAGACCAGCACATAGCGCGACAGCGTCGAACCGGCGCGGCACTTTTTCACCGGCAACGGCAACAAGCGCACCGTCAGCGCAAGTGACGCTGGTCACGGTCGTGTTGAAGGCAAAATCCACGCCTCGGCGTTGTGCCTCATTTTTCAGCAACAAGGCAAATTGACGGCAGTTTCCAACCTCGTCATCGGGTAAATAAACGGCGCCAAAGAAATCCATGTCCGGATTCAGCGCAGTTTCTATTCTTCTCGCATCCTGCGGGCCGATTTCTTTGAAACTGACGCCAGCATCACGCAACACCTGGAGTCCAGGCTGAACCATGTTGCTGTCGCGCTGCGAGCGCAGCAGTACCATATACCCATCGCTGCGCTCATATTCGAGGGCCAGAGAAGATGTGATGTGATGCAGCCGGTCACGGCTGTAAAACGCCAGACGCTGCAATTGGGTCCGATGGGTCAGGTAGGTATCAAGCCTGCAGGCGCGATACCACTTCCAGATCCAGCGCAACTCGGCAACCGAGAGCGGCAAGCTGACTTTAACCGGAGCATACCGACTGAATAGATGGGAGAGAACCTTGAGCGGCATACCGGGCGCTGCCCAGGGTGTGACATATCCGGGCGCAACCAGGCCCGCATTGGCAAAACTGGCTTCTTCCGCGACCGCTCCACGCCGCTCGATGACGCTGACTTCGTGCCCGTCACAGGCCAATTCGTAGGCGGTTGTGACACCGATGATTCCGGCGCCGATGACTGCAATCTTCATGAATTCCCTCGCGCAGTGTGTTTAGCAGTCATTGTCTTGTAGCAGTTTTTCGATCTGCAGCGCGATGTTAAGCACCGTGTCGTCGCGCAGGGCGCCAGCCCAGATCATCAGCCCTACCGGGAACTCTCCCGTGGTGTGGCACGGTATCGAGATCGCGCAGCCATCGAGCATGTTGACGATACTGGTGTTTCGCAGCAGCAGGGTGTTGATCCGAAAAAATGCTTCGTCGCGCTCCGCTCCAGGAGCCACCTCCGCGATGGCCGGCGCTACGATGGGAACGGTGGGCGAAAGAATCGCATCGAAACCCTGCATCGTCACCTCCATTTTGTGAATCCAGTTGCTGCGTGCGCCCAATAATTCGATGTAGTCGCAAGCGCTCATGGCTGCGCCGCGCTGGATGCGAGTGACGACACGAGGGTCGTAACAAGCCGCCTTCTCTGCAAGCAAATGGCGGTGCCAGGCATAGCTCTCGGCGGCCGATAGACTGCCGTTGGCCTGAATTTGCTGAAGTTCGTTGATCTCGGACAGCGTCAAATCGTCGATGCGGGCGCCTGCCTGGCGCATCGTGTGAAGGGTTCGCTCCCAAGCTTTGGCAACTGTTGTATCCAAACTATCCAGCATGAGGGTGTTGACCACGCCCAGTCGGTAGGCTGACAGCGGGGCTGCGCTGCGCGTCACCCTGCGCTGGGCCAACACTTCATGGGCAAGTATGGCGTCAGGCACGCTGCGTGTGAGAGCACAGGCCGTATCAAGTGTCGTCGACAGCGGGACAGCACCGTCAGTTGGCACCAGTCTGGCAGTGTTTTTGAAACCTACGATGCCGGTCAGCGCAGCTGGAATTCTGATTGAGCCGCCCGTGTCGGACCCCAGGCCAATGAAGGCAGCGCCAGCGGCCACGGACACTGCTGCGCCTGACGAGGAACCGCCCGGGATGCGGCCCACCTCGCCGTCGCAAGGGTTCACCGGCGTGCCAAAGTGCGGGTTGATACCGACCCCCGAGAATGCAAATTCAACCATGTTGGTACGACCAATGAAAGCAGCACCCGCACGTCGCAACCGGCTGACTGCCGAACAATCCTGGATGGCGGGTGACGCCTCTTGCAGTGCCAGCGAACCCGCGCTTGTGGTTTGTCCCGCAACGTCGAACAGATCCTTTACCGATACTGTCAATCCGCCCAGCGGCTTCTTCCAGATCGCGGGCCGACTGGCGACTGCTCGCGCATCGTCATAAGTCGTCTTCAGAAACGCATGCTTGCAAGCTTCAGATCGAGCCCGTTGAATGCTGCGTTCGACCTCGTGCACGGGTGCGGTAGGGTCGCTGCGAATCTGCTGTAGTGTGGTGTGGAGGTCTTGCAACATGAGGGTAGGGCTGTCTGTACTATAATCTTCAGGTTTTGCTGATCGGTCCATTGGACGTTTGGCAAACTAAGCAGCGAACCCGTTCATTCAAGGTGTTGCGATTGTCGAAGGCAAACCTGAAGGTGCCATCGGAATTGCAAAACGAACTGGATTTTAGACCTAACCTTTGGAGTTAAACATGTCAGTTACCATGCGCGAAATGCTGGAAGCGGGTGTCCATTTTGGTCACCAGACCCGTTTCTGGAATCCCAAAATGGCCCCCTTCATTTTTGGCCATCGCAACAAAATTCATATTATCAACCTGGAAAAATCGCTTCCGATGTTCCAGGAAGCGTCCAAATTTGTGCGCCAGACCGCCGCCAAGCGTGGCACCGTGCTGATGGTGGGCACCAAGCGGCAAGCTCGTGAGACGGTGGCCGAAGAAGCGCGGCGCGCTGGAGTCCCTTATGTGGACCAACGTTGGCTGGGCGGCATGCTGACCAATTTCAAGACCGTCAAGACTTCGATCAAGCGCCTCAAGGATATGAAAATCCAGCAGGAAGCCGGTCTCGACAGTCTGAGCAAAAAAGAGCAGCTTATGTTCGCGCGTGAACTCGCCAAGTTGGAGCGCGACATTGGCGGTATTCAGGATATGTCGGTTTTGCCGGATGCTATTTTTGTGATTGACGTTGGCTTTCACAAAATTGCGATCGCCGAAGCCAAGAAACTTGGAATCCCACTGATTGCAGTGGTCGATACCAATCACTCGCCTGAAGGTATTGACTACGTCATACCCGGTAACGATGATTCATCCAAAGCAGTTGTGTTGTATGCACGTGGGATTGCCGATGCGATCATAGAGGGGCGAACCAACATGGTTGACGATGTGGTCAAGGCGATTGCATCTGAGAGTGCTGACGAATTTGTTGAAGTGGATGAGACCTCTGCCTGAGTTTTCGCAATCCCCAGAGAAGGGGGCTTTGGTGCCCCTTTTTTTAGTCACATTTCTAATTTAATTAACTGCATTGAGTACGGAGAATCAAGATGACTGCAATTACCGCCAGCCTGGTTGCTGAACTGCGTAGCAAAACCGACGCGCCCATGATGGAGTGCAAACGTGCGTTGACCGAGGCACAAGGCGACATGGCGAAGGCTGAAGAGTTGTTGCGTGTGAAACTGGGCAGCAAGGCAGGCAAGGCGGCCGGGCGTATCACAGCTGAGGGTGTGGTTGCAAGGCACATTGAAGGCGCTGTTGCTGCCTTGCTCGAGGTTAACTGTGAAACTGACTTTGTTACCAAGAACGACAGCTTTCTTTCCCTTGCCAACGCAGCAGCGTCACTGATTGCCAAGAATAACCCGGCTGACATCGCCGCTTTGGGTGCCCTGACCTATTCGCAGGACGGCTTTGGACCGACACTGGACGATGTGCGCAAAGGCCTGATTGGCAAGATTGGTGAAAACATGAGCTTTCGC
>JBBQZA010000159.1:0-8948 GCA_038208175.1 Burkholderiales bacterium
GGGCTTACGGTAGCTACCTTCTGGAGTCGGCGACCCCCAACCATTCCTGCGGCATGAGCACGCATCGCGTCCTTGTCACCGGCAGTTCGGGCTACCTCGGCAGCCAGGTGGTGGCCGCATTGGCACAGCGCAGCGACATCCTCACCGTCGCACTCGACGTGCGCGAGCCGGCGCAGAGATGGCCCGGCGTCGGCTATGAGGTGGCGGATATCCGCGCGCCCGAGGTCGATGCCATTGTCGAGCGCCATCGGTCCGATGTCGTGGTTCATCTGGCGTCCATCGTCACGCCGGGAAAAAACAGCAACCGCGCCTTCGAATACAGCGTGGACGTTGACGGTACCCGCAATCTGTTGCAAGCCTGCGTGCGCCACGAGGTACGGCGTGTGATTGTTTCGTCGAGTGGCGCCGCCTATGGCTACCACGCTGACAACCCGCCCTGGCTCAGCGAGAGCGCCCCGCTGCGCGGCAACCAGAGTTTTGCCTACTCATGGCACAAGCGGCTGGTGGAAGAAATGCTGGCTGACTACCGCGAGAAGCAACCGCAACTTGAGCAGATCGTGCTGCGCATCGGCACCATTCTGGGGGCCACCGTCAACAACCAGATCACCGACCTGTTCGAGAAATCGCGCCTCTTGGCCATCCGTGGCTCGGACAGCCCGTTTGTTTTCATTCACGACCGCGATGTGGTCGGCGCCATCCTGCATGGCATCGACTCTTCCGTCTGCGGCATTTTTAATGTCGCCGGGGACGGAAAACTCACGATCCACGAGATCGCCGCACGTCTGAACAAAGCAACGCTGGTGCTGCCAGCGGCGCTGCTCAGGACAGCGCTGTGGCTACTGAAGAAACTCGGCTTGACCCAATACGGTCCCGAGCAGCTTGATTTTCTGCGCTACCGACCCGTGCTCGACAACCGGCGCTTGAAAGAAGAGTTTGGTTATGTGCCCAAGCTCAGTTCTGCTGAGGTATTCGAACTGTGGCGCAGCCAGCGCCAGAAAAAATCCCAGTGAACCAGCGCGACCTCACGGGCAAGGTCGTATTGATCAGCGGCGCTGCCGGCGGGCTGGGTGTTGCCCTGTGTTTGCGCTATGCCAGTGCCGGCAGTCATATTGGCGCCATCGATCTTGATGAGGCGCGGCTCGACGCCCTGGTTCATGATTTGCATGCGAGAGGCGCACAGGCGCTTGCCCTGCCCTGTGACATCACCGATTCCGAAGCTTGCAAGGCCGCAGTAGCACGCACGCTGCAGCGCTTCGGATCGATCCACGGCCTGATCAACAACGCCGGCATCAGCCATCGCAGTCTGCTGCGGTCCACCAAGCTGGAGGTAATCCGCAGCGTCATGGAAGTCAACTTCTTCGGCGCCTTGAATCTGACGCACGCGGCCCTGCCCCACATCACGACAGAGCGCGGTTTCATCGCTGCCATTTCCAGCGTGGCCGGTTTTTCACCGCTGATCGGTCGCACCGGTTATGCAGCAAGCAAACATGCGCTACACGGATTTTTTGACAGCCTGCGCAGCGAAGTTGAAGGGAGCGGCGTCAGCGTGACCCTGGTCTGTCCGTCATTCATCCGAACCGGCATCGGCGCCGCGGCACTGGATGCCGACGGTGGCAGCCTGGCTGGCAAACCTCGTCTGACCAGCGGCGGCGAATCAACGCCAGAAGACATCGCCGATGGCATCTTTGTCGCGGTTGCAAAGAATCGTCGGCTCTTGCTGCCAGACCGCACCTCGCGCCTGGCGTGGTGCCTCAGCCGCGTGGCACCTGCCCTCTATACCGGCATCATGAAACGCCGGGTTGGCGCCGAATTTGAAAATGCCCAACCCCCAGTGCCGCCAGCACACTGAGCGACATCGCGACAGCCGCGCCAACCAGCGTGGCGCCGTACCAGCCCCGGTCCATGAACAGACCAAACAGAATGGGTGAGATGGCAAAACCCACGTCGAGCCCAGAATAGACCAAGCCATAAACGCGACCAGTGGCGCCTGGGGGTGCCGCCTTCCTGATCAACAGGTCGCGCGAGGGTCCACCAACGCCGACAGCGAAACCGGTGCTGGCCAGCACCCCCATGCTGAGTTTGGCGTCCAGCAAACCGGTGCCGCACAAGGTCAACAGAAACGCCGCAGCAAGCCCGCTCAACGCCACCACGCGATCACTGCTGGAAGTGTGTGCAGCGACAAAGCCCCCGACAGCGATGCCCACGGCGCCGCAAAGCATGTAAGCCGACAGCGTCAGTGTGGCGGCCTCGATGCTGACACCATGCATGGCCTTGAGAATGGAAACCGAGAAACTTTGCACCACCGCCAGCGCCATCGTCGAGAGCAGAAAAAAGCCGAAGCACCACCACACCACCGGCAGCTTCATAAACGCCATACTGTGTTCGCCGGCTCTGTCAGGACGCTGCAGCGCCACCTGCGTTTTCAATTTGTCACGCCCCAGAATCATCAAAACGAGAATGCACAAGTACATCGCACTAGCAGCCGCATAAGCGGTGCGCCAGTTGTAAAGACTGCTGATAGTGGCAAAAAACAACGGCGCCGCCGCCCAACCCAGATTGCCTGTCAGGCCGTGGGCACTGAAGGCATAGCCGAGCCGTGCCGCAGAGACCCGCTGGTTCAGGATGGTGAAGTCAACCGGGTGAAAAGTGGCGTTGCCCAGGCCCGCCAACGCCGCCACCAGAAGCAAACCGGTGTACCCTGTCACCATGGCTGCGGCACCGCAGGCCAGCACAAAAATCGTCAGCGCCGCGAACAGCATCGGGCGTGCACCCAGACGGTCCACTGCAAAACCGGCACCGGCCTGCCCGAGTCCGGAAACGACAAAAAAAGCGGTCATCAACAGACCCAGTTCCGAGTAGCTCAAGCCAAACTCTTGCATGAACACCGGAAACATCAGGGGCAGCAGTAGATGGGCGAAGTGCGAGCTGGCGTGAGCCACGCTGACCAGCGCAATGATCCCGGCATCCTGTTTCAGAGGCACTGCTGAATCCATCGAAGCGGCGGCCATGCTTGCAAGAAACCCAGATCGCGCTGACGGCTATTTCAGGCCCAAGGGATCATCAACCTTGCCGTCGCCAATCAATTGCCCCATTTTGAAAATGCCGCTCACGCGCAAAGCCGGTTGACCATCCGCAGTAACCAACCCTTGGCCAAACAGCATGTTGCGCGTGGTCCTGAGCACCTCGGCTTCGCCTTGCACCCAGGAGCCTAGCAGCGCTGGGCCCATGTAATCAATCTGCAGGCTGATGGTGGGTAAAAAACGCCGCTCCAGGCCGGAACGGTACATGGCAACACAGGGGATCAACATATCGGCAAACGAGGCCAGCATGCCGCCGTGGCACATCTTGATCGGATTGGTATGGCGCTCCTCCACGCGAAAGCCCAACAACATTTTTTCGCCGGTCCATTTGCCGTAAAGTGGGCCGTTATGGCCTATGAAAGGACCACCGATCTTGATCGCCCGAAACCCTTCAGGAATATTGACGCTGGCATCACTTGAAACGTCATCGAAATTGGTAGAGGTGTGTGTCATAGGCATTATTTTCGCGCATCCGACCAGTCCAGCACCGGAGCAGGACCACGCCCTGCTGCGCCAGACAATACCGGCCATGGTGCAAGACCGTTTTCTGGTGCCCGACCTCGAACACGTCACCAGCCCGACGCGCCCCGGTTCAATTGGCTGCAAAGCAATAAAGTAGGCCGGCTCCACCGGAGGCCTTGAGACCATCTTGGGAGCAACCACGCGAGCCGTGCGACGAATTCCACACCTTGCTGTGCCATTGCTCGTTCAAACCGGTGCGGTCATGATGACCGACGATGGCTGAACCCTCGCCGCTCTTGGTCCAGTTGCCACAGGTGGTGTCGCCCCCTGCCGTCGAGTAGCGACCTGACGGATCGGAACCGGTCAGGATGTCATGGGTATTGACCGCATCACCCCGGCCACTGACCGCTTCGCGCTTTTCGGTCAGGGCGGTCAGCTTGGTCACGTTGCTCGAATCCGAATGCAGATCCTCAACGCTCTTGGCTACCAGCACGCCCTTGGCATTGTGCCAAGGCCCGTTGCCGATACGGTCGCGCGCATTGACGCCCGCAACCGTGGCGGTTGAAGTGGTGCTCAGGTAGGCCCGCCAATGGCTCTGCGAGGAACCCGCCGCCTTGGCAAGCGACTGACAATGGGCGTCAGCGCCTTCAAGCCCAGCCAAATCGGCACCATTGCCCTTGCCGGCACTGGTGACGAAGAACGACATAGTGGCCTGCTGCGCGTAAGCGATGGTCATCAAGGCCGTTGACGCAACGACGCATGAAACAAAAACTGCAAACTTGGAAGGTTTCAAAAGCTTCATCGAAGCGTCTCCTGAGTTGATGAAAGGCTGGAAAGTGCGCATGGTAGTCGCAAGCCATGGACGCTTGCCGATAGCAAACTAATAGCCATGCTGACAGTCATGTTTTTGGGCAACCAGCGCTTGATCAATCAATGCCACGCCGGGCGTGGTAACCTGATCACTTGCTGACAAGGTCTTAACTTCGTGCGGAGACTGTTTATGAAAACCATTCTGTCTTCGGTTCCCTGCTGCTACACCCGCGCTACGGTTGGCGCTGCCGCTGCCCTGTTGCTTTGTAGCAGCGTGTTGGCTCAAACGCAGGTGGTCAAACCACCTGTCGCCCAGTACTGGATGGACGTCGCCACAATGTCCATGGCCGACATGGACGAGATGCCATCGATGGGCGGCGGGCTGGGCGGCATGTTGGGCGGTATGGTCGGAGTACCAGGCATGGGCGGCGCCAGTTTTGGCGCGACACGCGGCATGATGCCGGGGCGCTGGCTTGATCTGGCGTTGGTGACACAGCGCAAACCAGCCGGGACGGAAGACACACAGAGCATTCCACCCGGGCAAAACATGGGAGCCAGCCTGACCTTGCTGCCGGTACCAGCGTAGCCCAGGACACAGGTTCAAGGGGAGCGCAGACCCACGGAGGTCAATGAGGTGCCGGAACGTCCGAAGGGGCGCATGCTGTTTTACTGGGGTTGCAGTGAATCCGTCCTCCCGGGTCAGCCTCGGGTGCTGGATTTCTCGACCGCTGGCGTGGAAGACTATGGCAAGTTCATGATGGGTCGTGCGCTGCCGGACCGGGGCGCCAAGGCAGATCCAGGGCACTCTATCTGGCCGAACGAAAAACATCGGCAAAGCGTACCGAAGGAGGCCTCGCTGGTGGGTCAGCACGCTATCAGTGGCGATGGGCTGCCCGACAGTCTGCGCTTTGCGATCAGCCAGCAGCAGGACTTCATGCCCAAGCTGGCCTTGAACAGCAACGGGGGCGGCGCATCGGCGACCTTGCTGACCTGGCAGGGTCTGCCGACGGCACGCGCCTATTTTTTCAGCGCCATGAGCGGCAGTGAGAACGAGATGGTGATCTGGAGTTCATCCGACGTAGCGGAATCGGGCTGGGGCCTGATGGACTACGCCAGCAACGCCAATCTGGACAAGTGGTTGCAGGAAAAAGTGCTGCTTGCTGCCAGCCTGACGCGATGTGCCATTCCGGCCGGTATCTTTGCCAAGGCAGAAGGCGCGATGGTGCGCGGTATTGCCTACGGCCAGGAACTCAATCTGGTGCATCCACCGCGCCCGACCGACAAACGCCTGCCCTGGGAGCAGGAGTGGGTGGCGCGGGTGCGCGTCAAGTCAGTGACCATGCTGCCTTTGAGTGAGGACGGCCAACAAGGTGGCCGCAGCAGCAGCCGTTCGAGCAGGCGAAGCACGGATCGGCAGGAACCGGACAACAAGGATGAGCAAGGCAGCAAGGCCGACGCAGAAAAATCCTTGATTCCTGGTTTGCCCGATGTTGGCAAGGCGCTTAAAGGGTTGTTCGGGCGCTGAGCCGACTCTGGCTACAAGGCATTGCTGGCGCGCAGAAGTTGGCGCGACGTCTGGGTCGTGATGTAGAGGTCGCTGGCCACTGAAAACACGTCCACCGGATTATCAAGGCCGCCCGGCAGTGGCCCTGTCAGCCGACCCGGCTGATTCAAACGCCCGACGATGGTGACTACCTTGCCGGCGTCGTTGACCAGCCGGATGGCGTGCGCACCCTGATCCACCACCAGCAAGCGGTTGTCGGGTAACACCCGAATACTGCTGATCACGGCAAAACTCGCCGCGCCGCCAACGCCGTCGACAGCGCCGCTGCCGGTGCTCGACAAACCCGCTACGCGCCGGAGTCGGCCGTTCGTATCGAGAATCCATAGCTCCTTGCCATTGCACAGCCAGAACTCGCCATTGCTGCGATGCTGCACAAAAACCGGTCCGGCGCCCAGGGTCGGGAGCACCGGCGACAGATCAATCTTCTGTCCGCTGAAAGTTGAAGAAGCGATGGATTTGCCCGCAACCGGACTGGCAGTGCCGCTGGCCAGATCAAGCTGATACAGCCTGATCTCGTGGTATCCCAACGGTTGAGGATCGACCGGTGGGTCAATTCGCATGGTACCGAACAGATAGAGCCGGTTGCCGTCCAGATGCACGCCGGACGGGCCACTCGGGGCATCACCATTGAGAATGCCAGGCCAGTTCAGTGTCGAGCTGAGCACCGTTCCGGGACCCGTATGAAGCCCTGAATAGATGCTTCTACCCAGACGCGCAATCGGTCCGGCTGCACCTATGCCGAGCCAGGCCCCACTGCTGCTGTCAGGCGCATCACCCTGGCACGACGGCGTACCGGCCCAGTAGCTGGTGCCAGCGCTGCAAACTGGTACACCGACCGGACTCGCCAGCGATTTGAGCTTGGCTGGCGCAAACAGCGAGTCGTTCAGGCTGACTTTGGCCAGACCGAACAAAGACATGTATTGGCCAAAAGAATATGTGCCAGCGCTAGCGTTCCCGTACCCGTACCCAAAAAGCAGGTCTCCCGCGCTGTTCAGACCCATAATTCTGGCGTCAGCAAAATTCGGTGGACTGAGCACCGGACCGGAAAACGTCGTGAGCTGGCTGTCCTGCAAACGGCGAATCTGGCAGGTCTTGCCATCGTAAAACGTCAAGCCTGCATTGTCCGCCACCAGTTGAACCGGATTGGCAAAAGCCGCCATCGTGATCGGCCCCTGCTGGCCTACCTCATCCGTCAAATGCTGAGAAGAACTGGCAACAACGCTCCAGCCGTTGGCCGCGTCAACCGAGTAAAGGGCGCCGGCACCACCGACCCACACTTTTCCGTTCGGGGCAATGCTTAAGTCCCTGGCATCTAGCGAGTAGCTGTAAGTCAGATAGCCATGCGTGTGATTGGGCGACACCGACATCGAAAACGGCATGGAGCCGAGTTCCGTCCAGCGCAGCGTTGCGTCCAGCACGCGCACCGAGGCCGACGCCGCATAGACAGAGGCTACGCCCCCGGGCCAAAGGGTTTGTTGGGAGACCAGTTGTTTAAACGGCTGATTGAGCAGAAGAACGAGTTCGTCCGCAGGGCCGACCCGCATGGCGGAGATGACATCGTTCACCTGCAAATCATCGAACAGCGGGACCGTTTGCACGCTCCAGCCGCCCTGCGCCGCGCGGCTCAGTACGCGCAGACTCCGGCTCAGGGAACTGGTCTGGGGCGCCGTCACAGTGCCCTCCTCGATCAGTAGGTAGACCTTGTCCCGGCCCGCTGCAATCAAAGCGATGGTCCCCAGTGGCGACGAACCGAGCGCGCCGTCCGCAGCAGGTGTCGCGCCGTGCTCCTGCGCCAGATTTGTGACTGCTCCCGCCAACGTTGCGACAGAGAGCACTGCGTTGCGGACAAACCAGATGCCGCCATCCGCAGCCACATCGAAAACCGATGCGTAAGGCAGGGGTAAAAAGGTCTTGTCGCCATTGCTGGCCACCTTGAACATGGCACCGTTCGCGTCCGTGTAGTGCGACCCGATCAAGCCGCCAGCTCGATCCGATCAAAGCTGCAGCGCAAGCCGGTAATCAGCCGGGCTTTGACTGCCGAATGAAGGCCAGCCGCGCAGCATGCCGCTGGCCTGCGGATAGCGCGCCAATGCCGCTACGGCGTCCTTCGCCAGGTCCAATGGTTTGGCACACTCGATTGCGAGAACGGTTTTGGCATCAAAGGGTTTGCCAACTTCCTGCAGCGCTCCAATTTCTGCAATCGGCGGCGCTGCAACGCTGTCGCTTCCCGAAGAGCAGCTCGCAAGGCTTAGCAACAACCCGATGGCAAGCGCAAGGCCGCACCAACAAGGGAATTTACTTTTCATCCTTACTTCACGCTGTTCAAGCGTTTTACGCCGGCCACAAAGCGTGCCAGCGTTTCTGACAGGACGCCACGTGGAATGGTGATGTCGATCAACTGAAAGCGGCCGCGCGTCGCGATCGCCTGGTCCAGCGCCGCTTTCAGCTCACCCCGGGTGTTGACACGGACACCGTCGCCACCCAGGCCGGCTGCCATTTCGGCAAAACCCCAATGCCCCAGATCGTTGAACCTGGATTCCGGCTGGAAAGTGCGCAGCATCTCCCAACTGGCATTGTTGAACAGCAGCACGATCGGGTCCCAGCCATAACGCTTGCAGTTGCCCAGTTCCCAACCGGTCATCTGGAAAGCACCGTCGCCGACCAGAATCAGCGGGCGCTCTCCGGTAGCGGCTTGTAGACCGAGACCGGCCGGCACGCCAAAGCCCATGGTGGCGTAATAACCTGGCGCTACCAGCGCGGTGTGCTCGATTTCCATCGCGGTAAACAGGCAGTCACCCATGTCGGAGGCAATCGGCATCTTGCCATGCGCCGCCATCAAGTCGTTGACGGCGGTGGCGATGTCGGTCGGCGTGATCGAGGCGGCGTCCGCCAACAGACCCTGCGGAAAAATCTGACGTTTGACGTCGAATACTTTTTCACCGGCTCCGACGCGCTCGAGCATGCGTTCAACCAGGGCCGACAGTGGCAACTGGGCATAGGTGTGATAGCCGATGGTGACCCGGCCATCGAGC
>JBBQZA010000160.1:0-8910 GCA_038208175.1 Burkholderiales bacterium
TGACTGTGGCGACCGACAGTGGTGATGACCATGACCTCATAAGCTACCGGATAAACAAGCTGATAGTCTTTGTCCGAAAGCGCTTTGATCGTGAAGAGGAAGCCATGCGTAGCGTTAAATTCCCCGGCAGGAAAGCGCATGTGGCGGCACACACCAAGTTGCTGGAGGAAATTCTGGAACTGAAGCAGGAACTTGAAGAGGGCGATGAAACCAGCCCCTTCTATATTCATGTCTTCATGAACAAGTGGCTGAATGACCACATCTTGACCTTTGATCTCAAGCTGGCCCGGGCCCTGACCGACCCGGTGGTCACCGAACTCAGAGTGCTGAGGTAATCTTGTGACCGCGTTGGTGACGGCCAGCTAACTCCCGACCTGCAACTGCATGCTTAGAAATTGTCGCCCAACATTCCATCCGTTTTGATAAAGTATTTCTTTGCGAACGCAAGAAGCTGCGGATCAGTCGGATGGTCGATTGTCTCGACACCCACAATTTTTTCCGCGATCTTGGGGTCATGGCCGTGAATGTGCTTTATCAATTTCATCTTCGCTGATCCGGGTCCAACGATCAGGACCTCCTTGGCATCAGCAATCCCCTTGACCACTTCGTGCAGATAGTTCTGGTCGCTCAGGACATTGCCGCTTCCGAGCGTACCGGCATGGTGATGAAGGTGGGGATGCTTTGACCGGGTCTTGATGATCTCGGTGTCACTTGCGTCCGCATTGAAGTGGATGACGTGGGCTTCTCTATGGTCAATCCAGATAACGGCATGGTTGAAAGTCATGGAAACTACTCCTTAAGCGTTTGCCTCAGTCTACGCTTGGCCTTTCGTGGGGAGATTGATAGAAGTCATGGTTCGGTTCCGCCTAAACGACCGAGATGAACGCCCCCCACACCGTCATGACTGGGGTAAAAACGGCACATCAACTGCTGCTAGAATTCGTGCCTGCCCACTCGGGCATATCTCACCGGGGAACTTAGCTCAGCTGGTAGAGCAGCGGACTCTTAATCCGTAGGTCGCGAGTTCGAATCTCGCAGTTCCCACCAACAAATTCAACGAATTAGCTGCAAGGTCAGGTCGGGCATGTTATTTGGCGGCGTCCGATGCGGAACGAAACCGGCGTATGCTCAAGTACCATGCTCCGTCTGACGCAAGCCCCCAATCTGGCCATCGCAACACTGTGGGCCGATGCGCTTGTCTTTGAAGGCATTGCCGCCAGTGTGCAGCGACAGTATCTGAGTAGTGTGGCCGGCGAATTGCCACCCGACCAATGTCGACCCGAGATATGGATTGAGCACCACGAGCAAGAGTTTCGTGCGCGCCAGGTCCTGCATGATTTGCAACACGTGCCGCAACGTCGCTGGAAGTGCGTTTGTGGTGAACTGGTGGAAGGCGGGTTTGAGCAGTGCTGGAATTGCGCCGAAATGATGCCGACTTGATTTGAAGCCCTGGCGCTATTCTGCAGCCACACCAATCTTTCTAAAGGCACGCCAAATCGCGAAGTCGTAGGTAAGCTTCAAGACTCCACACAAAACCAAAGGTGCAGCCAGAAAGCCGGCTGCGAACAGGACGCCCCCAAGGGTGGGACCGGTAGCGGAGGCAAGGCTTCGCGGAACAGCGGTAAAACTTGCGGCAGCGGCACGCTCGCCAGGTGTCACCACCGACATGACAAATGCACTTCGCGCCGGAACATCCATTTGCGACAGCAAGGAGCGCACGATAAGCAACGCCAATGTCACTTCCAGGCTGGGCGTGAAGGCGGCGGCGATCAGGCACAAGCTGGCTGGAATGTGCGTGAACACCATGGTGTTGAGCAACCCAATTCGCTTTGCCAGCCTGGGGGCCGCGAGCTGCGATGCAGCCGAGCACAAGCCGGACCAAAAGAAGAATTGCCCGGCCGATGCCAGTGTCATGTCAAAGCGTTTGAACAGCCAAAGCGCAAGCAAGGCGTTGACCACCAGGCCGCCAGCGAAGGAGTCTAGCGAGAACAAGGCCGCCAGCCGGATGACGATGCCACGCGAAGGTCCAAGCGGGCTCGGCTCCTTGCGCTGCTCTTGATGCGGCTGGGGCAGACCACGGTAGAGTAGCCAAACAGCACAGCCGATGACCCCGTAGAGCACAAACATGGACCGCAGTGCGTCCAGTGCAGAAAGACCGGTCCAGCTGGCAATGTGGGCTGGCAGGGCGGCCGCCAGCGCGCCAAACGCCGATAGCGTGGAGCCCAGCAAACTGTAACGGGCGAACAGTGACGTCCGGGCTTCTCCTTGCGCCGCCTCGGCCAGTCTGGCGTGCTCCAGCGGCAGAAATACGCTGACGTCACCTGAGCTGGGATTGAGCGTACCAATGAAGGCAATCAGCAGCAAAGGCCAGAAGGATGAGCCGGTTGCGAACGCAAATCCGGTCGCGGCCATCAGGAGGGCAGCGCCTGAGAGCAGGCTGCCGTGACGAAAGCGGTAACCCCAAGCGCCAACGGCCAAGGTCGCGATGGCCGATCCAAGAAGGGTGGCGGTGGCGAGCAAACCCACCTCCCAAGTTCCAAGTCCAAGGGCCAGCAAGTAGGCGGGCAAGAGTACAGCCACATAGCCATCGGCAAAAGCGCGCATGGCACGCCCTTGCAGCAATGGCAAGGCCGATGCATGGGCACCGGTCGGCAGCAGCAAGTTCCGCATCACAGTCTACCCACTGTTGTGTGGCTTCAAAAGGTGGGATCGTCGGCGCGCCGCGTACTGATACCCAACTTCAAAAGGTACCAGGTCACTTTGGAGACCGCGTGCAGCGGTCTGGTGGGCCAGGCCGCTTGACTCACAGGATTTCCGCGCTTCAGGGCCAAGGTTATTGACCTGCTGGCATCGGCGTTTGCAACCGGACAAATCCAATTACGCCCATCCTCGATCGCGCAGTTGATCAATCTTCCGGCCGGTTCGCTGGTTGAACCCGCGACCCAGAAAAAAACTTCGTTGTGCGCCCTCAACGCGCGATAACGATAGCGGCTTGCGGCAAGCATCTTGCCGGTGCAGGCGTTGGCTTGCCATACCCCTTGCGAGCACTCTACGGTGTAGATGGTTCTTTCGCCCTGCAGAGTCACCGAGTCGCTTGACCAGATGGCCGTAGCGACAATGACCAGGCTCAGCGATATGTACAACTTGCTGCGCAATTCAACCCTCCAGAGACACAAACTTGGCGTGGCGACAACGCGCGGGCAAATTGCTTGCCCGAGCGCCAGCGCTAATGTACCTTAGCCTGCGCTGCGGAAGAATCCGATCAATGAACGACTCTGGTGACTGCACTCTTGCTCAGAAACTGTCAGATTGCTCAGCAAGCTCATTTGGTGATAATCACCGCTTCACACCAAGGAGCTTGCCATGCAGAACTTACAACGCTTTCTGATCTGCAGTCATGTCAGCGGAGATTGAAACACTGAGGTTCCGATCAGCCGATCAGCACGGTTTCGATGCAACGATCTATCCGGCGCTGGATTCTGCGGCACCGGTGTTGATCTTTTTTAGCGCACTGGGCACGCCGGCAAAGGTCTATCGCCATTTTGGGCGCGAGTTGAGCCAGCATGGTGTTCAGCTTTGCGCACCTGACTGGCGTGGCATCGATAGCAGTTCCGTCCGCGCCGCTCGCGCCAGCGACTTTGGCTACCGCCATCTGGTCGAGTTGGATATGCTGTCTGCTATCGAGGGCATTCGCCAGCGTTTTCCAAAATCTCCCCTATGGCTGGGAGGGCACAGTCTGGGTGGGCAGCTTGCATTGCTTGCCGCTGCCGCCAACCCGGCGCTGGTGTCCGGGGTCGTGCTGATCGCCAGCGGCACCGTGCATACGCCGACCTATCCGGCAAAAATGCGCATGGCGATACGTTCACTGGTTTACCTGTCGCGCGCCACGGGAGCGGCACTGGGCTATTTTCCGGGGTCCCGCTTCAGCTTTGGTGGCCGCGAAGCGGCCGGAGTCATGCGTGACTGGAGCCACGTGGCAATGACCGGCAAATATCGGCCGCTGGGTTCACAGCTCGATTACGAGCGTTTGATGGGCGAATTGGAGATCCCTGTGCTGGCCCTGAACTTCGCTGCCGACGGCTGGTCGCCCGCGTCTACCACCCGAGCCTTGCTCAACAAGCTGCCCGGGAAATCTATTGTGCACTGGCAGTGGAGCGCCGCCGATACCGCCGGGGTTGCACTCGATCACTACTCCTGGCTCAAACAGCCCGCCTTGGTGGCTCCGGCTGTCGCCAGCTTCATCACCCGGGCCGACTGAGGGTCAGCACTGGCTCATGCGTCAATGCCGCCGCCACTCAGATTGGCATGCGCAACGCCCCCATCGACGGTGATGGTGTCACCCACCACATAGTCGCCGGCCTTGCTGGCAAGGTAGATCGCCGCGGCTGCCATGTCTTCGGCGACGCCGATTCGACCGTTGGGGATGTGCTGCGCGACCGCGTCTGCGTGATCGCGGGCGGCCCGATTCATGTCAGAGGCAAAGGCCCCCGGTGCAATCGAGGTGACATTGATTTGATCCTTGATCAAGCGTGCGGCCATGCGACGCGTCAGGTAGATCAGCGATGCTTTGGAAGCGTGATAGCTGAATGTATCCCACGGGTTGAGACGGATTCCGTCGATCGATGTGATGTTGATGACTTTGGCCGGACGCGCGCGCGACGCTGCCGCTTTGAGCAGCGGATACAGAGCCTGCGTCAAAAAAAAGGGCGATTTGACATTCAGGTCCATTACCTTGTCCCAGCCCACTTCCGAAAATTCCTCAAATGGCGCTCCCCAGGCGGCACCGGCGTTGTTGACGAGGATGTCAAGATGGGGCTCGCGCTGCGCCAGCGCCGCCGCCAGCGCCTTGCAACCAGCTACAGTCGAGACATCCATCGGAATTGAAATGCAGTTGGGACCCAATTCCGTTGCGGTTGCGTCGCAAACATCGGCCTTGCGCGAAGAGATATAGACCTTGGCGCCTTGTGCCAGAAAACCCTCGGCGATCATTCGTCCGATATTCTTGGAGCCGCCGGTGACAAGCGCGACGCGCCCTTCAAGTGAAAAAAGTTTGGATGTGTCCATGGATTTGATTTTCTCCGTTGTGGTTAGCTATTTTGGGCTACAAACGGATGTTAGCGCTGCCATGGAGCGGCTGCCGAATGTTGAGTGAACGTGTTAGTCTGCGGTTTGTCACGGCCTGCAAAGGAGGAACAATGAGATCAAGGGTATTCATCACATGTGCGTGCGTTCTGGCTGCGTCCGCACTCACAGCCTGCGATAAGTTGCGCAATTTTTCCCTGCAAGGGGGTCAGACGGCGCTATCGGCTCCGGTTGCAAGCGCGCCGGCAAAGCCGGAACCCAAGCCGTTGCCGGCCGTACCCGGTTACGACGGCCCGTTTGGTCTGGCCATGGGAATTTCACTTGAGGAAATGCAAAATCAAATCGGCTATAAATTGCCGTTTCCACAAAGACAGGACTACCTCTCGGGTAAACCGCCACGGCCCGTCGAGGGGCTCGGCGACTACTATGCCATCGCGACCAGACAGCAAGGGGTATGCAGAGTTGGAGCGTCGGCAATCGTCAAGCTTGTGAATGGAAGCGGTGACCAACTGAAGGCGGAGGCGGACAAGATTGCCGACCTGTTGCAGGTCAAATATGGCAAGCCTGCGCAAAAATTCGACTTCAAGTCGCAGGACATTTATGTCCGCAATCCGCAATACTGGATGCTGGGGTTGGTGGAGGAATCGGTAGGCTACGGTTATTCGTGGAGTAACACCAAGAACAGCCCGGCACTGCCAAACAAAATTGCCAGTATTGAGGTGGCAGTCGTCGCAAATTCGGTGGACGCTGGCCGCGTCGATGTCAGATATTCCTTCCTCAATTTCGCTGACTGCGATGCCGAGATGAAGATGCTGCGGGCAGCGAATTTGTAAACGTACGAAATCCCGTTCAGTCGCCAGTGCCTGCCGGCAAACGAAGAAGTTCAAAAGGACCACGGCCACTGGCAGCCGTGATTAAACCCAGCACACGAGCCGGCTCAGTGCCCAGCATCTGCCAGTCAAAACGCCAAACCCAGTTGCTGCCGCCCAGCGTACCTGGCAGGTTCATGCGGTGCTCGCCCGCCAGACCCAACACGTCCTGCAATGGAAAGACCGCTAGCTTGGCGACCGAGTTGCAAGCGGCGCGGATCATGCCCCAGTGAATGTCCTGCGGACCGGCGGCCAGGTAACTGCCGGCGAACTGGCGCACGCTCTCAGGTGCTTGACTCCACCAACCGTGCACCGTGTTGTTGTCGTGCGTGCCGGTGTACACCACACAGGCGTTTTCATAGTTGTGCGGCAAGTACGGGTTTGCGGCGTCGGACCCGAAAGCAAACTGCAAAATCTTCATGCCGGGAAAGCCGCAGCTATCACGCAGTTCAATGACATCGGGCGTGATCAGACCCAGATCCTCGGCAATGATGGGCACCGGGCCCAGGGCACGCTCGATCGCTGCAAACAACTCCTTACCCGGAGCCGGCACCCAGCATCCTTCCTGGGCTGTCGGGCAGGTCGCCGGAATTTCCCAGTAACCGGCAAAACCGCGAAAGTGGTCGATGCGAAATACATCGGCTTGCTTCAGCGCCCGGCGCACGCGCGCGGTCCACCAGGCAAAGTCCTCCTGCGCCATGCGGTCCCATCGGTACAGGGGATTGCCCCAGCGTTGCCCCAAGGGCCCCAGGTCATCCGGGGGCGCACCTGCCACCACGGTCGGCTGGTAGGACTCGTCCAACTGGTACAAATCGGGTCGCGCCCAGCAATCCGCACTGTGGTGGGCGATGAAGATCGGCAGATCACCCATGATGGCCACACGGCGCTCATTTGCATAGGCTTTAAGAGCCTGCAGTTGGCGATCAAAACACCATTGCACGAACTTCCAGAATTGAATTTCGTCGGCATGCTGCTGACGTGCTTTTTTCAAGGCAGCCATGCTGCGCTGGCGCAGGTCGCGCGGCCACTGCCACCACGGTTTGCCGTCGTGAACCGTCTCCAGGGCCATGAAGAGCGTGTAGTCCTCCAGCCAATAGGCCTGCTCCGTGCACCAGGCGGCAAAGTCGGCCTGCTCGACAGCATCGGCCTTCTGCAGAAAACCGCTCGCAGCGGATCGCAGTTGTGCCAGACGCCACGGTACGACCCGAGCAAAATCGACCCGGCGTGCGCCAAAGCCTGCTTCGGGCACCTGGGGCGATGCCAACCATCCTGCGTCCACCAACGGTTCCAGCGCCACCATCAAGGGACTACCGGCAAACGCCGAAACACTTTGATAGGGCGAATCTCCAGGTCCTATCGGTGTTGTCGGCAACAACTGCCAGACTCGCTGGCCGGCTGACACCAGCCAATCGACAAAACGAAAGGCGTCTGGTCCGAAGTCGCCAATGCCGTGTGGACCGGGAAGCGAGGTAATGTGCAGCAACACTCCGGCGCTGCGTTGTTGAAGGTCGATCATGGGAATTCTGGCGAGAATCAAAGCTGATCGCGGCGCAACACCAGCAACGCACGCGCCGGCACGGCCAACACTGATGGCAACGCAACAGGCGGAACCATCTCGCCGCTGCTGTCCAGCAAAAGCACCCAATCGCTCTCGCTCAAGATGAAACTGACGGCACTGGCTCCTGGATTGAACGCCAGCAGCAGACGATGCGAATCCGGTGTTGCCGCTGCATCACCGTCGATACAAAAAATCTCGCAGGAAAAAGCATGCTTGTGCGTGTCATGCCAGTCATGGGTTTGCATTTCCTGCCCGTCTGGTGTGCGCCATATCCGCTGCGGTCCTGTGTGCCGATCAGGCATCGTGGAAGACCAGTCATCGCTGCGCAACGCCGGCTCGGCGCGACGCAGCGCAATGAGCCCGCAGACATAGTCTCTCAATCCGGGGTCGGCAAACGACCAGTCGAGCCAGCCCAGCGCGTTGTCCTGGCAGTAGGCGTTGTTATTGCCTTGTTGGGTCTTGCCAATCTCGTCACCGGCACACAGCATCGGCGTACCTTGCGCCAGCAGCAGCGAAGCGAGCATGGCGCGCACAACGCGCTGGCGTTGCAGGTTGATGTCGGCATCCTGCGTCGCGCCCTCCGCACCAAAATTGGCGCACCACTCACCATCGCGGCCATCCCGGTTGTCTTCACCGTTGGCCTGGTTGTGCTTGTGGCTGTAGCTCACGACGTCGCTCAAGGTGAAGCCGTCATGCGCTGTGATGAAATTGACGCTGGCGCTGGGCCGTCGCTGCCCGTGATGAAACAGGTCGCTGGAGGCTGTGAAGCGGCGCGCAAATTCACCCCGATCGACACCGCGGCCCAACCAGTAGCCGCGGACGGCGTCTCTGAACCTGTCATTCCAGTCCAGGAAGCGACCCGGAAATCGTCCTACCTGGTAGCCATGAGGACCGCTATCCCAGGGTTCCGAAATCAAATGGACGCGGGACAACACCGGATCCTGTCTGAGCGCCACGAAGAATGCAGCATCCGGGTCAAAGCGCTGCTCGGTGCGGCCCAGCACGGTCGCCAAATCAAAGCGAAATCCGTCCACACCGATCTCGGTAACCCAGTAGCGCAAGGAGTCCAGCACGAACTGCGTCACCTTTGGATGGGCAACGTTTAGCGTGTTGCCGCAACCGCTGAAATTTTCACAGCGACTTCTGTCAGCCGCTTCGAGAAGGTACCAGCTGGCGTTGTCAAGCCCCCGAAAGCTCAGCGTCGGCCCCCACTCATTGCCCTCCGGCGTGTGGTTATAGGCCACGTCCAGCACCACTTCCAGATCGTACGCATGCAGGGTCTCGACCATTTGCCGAAATTCCGTGGTGACCGCGCTGGGATCATCGCGCTGCATCGCCAGGCGTGGGTCGGGGCAGCAAAAGCCCAGCGTGTTGTAACCCCAGTAATTGGTCTGTCCCCGA
>JBBQZA010000161.1:0-8880 GCA_038208175.1 Burkholderiales bacterium
TATTCCGAAATGCATCGGGACTCGCAAAATCTGTTCATGGCCATTCTCGGTCATGACGTACGTTCGCCACTTGGGGCCATCAGCGTGGGCGCGCAAATGCTGACGAGCAACACCAATCTGACCCCCAATGCGGTCAAGACCGCCTCACTGATCGTTGACAGCAGCAATCGCGCAGCCGAAATCGTTTCAGACCTGCTCGACTTTTCGACAAGCCACCTTGGCGACGGCATCCCGGTCGCAACGTCCGCGATGGATTTTTTGCCGGTGTGCACCACCATTGTTGAGGAGATGCGCTTATTTCATCCTGATCGGTCCATCAAACTGGATATAACGGGCGACATGGCGGTGGTATGGGATCGCGCGCGCATCAGCCAGGCGTTCGGCAATCTGATCGCTAACGCGATCGATCACGGCTTTCCTGAGGAGCCCATCGTCGTCACTGTTCGGGAGCATCACGATGACGAGATCATCTGGACGATCCAAAATGCGGGCGAGGTGATTTCGTCGGCCCAACTTAGAACGATTTTCGACCCGGCCAAGCGCTTTGCCCTGCGCCCGGCGAGCGAGCGCAAGCTAAGCGACAAGATTAACTTGGGACTAGGCCTGTACATCACCCGTGAGATCATTGTCGCGCACGGTGGGCGAATCGAGATCACCTCCACCAAGGAGGACGGGACGATCTTCACGATCCGCTTGCCGCGCAAGGGCAATGGCAAGAACGCGAGCACGAGATAACTGCAGCAGCTAATCCTGTTGGGTGCTTGCTGACGGTCGGATTGGGGCGGTAAACCCAGGTGCTGTTAGCGCATAGGCGTGCCATGGCGGCAACCAAATTTTTATCGGGTGCCAAGTAGGCCGATCACACCAATTGCGATCAGATACGCGGCCACCACGAAGTTCAACAGCTTCGGCATTACCAGGATGAGAATACCTGCTACGAGAGAGATGATGGGCGTCAGAGCGAGATGAATGTTCACAATATTTCCAATCCTATTGAGTCAAAAAAATACGCAATCTGAATGATGTTTCCGCAGAACACAACTGGTCTGTTCGCTGGCGAACATATTTAGGACTCCATAGGTGAACAATTCCCAACCCGTGAAGGTGAGCCGTGGTAGCCTTGAATGGAAACTGCGTTGCCAATAAAGCTATCACCATTGCCGCGTCTTTTGCAGTCATTGAAATTGCGCTGAAATTTGAGAATCCGCAAGCAGGCGATGGCCGAAAGAGCCTGCGTCTGTCCGTCACCGCACAGACGCCAGCGCGCATCGGTGCGAGAGTTCCCACTCGACTACTTGATTCACTTCGGTGCCGCTGCAGGCAATGCGAATATTTGCAGCCCAGCACAACCTTTTTTAAGGATCTATCAATGAAAACACTCACCCGGGCAGCCTTGGCAGTGGCGCTGGCAGCAGTCAGTGCGCAAGCCAGCGCACAGGTCACTTTTTATGAGGATCAGAGTTTTCAGGGACGCTGGTTCACCACGGAGAACCAGGTTCCCAACTTTGCTCGCTTCGGCTTCAATGACAGCGCTTCCTCCGTCACCGTGACCAGCGAGCGCTGGGAGGTTTGCGAAGACGATTACTTCCGCGGTCGCTGTGTCGTGCTGCGCCCCGGACAGTACCCGACGCTGTCCGCAATGGGCCTGAACGACCGCATTTCATCGGTGCGCGAGATCAACCGCAACGCGCGGATAGAGGAGCGGCGCTATGCACCCGCACCGGCACCAGCACAAATCACTTTTTACGAAAACGAAAGTTTCGGCGGCCGGTCTTTTACAACCGACACGTTGGTCGAGAATCTGCGCTCCAGAGGCTTCAATGACCGTGTCTCATCGGCTGTGGTGAGCGGTCCTGATCAGTGGGAAGCCTGCGAAGACCCCCGCTTCAACGGTCGCTGCGTGGTGTTGCGCCCGGGCCAGTATCCGTCACTGAGCGGGACCGGCCTGAATGACCGCATTTCATCGGTTCGCAACGCCAGCCGCGATGCGCGCATTGATGAGCGGCGTTACGCGCCGGAACCGAGGCCGGCGCCTGACTACCGCCAGCGCCAAGATGAGCGTCTCTATGAGGCCAATGTCACCTCGGTACGAGCCGTGGTCGGAACGCCCGAGAAGCGCTGCTGGATCGAACGCGAGCAGGTGCCGCTGGACCAGACTAACGCCAATGTTCCCGGCGCGGTTGTCGGCGCCCTGCTGGGCGGCATTCTCGGCCATCAGGTCGGCGGCGGCACGGGCAAGGATGTCGCCACCGCTGGCGGCGCTGTCGCGGGGGCGGTGATCGGCTCCAGAATCGGTGGCGACGCTGGCACCTCGCAGGCCGTGAGCCGGGATGTGCAGCGCTGCGAAAACGTGCCCAGTCAGGCCCGCACCGAGTATTGGGATGTGACCTACACCTTCCGGGGCCAGGAATATCGCGTGCAGATGACGGCCCCCCCAGGACGCACGATCACCGTCAACGAGCAAGGTGAACCGCGCAAGTAGACATCGTTTCTGGCGCAGCACATTTGCACTTGGGAAGTCATAAAAGTTTATTCATAGGATCAGGTCTAAATCATGGCCGATAGCTCCCATCGCACTCTTGTTTGCAGCGTGCTGTTCCTTGATATTGAGGCTTACTCGACGGGATCGGTTTCCGACCAGCTGTTGCAAAAGCAGCAATTCAATACGCTATTGATGGGAGCTTTGCGCCATGTCGCGACAGACGACCGAATTGTGCTCGACACGGGTGACGGAGCTGCTATCTGTTTTCTCTCTGATCCGGAAGATTCTCTTTTTGCCGCAATGAGCCTTCGCGATGCCATTGCTGCCACAGATCCCAACCAGACCCCACCACTGCACGTTCGAATTGGCATCCACTTGGGGCCGGTGCGTCTGCTGAAGGATATCAACGGCCAGATCAACATCATTGGTGACGGCATCAATGACGCCCAGCGCGTAATGAGTTTCTCCGAACCCGGAAAAATAATGGTATCGCGCTCCTATTACGAAGTTGTATCTCGACTCTCCAATGATTACGCGAAACTTTTCGTCTTTGACGGTATACGTACCGACAAGCATGTACGCGAACATTCGGTATATACGATTGGATCAAGCACCCTTGAACCACCGCGTCGGGCCGCCGACAAAGAAGCCGTGCAGCCAATTGCTCAAGCTCAACTTTCCCGCAAACGGTCAGCAACTGCCTGGATTCAAAATACTTCGCATGGCAGGCGGATATGGACCTTCCTCGCGATGGCGATATTGCTTGGTTGTATCGGCTTCGGGGTGTTTTGGTTTGGCCGTGATTCGGAACCAAAGGATGCCATCAGTGACAAAACTAAACTACTAATGCAGTCTGGAAAAGAAGAGAAAGGCGCTTCAACTCCCAAAGATGCCATCAGGGGCAAAGCGGAACTGCCAAAGCGGTCTGAAAAAAAAGTGAAGGCCGGTTCAACTCCCGATTGGCTTATCGAAATGCGTAAAGAATTGGAAGCCTGTCGTCATAAGGCCGCGAGTTTTATTTGCGTGGAACAAATGCGCTGGAAATATTGTTCTCCATCAAATTGGGATAAGTTTGAAGAATGCAGTTCCCAAAAGGGTGCGAATTAGCGCCGCGAGCCTGTTCGCTGTGCCAGCCGATTGACTCCGTATGCAGCACAACCGACGTTGACGGCCAAATCGCTACGGTCGCCGAAGGGCACGTCAACGACATTCACGAGCGACTGCTGTCTCACCAAAGACCGGGGCAATTCTCCGCAAGACCAAACCCCATCACACAACCAACTCGACTGCTCGGTACGAGCGCAAAAAACTGAAATGCTCGGAAAAGTTCAACCTCCGTACCTCGCCGAAAAAAGCCAGAAGGTTTTGAGAGAAACGGGCTTTGAGACCGATTTTTGGGTCTTGGCGCAGAACTGAAGTCAGGAGCTATATGTGCAAAGCCCTGCGTGGTGCGGGGCGCCGGGCGGCTTCAAATAGATCTTCCTTCACCTTGCCAAGCGGCTGTTCGGCCACAGCGCCGGAGCCGCTACACTGCCGTGAACCCGCCCGGGTGATAGTCAGAGACTGTAGACAGGAAGAATATCCGGGCGATTTGGCGTGATTGAACCAATTGGAAAGATCCAGTAATTAACGGTGAACGATGGAGGAGACTGGATGCGGCTGGAAGGAAAGATGGGTGCTAGAGGGTCCGGCTCAAGTAGAAGCGCGGCTGAACCGAAGGAAGCGGGCATGATCAGCCGAATCGCTGTGGGTGATCGGCATGCCTTCGAAATGCTATATCGCAGTTATTTTCCCCGGCTGACACGCTTTCTCGACCGAATGACGCGCAGCGCGCAGCTGATTGAGGAAATCGTCAATGACACCATGCTGGTAGTCTGGCAGAAGTCGCGCACCTACCCACCGCGGACTGGATTGGGTCACCCTGAGGCTTGCCTACGAATATGGCAGCCGTCGTGGCAGTCAGTACATCAGTGACCCTTACAAGGCCTTTTATCCTGCCTCGTTGGCAAGCTACACCGACACACTCTCCAACGTACTCAATCGAATCCATATCCAATGCGATTTCGGTCGCCAAATTTCTGAACATCGAAGCATCAAGTGCCCACGACACAAGCATAAATTCGATATCGGCTTTAAACTGCCAACTCTTTCCGCCCAGCCGAAACAACCTTCAAGCGCCAGGAGACCCTGTGTCACGCCCATACCCTTTGCCAGGCTTTCTTAAGCCCTTTGTTCTTGCACTCACTCTTGCCATAGGACTGCCCACCCTAGCCGCCGACAGGCAACGAATCGAAAAGGAAGCGGACATTCCCCGTTTCAGCTACGCCATCATCGACCCGCTGGAAAGCGTCGTGCGCGACAAGGCCACCTTTGCCAAGGTCACAGTCCAGATTCGCACCGATATGGAAGGTGTGCTGGCCAGATACGATATCGCCGACAAGGCGTCTCAGCGCGCGCTGCTTGGCAGCTTGATGCAGCTCGATTTTCTAGCTGGCAATTACGACGCGGCGCTGGCTCGTGCCGAGGCAATACGCGCCCTGGAAGAAAAACCTGCTGACAAACTGCTATCAGGCTTGCGCTTGCGGGCCATGGCAGCGGCGGCAAAGCAGACCGGTGGCGTCAATACCCCCGCCTACTTCGAGGCTGTGTCGGCCAGCATCCGCAAAGAACTCGATGGATTTCCCTATGACGTGATCGCAAACGATATCAAGAGTTACAAGGCTGGAGCCGAGTTGATTGGTGAAGGTCGTGTGCTCGGTCGTGTGAAAGACGTGTTGCAGGCAACCCTTAACAAGACTGGCGCACTGAGCTCAGACCTGACACCGGGTCTCATCAACGCTCGGTATGCGTTGGAGACCGCGCTGCCCCTAAAGCAGACTTTGATCAGCACCTTTTCCGCATACCTGGTCCAGCACAAAGTGGAAAAGGCAGACATCTGGGCGGCCCGCCAGGTCACGTTGCCTGCCACCGGCAAATACAAGCCCGTGAACGTGGCCGTGTGGGACAGCGGTGTGGACACCAAGCTGTTTCCAAACCAGATCCTGATGCAGGGCAAAGGCAAGCCGGCACTGATCGCTTTTGACCTCGAATCCCGCGCCGCGACCGGCGAGTTGTACCCCATCCCCGTTGCGTTGCAGCCCAAACTGCCTGAAATGCTGGCCCGTACCAAGGGCTTTTCGGATCTCCAGTCCAATATCGAGAGCTCGGAAGCCAGCGAAGTCAAACAATTTATGTCTGGCCTCAAGCCTGAAGAATTCAGGACCAGCATGGAGCAATTGGGCTTGACCGGCAACTATGTGCATGGCACCCATGTGGCGGGCATCACGCTGGCAGGAAATCCCTGGGCGCGGTTGGCGACGGCACGCATCTCCTTTGACTTCCATCTGCAACCCGACCCCTGCCCCAGCAAAGAGCTTGCAGAGCGCAGCGCCAAGGCACACCAGGCCTATGTGGACTTCTTCAAGAAGCACAAGGTACGGGTGGTCAACATGAGCTGGGGTGGCAGTGTGAAAGACGGTGAAGAAGCGCTGGAGAAATGCGGCATTGGAAAGTCCACCGAAGAGCGCAAAAAGCTGGCGCGCGAATACTTCGAGATCGAAAAGAAGGCACTTAACAAAGCCTTCTCCAGTGCACCGGAGATTCTTTTCATTACTGCCGCGGGTAACAGCAATTCTGATTCGAGCTTTGGCGAGTTCATTCCGTCGAGCATCGTGTTACCCAACCTGCTGACGGTGGGTGCGGTCGACAAGGCCGGCGATGAAGCCCCCTTTACCAGCTACGGCCCTACGGTGGCCGTGCACGCCAACGGTTATCAGGTCGACAGCTATCTACCCGGTGGCCAGCGTGTGGCTTTGTCAGGAACGTCAATGGCCTCGCCCAATGTGGCCAACCTGGCCGCCAAGATACTGGCAGCCAAGCCCGCTCTCAGGCCGACAGAAGTCATCGCCGTTATCCGCGAGACTGCCGAGAAAACCGATGACGGACGCCGAATCCTCGTCAATCCGGCCAAGGCACTGGCTCGGGTAATCTAGTCAGGGACTTATTAACGCACCATGGCATCTGAAAAATGCGACTTAGAACTTCTATGACTAGGTATCCGCTGCGTTCACTTTTGATGGCGATACTGACGATCTTGGCACCAGCGTCATACGCGCAGAGCATCGAAAGCCTGGCCCATCAAGCTGCAATTGCGGCCCCAGTAAATGAAGTCTGGACAGCGTTCACGACCAAAGCTGGACTGGAGTCATGGATGGTGGCACATGCAAAGGCATGTGGACAGTCATCTATTTCGATTCAATTGACGAGAGATCGACAAGAGTGAGAGTAGTAAGCCTGGGTTTCGGCGACGACCCAGAATCAATCAGGATGCGCGCCTTCTTTGATCGCGGCAATGCTTTCACGTTGCAAAGTCTGCAGAAACGCTTTGAAACCGTAGTCGATAGGAAGTGAGTGCCTATGCTTGCAATGACATCTGCTCACCCCAATAGTGGCAGTTCAACGCGAAGCCTTGAATACAAGTCTCCAACTGGGCTGTGCATGTGATCAATACCGTCGGCGTCCCCGATCTGGTGATCAACAATGCCGCCTTGGTCAACTCAAATGCGCCCCTGTGGGAAATACAAGCCAATGAATTCGACGCGCTCACCATGTGAACATCAACGGCGCGCTGAAAATTCCGCCGCTCCCCATGTGGCTGGCGGTGCACCGGGAAATCCGCACCAGTCCGAAAATACGGGCCGTCTTTGACTTTTTGGCTGAGACCTTACCCAGGCTGATTTGAGGCCTTACCAGCCCACTGACCTGATTGCAGCATTGATCTTCATGTCCCCCCACTTAACCACCGGCCCCGGCACGGCCCCGACCCTGCTGACCGTGGTTCCTTCACCCGACAACCGAAGCTCTGTCTTTCCAGCTGAATTTTCAACATACACGCCCTTGCCGCTGAACATCGCCACGTCCAGCGTGTCTTCACCAGCGCCCAGCAGGTTAAAGCCACCCCACAATTCTGTGCCCCGCACTCCGATGATGGCCACGGGCGTGCGCACCTGCCATGTCTGGCCGGGCTTGGCTGCATCCGGCCCGGTGAGTGCCCTGAAGGCGCCCTTGAGGAGGGAAAACGTGGTGCTTTGACCTTGCCCGGTGGCGCTGGCTACTTGCTCAATGACAAACTCGGTGCGTTCACCCAGCGTAAGTACTGTGCCATCGCGCATGCGGGCTTCCAGGCGGGCATTTGCGCCGGTAAGTATGCGACTGCCTATATTCAGTGCGCTGCCCAGGGCCAGCGCCTGCCGGCCAGAAGGCGCTTCGAGAGTCACCTCACTCCTGAGCTGCGTGACATAGCCGGCCACCACCGGCTGGGCTGCCAGCGGTGTCGCAAACAGGCTCAGAGATAGGCTCAAGGGTAGGGTCAAGAAGAGGGTTAGGAATTTCATCATCGCAGCCTGGAAAGATCGTTGAGATGGTTGCTGATTATTTGTCGTTCAAACTCATCACCCCATCCCAATCCGTGCCGGGTGGCTTGGACTGGAACACCGTGATGCGTTTGAGGTATAGGTTGTACACCGCCTGCTCGGGGTTGTCATGTACCAAATGCTGAAAAAGGCTCTGTGCCTCATCCCAGCGCTGGCTTCGGTAAAGCGCAAGCGCCTGTTCGTGGTCTTTCAGTTCCTGCTGCAAGTTAGGGCTGAGCGCATCCATAAACCCGACCGGCTCAAACAGCGTTACCGGCTGCTTGCGACCCTTCACCCGCACCCCGTCCAGCTCTCGGCAAACCAACTCCGGCACAGCCGTCCGGGTGGTTTCACTGATCACAATAGTGGCGCCATATTGCTTGGCTGCGCCCTCCAGGCGGGACGCCAGGTTCACGGCGTCGCCCAGAACGGTGTAGGCCATGCGAAATTCCGAGCCCATATTGCCCACGCTCATTAAGCCGGTGTTGATGCCGATGCGCATGCGCAGTGCCGGCCAGCCACGGGCCTGCAGCTCCGGCGCCAGGGCCGCTAGCCGGTCTTTCATTTCCAGCGCAGACAGCACTGCATGGCGGGCGTGGTCAGCATCTGCCAGAGGCGCGCCCCAGAACGCCATGATGGCGTCACCAATGTATTTGTCCACCGTGCCGCGGTGCTTGTGGATGGTCTGAGTCAACGGTGTCAGGATGAACTGCATCAGCCGCGTAAGTTGTTGCGGCTCCAGGGTTTCAGACAGTGTGGTGAAGTCCTGCAGGTCGCTGAACAGCACCGTCATTTCGCGGCTCTCGCCGCCCAGCGCATAGCTGCCTGGGCGTCGGCTCATTTCCGCCACCAGCTCGCGCGGCACGTACTGGCCAAACACCCGGGATAAGCGCTGCTCTCGGCGGGACTGCACAAAAAAACCATAACTGCTGTGCAGCAGATACAGCA
>JBBQZA010000162.1:0-8874 GCA_038208175.1 Burkholderiales bacterium
AAAACTACCAGCCTCAAAGCACTGCGCCAGTTGGGTGTCGCCGCCGACCAGGGCAAGGTTCGAATAATGATGCCCCTTGGCCTGGAAAATCTGATCTCCCTGGATCCTGCCAAATTGGCTGATGGCACCGTCCACCGGGCAAATCAAGTCGGCACTGGCCAGCGGACGTGCGCCGTCTTTCAGGGCTCGCGTAAAGAAATCGTTGAAGCTGGCGTAGCTGGCGATGTCCGGATCGGCGGCCTCAAGCATGTTGACGTTGTAACGTTGCACAAACCATTCAATCAATCGCGTTGTCATGCGCCCAGCGCGTGCGCCGGCGATACGCCCAGCCAATGCCGTCAACAGCTGTTTGGGCAACAGGTATTGCGGCAGCACGGCAAGACGGTCGGACATGGAACGCTGGCGGAGTTGGGGATGGGCGGGATTGTAGCCAGCGAGGCAGATCCGAGGGGCACCGTTCGACCCCTTAGTGGGAGGCCGGTGCCGGCAACGCGCGCACGTTTCGCAGCACCGGGTGACGCCAGCCCCAGAGAGCCAGCGCAATCGAGCCTGCGCCTCCAAGTGCCAGCGCGTAACGCAAACCGAGATGCTCGCCCAGGTAGCCGCCCAACAGGGCACCTGGTCCGGCCGGCAGCAAAATCAGCCAGCGCATGGTGCTGGTCATGCGGCCCAACAAGGGCTCTGGCGTGACGGCTTGGCGCAAGGCCAGAAAATTGATGAATATCAGCACCGCACCGGCGCTGAAACACAATAACATGAAGACAAATGAGGTGACACCCCAGATACCCAGCGGTGCCAGCGCCAACTGCAACCAGCCCAGGCCACACACCGCAAAACCCAGGATAAGACAGGGACCAGGTCCAAGGCGACGCGATATCCGGTTACCCAATATGCTGGCCACAACCGTGCCCAATCCCAGGCCCATGTAACACAAGCCGACCTGCCGTTCATTGAGCCCCAGTTCTCGGGTGGCAACCAAAATTTGCACCACCATGGCACATTGGTGGCACATTTGCCACAAACCAACAGCGCTGGCCAAGGACACAGCAGGCGATGATCGGCAACAAAACGCATACCTTCTTTCAGGTCACGCCAGAAATGGGTTTCTTCGCTTGAAATGCGGTTTTCCCGCACGCGCAAGCCACGCAGAATCCACACGCTGCCAAGTAACAGCAACGCGTCAGCCAGCAAGGCCAGCGGCGCGCCGACCAATTTGATCAGGGCGCCTGCAACGCCTGGGCCGGCGACCTCGGCGCCGGAAGAAGCCAACGCATTTTTGGCATGCGCTTCCACCAGTCGTTCACGCGGCACCACCTGGGTCAACACAATCTGGGCGGCGGTACCCGCCGTGACGAAGACGCAACCGATGGCAAAAGCCACCCCGTACAGGAATGACATGCTGAGCCGGTCCAGGTACCAGACCAGCGGCACGCTGGCGAGTATCAGCGCAATCAGGCCCTCACCTATGACATAGACCGGCAGCTTGCGCACACGGTCCAGCCAGACGCCCGTCGGCAAGGACAGCAAAACAAACGGCGCCAGTTCCATCGCCGTCAAAATACCCATCTGCGACGGCGTCGCCTGCAGCAGCACGGCGGCCGTCAAGGGCAGGGCCAGCATCGTGATCTGCCCGCCAAATGAGCTGATCAGAATCGAGGTCCAGAGGCGCCGGTAAGTGGCATCCCGCAATAGATCGTGGGGCGGTAGAGCGGGCCAGAAGGGTCGCAATGTCGACCAAAATCGGCGTCCTGCGCTGTTCGCTTTTGGCGGCATGAAGTCTCCGGGTGTAGGGTGCTCCCTGGCGGGGAGGATGTGAGGAGCCGATTTTAGCCAGTCAGGGTACACACCATTTGCACACGCCTTGCGCTTTGCCACTATATTCGGCACAGTTGCTGAATTGATACCGGGCATCCTTCATGAACCTACCGAACACCTCTGCGCTGCAAAATTTGCCTGAAAGATTTGAGCTTCAAGCGCAGGTCATCAAGGCGTTGTCAGCCTGTTTGCCAAAGCACGCGCTGCTGTGGCAGATCGAAGACACCACCCCTTATGAATGCGATGGTTTGAGCGCCTATCGGGAGCGACCCCTGGTGGTGGCGTTGCCGGAAACGCAAGAGCAGGTGCAGGTTGTGCTGCGCGCTTGCCATGCGCTGGAGGTCCCCGTGGTGGCGCGCGGAGCCGGCACCGGTTTGTCGGGTGGCGCCATGCCACATCGCCTGGGAGTCACGCTGTCACTGGCCAAGTTCAACAGAATCATCAAACTGGACCCGGTCAGCCGCACCGCCGTTGTGCAGTGTGGCGTGCGTAATCTGGCCATCAGCGAGGCCGCCGCACCCTTTGGCCTGTACTACGCGCCAGATCCTTCAAGCCAGATTGCCTGCACCATTGGCGGTAATGTGGCGGAGAATGCCGGCGGCGTGCACTGCCTGAAGTACGGACTGACCCTGCACAACATTGTGAAGATCCGCGGCTTCACAATGGAGGGAGAGACGGTTGAATTTGGTTCCGACGCTTTGGACTGCGCTGGTTTCGATTTGATGAGTGTCGTCATCGGCTCGGAAGGCATGCTGGCCGTCACGACCGAAGTCACGGTCAAGCTGGTGCCCAAGCCGCAACTGGCGCGTGCCATCATGGCCAGTTTTGACGATATCCGCAAAGCCGGCGATGCCGTGGCGGCGGTCATTGCCGAGGGCATAATCCCGGCCGGCCTGGAGATGATGGACAAGCCGATGACGGCAGCGGTGGAAGACTATGTTCACGCCGGCTATGACCTGAGCGCCGAAGCCATATTGCTGTGCGAAAGTGATGGCACGCCGGAAGAGGTGGCAGAAGAAATCGAACGCATGAGCTCTGTCTTGCGCCAGTACGGCGCCAGCGCCATTGCCGTCAGCCGGGATGAAGCGGAGCGGCTCAAATTCTGGAGTGGTCGCAAGAACGCTTTTCCGGCCAGCGGTCGTATCAGCCCCGACTACATGTGCATGGACTCGACCATCCCGCGCAAACGTCTGGCCGACATGCTGCTGGCGATCCAGCAAATGGAGAAAAAGTACGGCTTGCGCTGTGCCAATGTGTTCCATGCCGGCGACGGCAACCTGCATCCCCTGATCCTGTTTGATGCCAGTGACGCCGAGCAGCTGCGGCGCTGCGAGCTGTTCGGCGCTGATATTCTGGAAACCAGCGTCGCTATGGGGGGCACCGTGACCGGTGAGCACGGTGTCGGGATCGAGAAACTCAATTCCATGTGTGTCCAGTTCTCTGCGGCAGAAAACGAGCAGATGTTTGGTGTCAAGCGGGCATTCGACGACAAGGGGCTGCTCAATCCCGGCAAGGTGATTCCGACGCCACAGCGTTGTGCCGAGTACGGCAAGATGCTGGTGCGCGGTGGGCAGCTCAAGCACCCGGATTTACCGCGTTTCTAGCTCTGTCCCCAACCGATTGATAAGATTCAGATAGGTGGCATTGTGTGGGTGGGAGCCGTCCGGTGGGGCCGGGAGCACTCCGGCGCGGCACTCAGTTCCGCGAATGTCCCCCGCCTTCGGCTCCTCCTTAATTTCGCTGCACTGAGCGCCGCACCGAAGTGCTCCTGCATTGGTGGTGAGCGATCTCGCCTCAATGCCGCCGCTTGCCAGTCAGTCTGGGTGGGCGACGCAGCGAAATAAAGGAGGAAGGACGGGCGCAGCCCGTTCTGGGGGACATTCGCGGAGTCGCCCACCCAGGCTCGCTGGCTTGCCACTAAGCTAACGTTACCCCGGTTCATGTCTTTCGAAGGCGACTTGGTATGAGCAGCTCAACTGCGGCGCGTGATGCGGGCGCCCAGGCCGCGCAGCTTTTCCTCTATCCGTTCGTAGCCGCGCTCTATCATGTTGGCGTTTTGCACTGTTGACTTGCCGCTGGCGCACAGGGCCGCCCCCAGCAAGGCCATGCCGGCACGGATGTCCGGTGAGCTCAGGGTTGTCGCCCGCAGCTTGGCGCGCCCGCTGATCACGACGCGGTGCGGGTCGCAGACCACGGCGTGGGCACCCATCGCAATCAGCTTATCGACAAAGTACAGGCGCGACTCGAACATCTTCTCGAAAAACAGGACATTGCCTTCGACCTGCGTCGCCAGGGTGATCATGCAACTCATCTGGTCAGACGCAAATTGCGGCCATGGACCGTCGCCAATCACCGGCATCGAGCCGTCGTAATCGGGCGCGATGCGCAGTTCCTGCTGGCCAGGCAGAAAAATATGATCTTTGTAGAGTTCGATCTTGACGCCCAGCGTGGCAAAGACACGGTGACACATCCAGTAGGAATGCAAGTCGGTGCCCTCAACCCTGATTTCACCCCCGGTGGCGGCGGCCAAAGCGAGATAGGACGCAGCTTCGATGTGATCATGGCAAACGCGGTGCGTGGTACCACTGAGCGATGAGACACCCACAATGCTGAGCTGATTGGTACCGATACCGGTAATGTTTGCACCCATCGCATTGAGCATGTGGGCCAGATCCTGCACATGCGGCTCACTCGCTGCATTGCGAATCAAGGTCTGCCCGGCGCTGACCACGGCGGCCATCAGGATGTGCTCGGTGCCGGTGACCGAGGGCTCGTCAAAAAACAGCTCAGCTCCGCTCAAAGGACAGGGCAAGGAAAAATCGTAGCTCTCGCCCATGGTCATGCTGGCACCGAGCTTTTGCAGGCCGTAGAAATGGGTGTCGAGTCGGCGCCGGCCGATCACGTCGCCGCCAGGTGGAAACAATCTGGCTTTGCCGGTGCGATGCAGCAGTGGGGCGACGCACAGAATGGATGTGCGCACCTTGTTGCATAACTCGTGTCCAATTTCGCTTTTCTTCAGTTGTGCCACATGAATACTGACGCGTTCACCGCTGCGCTCCACCCTGCCACCCAGATCGGTGATGACCTCCAGCATGTGGCGGACGTCGATGATGTCGGGTACGTTCTCGAGAATCACCTCCTGATCGGTCAGGATGCAGGCGGCAATCATCGGCAAAATGGCATTCTTGTTGCCCGATGCCCGCACGCTACCGCGCAGTGCAACGCCGCCTTCGATTTCAAAAGTGGACATGGTGTTCAGGGAATCCAGTTGGTTACACAGAGTGGCGCAATTCTGCCATGGTCCCCGATGCTGCCCCTGTGCGAAACCAGTCATACCTCCTTGATTTCGCTGCGACGCCCACCCAAGCTCGCTGGCAAGCGGCGGCGTTGAGGCGCAATACGCTGACCACAAATGCAGGAGCACTGCGGTGCGGCACTCAGTGCAGCGAAATCAAGGGGGAGCCGTAGGCGGCGGACATTCGCGGAACTGAGTGCCGCGCCGGAGGGCTCCGGGTTGCAGCCAGAGTGGCCCCACCCACACAGTGCCACCTATCTGAATCATTCAACAGTATCAGTCCTTCGCCAGGCGGCCAGCAAACAGAACCGGTTCTTGATTCATGTTACAAAGCGGCTGCCCTTCGAATCTATGACCTTCATCCTCGCGCCATGGTACTGAACTACATCTGGACCGGTTTCTTCCTCATTGGCTTTGTTGCGGCATTGGGGCAATGGTTGTTTCTGGGTGATGTTGAAGTTTTCAAACGCATTGTCGATGGCACGTTCGAGTCGGCCAAGGTCGGCGTCATGGAGATCGCGCTGCCGCTGGCGGGCGTCATGACGCTCTGGCTGGGCATCATGAAAATTGGCGAGAAAGCGGGCGCGATTGATTTCATTGCCAGGATCATCGCGCCCTTTTTCGAGCGGATTTTTCCTGGCGTACCGAAGAATCATCCGGCCAATGGGCATATGGTGATGAACTTTTCTGCCAATTTGCTAGGGCTGGACAATGCGGCAACGCCGTTCGGCCTGAAAGCGATGGAAAGTTTGCAAAGCCTCAATGCCAACCCGGACGAGGCGACCGATGCACAGATCATGTTTCTGGTCCTGCACACCTCGGGGCTGACGCTGATTCCGCTGGCCATCATGGCGCAACGTGCGGTATTGGGGGCGCAGAATCCTTCGGACATTTTTATTCCTTGCATGATTGCCACTTATGTCGCCACGGTGGTCGGTCTGATAGCGGTTGCGCTGCGTCAGCGCATCAATCTGCTGCACCCTGTGGTGCTGGGCTGGCTCGGTGGCATCAGCGCTTTCATCATCGCTCTGGTCTGGTTCATGAGCCAGCACATGAGCCGCTCAGAAATTGAAGTTTTTTCCAAACTCAGCAGCAATCTTCTGCTGTTCTCCATCATTGTCGCTTTCATGGTCGGCGCCATGCGCCGGCGCGTCAACGTCTATGAAGCCTTTATTGAGGGCGCCAAGGGCGGCATCCAGATCTCGCTGACCATCATTCCGTACCTGGTAGGCATGTTGGTGGCGATCGGCGTCATGCGCAATTCCGGCGTGCTGAATCTGATTGTTTCGGCCTTTACCTGGGTTTTCGTGCAGTTGGGCGTCAATACCGATTTCACCCCGGCCTTGCCGACCGCACTGATGAAACCCCTGAGCGGCAGTGGCTCCCGGGCGATGATGATCGATGCCATGAAAACCTATGGTGTCGACTCCTTTGTGGGTCGCCTGGCCTGTATTTTTCAAGGTTCCGCCGATACAACCTTCTATATTGTTGCGCTGTATTTCGGTTCGGTCGGCATCCGTAAAACGCGCTATTCGATCCCGATGGGACTGCTCGCCGATCTGGCCGGCGTCGTGGCAGCAATTTTTGTGGCCTATCTGTTTTTTCACGCATAAGGCCCCGATTCCTATATTATTGCCAGCCGTTTAGCTTCAAAAACAATGAGGAGATAAGTCATGCAAGAACGCGATATACGCAAGTTGATCGAACATGTCCGCGTCGGCAAATTGCCGCGCCGCCACTTTATCCAGCAAATGGTCTCGCTCGGCTTGAGCGCACCGATGGCGTCGATGATGCTGCTGCATTCGGGTATCGCGCAGGCGCAGGTGCCCTCGACCTACAAGCCAACCAAACGCGGTGGCGGCGGCGCGCTCAAGGTGCTCTGGTGGCAGGGAGCCACCTTGCTGCAGCCGCACTTCGCGGCCGGCACCAAAGACCAGGAAGGTTCGCGAATTTTTTACGAACCATTGGCCTGTTGGGACAATGATGGGAACCTGTTTCCTGTTTTGGCCACCGAAATACCAAGCCGCGAAAACGGGGGTCTGTCTGCCGATGGCAAGTCGGTGCTGTGGAAGCTGAAAAAGGGCGTCACCTGGCATGACGGACAGCCCTTTACCGCCGACGACTGTGTCTTTACCTGGGAATTCGCCCGTGACCCGGCAACCGCTGCGGTGACCAGCGGGGTTTACAAGGACGTCACGGTCGAGAAGGTGGATTCCCACAGTATCCGTGTCAGCTTCAAGAAGCCCTCGCCGTTCTGGGCCACTGCTTTCGTGGCTGCCGAGGGCATGATCATTCCCAAGCACTTGTTCGCAGCCTACAGTGGTGGCAAATCACGCGAGGCGCCCACCAATCTGAAACCGGTTGGCACCGGCCCGTACAAGTTTGTGGACTTCAAGCCGGGCGACATGGTGCGCGGCGAGATCAACAATAACTACCATATGCCGAATCGCCCGTACTTCGACAGTATCGAGATGAAAGGCGGCGGCGATGCTACTTCCGCTGCGCGTGCGGTGCTGCAAACCGGTGAGTACGACTATGCCTGGAACCTACAAGTAGAAGACGAAGTTCTCAAGCGTATGGAAGTCGGGGGCAAGGGCCGAGCCCACATCATCCCGAGCGGCGACATTGAGTTCATCCAGCTCAACACGACTGATCCCTGGACCGAGGTCGATGGCGAGCGCGCCAGCATCAAGAGCAAGCACTTCGCGTTCAGCGACCCGGCGGTGCGTGAAGCGATGGCCCTGCTGACTGACCGCAAGGGCATCCAGGAGTTCATCTACGGCCGCACGGGTATCGCGACATCCAACTTTCTCAATAACCCGCCGCGCTTTCGCTCGCCGAACACAAAGTTCGAATTCAACATCGACAAGGCCAACCAGATCCTGGAGGCCGCCGGCTGGAAGAAGGGTGGCGACGGCGTGCGGGAGAAGGGCGGCAAGAAGATGAAGTTCGTGTTCCAGACCTCCGTCAACGGTATCCGGCAGAAAGAGCAGGCCGTTATCAAGCAGGCTTGCCAGAAGGCCGGCATCGAGCTTGAGCTGAAGTCGGTGACCGCCTCCGTTTTCTTTTCGTCCGACGTTGCCAACCCCGACACTTACGGCAAGTTCTGGTGCGATGTTCAGATGTACACCACCACCATGACGCAGCCCGACCCAGAGCGCTTCATGGACCAATACACCTCGGGCGAGGCTTCGACCAAGGCGAACAAGTGGCAGGGCCGCAATATCGTGCGTTGGCGCAACGACGAATATGACAAGACCATGCGCGCCGCCGAGTCGGAGCTCGATCCGGTCAAGCGCACGGCGCTGTTCATCCAGTTGAACGACATGGTCGTGAAGGACAACTTCGTGATCCCGCTGATCAGCCGTCCGCGCGTACGTGGTGCGAGTCTGAAACTGGTTACGTCCCTGACCGGTTGGGACTTGGACTTTGCATCGCTGCACAACTGGTACCGGGAAGCCTGAACAAGTAGACGGAACGCGCAGCCGTGGGCTCCTATCTCCTGCGGCGCCTGTTGATCGCCCTGCCCAGTGTGCTGGGCATCAGTGTGGTGCTGTTCACCGTGCTGGCCCTGGCGCCGGGGGATCCGTTCGAAGAACTGGCCACCAACCCCAATGTGCCGGCCGAAGTGCGCCAAATGTTGCGCGTCAAATTCGGCCTGGACGATCCCGTCTGGCAACGTTACTTTCGCTGGCTGGCTGCGATGCTGCAAGGCGATTGGGGCTTTTCGTTTATCAGCCGGGTCGATGTTGACAGGCTGATCC
>JBBQZA010000163.1:0-8831 GCA_038208175.1 Burkholderiales bacterium
CCTGCCTGAACCTGACGCTGCCGGACGCCGAGCGGGTGGCGCTGCTGCTGGAAGACTACGATTTTTTTGTGCGCAACGTCGAGAGCTTCTGCGAACGACTGGAAGCTCTGACCGACCTTCAGGGCAAGGCCGTGATCAAAGGCTGGCAGGCCTCGGTTCGCGCCGGGAATATTGAGCCGGTGGTGCAGGAGCTGCTGGAGCGGCACTATGATCCGGTCTACTTGCAGTCGATGCGACGCAACTTCCAGCACTTCGAAGATGCAAAAATGATAGCACCAAGTGACCATTCTGCGAGGGCTATGGCAGTTTTGGCGCAACAATTAATCGAGGAGACAGGATGAAAAAAGTACTTTATACCGTCGGCGCGATGGTGCTGGCGCTGGCCGCTTACCTGAGCCTGTGGCCGGTCCCGATAGAACCGCTTAGCTGGAATGCACCGACCGCAGCGGGCTACGTCGGTCCGCACACCGCCAACAACCGGCTGGCCGGGCTCAAAATGATTTCGCTCAATGGTGAAGAAGGTCCGGAGCATATTGTGCTGGCCAAGGATGGCAAGCTTTACACCACGGTGGCCAGCGGCAACATCTTGCGCATGAACCCCGACGGCAGCGCACAGGAAGTCTTTGCCAATACCGGCGGGCGCGTGCTGGGTTTTGACTTTGATGCCAGCGGCAATCTGGTGGCGGCCGATGCGATCAAGGGCTTGCTGTCGATCAGTCCGGAGCGCAAAGTCACGCTGCTCACCGACAAGGTCGGCAATGAGCCAATTGTTTATGCCGACGCCGTCATCATTGCCTCTAACGGCAAGATCTACGTCAGTGATGCTTCGACCCGTTTTGCACCGGCCAAATGGGGTGGCACCTTCGAGGCCAGTGTGCTCGACATTCTGGAGCAGTCTGCCACCGGCCGCATTCTCGAATACGATCCCGCGACCCGCTCCACCCGCATCGTCGCCAGGGGCTTCAGCTTTGCCAATGGCGTCGCACTCAGTCAGGATGAGCAGACCCTGTTTGTCAACGAGACCGGCAAGTACCGGGTCTGGAAGATTTCGCTGCAGGCCCGTGACCTCGACATTGCGCAGCCTGGCAAAGACGCCAGCATCCTTTTTGACAATCTGCCGGGCTATCCCGACAACCTGATGCGTGGCACAGACGGCAAGATCTGGCTCGGCTTTGCCAAACCGCGTAACCCGACCATCGACAAGATGGCAACGCAACCCTTCCTGCGCAAGCTCACGCTGCGCCTGCCGCGCTCAATGTGGCCGATCCCGAAAGCCTATGGCCATGTGATGGCTTTCACGGAAAGCGGCAAGGTGTTGACAGATTTTCAGGACCCGACGGGCGCCTACCCGGAGACTACTGCCGTTACTGAAACGCAGGACCGGCTTTATATTCAGAGTCTGCACGCCAAAGGTCTGGGCTGGCTGCCTAAATAGCCCCCACGTTACAACTCAAGCGCCCTGCGCTGGTGCGTCGGAACCGGTCGATGGCGCGTCGGTAGTCTCGTCAGGCACGGCTTCCCCCGGCGCACCTTCACCGACTTTGCGCTCGGCTTTGTGCTTGAGTTTTTCCTCTTTCTTCTTCTTCTTGGCCAGTTCTTTCTGGCGTTTTTCGAATCCGTAATTGGGTGTAGCCAAAATATGCTTTCAAGTTATTGGAGACACTTTACCATTGCTGAATCGCTACAGGAGTAGCAGCGCGGATTTTTTTGTACCGTCAAGCCAGCGCTTTTTGCAAGGCTTGCTGCAGATCAGCCTGCAAATCAGCCAGCGTTTCCAGGCCGACCGAAAAGCGTACCAGCGTGCCTGGCCTCAAATAAACCGGCCACTGGCTGCGCATGGAAGCCAGATCGTAGGGCACGACCAGGCTCATCGGTCCGCCCCAGCTATAACCCAGCTTGAACAGCTTGAGGCTGTCGCAAAACGCATCCACCTGTGCCTGGCTGTAGTGAACCGGAAAAATGACACTGAACAAACCGGCCGCACCGCCCGCGTCAGTCTTGCACAGCGCGCGCCAATGCCGGTGACCCGGTGAGTCGTGCAGGGCCGGATGCAGGACCTGGGTGAATTCGCTGCGGGTCTGACACCAGGCCGCCAGGGCGCGCGCGGTCTCATCATGCGAGCGGTAGCGCAACGCCAGGGTCGGCAAAGCCCGCAAAACCGCTTCCGCATCGTTGGCGCCGACACCCGAACCCAGACGCATATGGGTCAGCTTGAGCTTCATGTGCAAGGCCGGATCGCGGGTCATTACGCTGCCCATCAGCACATCGCCACCGCCACTGGGGTACTTGGTCAGCGCGTGGACCGAGATATCAACGCCCAGCGCGGGAGAGCTGCCAGGCACCAGGTCAAATGGTGCGAACGCCAATCCGGCGCCCCAGGTATTGTCCAGCGCACACAGCACGCCACGTGCCTTGCAGATGCGAACCTGCTCGCACAGGTCAGGAAATTCCAGCGTCACGGAACCGGCTGCTTCCAGCCACACAAGACGCGTTTGCGGACCGATTTTGTCGCTCAGGTCCTGCGGATTCATCGGGTCGTAAAAGCGGTGACTGATGCCCCAGGCCTTGAGTTCACCCTCGGTCAGCGCCTTGTTCGGCCCATAGGCGTTGTCGGGAATGAGAACTTCGTCGCCAACCCGAAGCAGCGACAGGGCCACATTGGCGATGGCCGCCAGTCCACTGGGCAGCAGCAGGCATTGCAGAGCGCCCTCCAGCGTGCAAAGGCGCTCTTCCAGCATGTAGGTGGTGGGCGTGCCGTGCAAACCGTAGGTATAGGCGGTCTTGTCTTTCCAGTCAAAGTTGCGCATCGCAGCCACATTGGGGAAGATGACTGTTGACGCCTTGAAAACGCCAGGCTGCGGGGCTGCAAAGCCTTCAGGCGGACGATACGTGTGGTGAATCAGTGTCGTCGGGAGGTCCGTCATGGTGGCTCAAACGCTCCATTTTTCGATCAACTGCGCTGGACGCAGGGAGTCATAGCCTTCAAAAGGCTGGTGAATCCACGGGTTGCTGGGCAAGAACTCGACCGAGTAATCCGGGGTGAAGGTGGACAAGGCCTTGGTCCAGAGCACCGCACTGCGCAGCTCGGTGATCGGTGGATAGTTGTTCTTGAGTTGTTTGATGACGGCTTGCAGCGTCTGGCCGGAATCGGCCAGATCGTCCACCAGCAACACCCTGCCGGCAATTTCGCCTTTGGGCGTGGTGATGAAGCGCGCAATGTCCAGAATGCCCTTGACCGTTCCGGCATCCGAGCGATACGAACTGGTCGACATGATGGCCAGCGGCTTGTCAAAGACACGCGACAGGATGTCGCCAGGACGCATGCCGCCTCGCGCCAGGCACAGAATGGTGTCGAATTCCCAGTTGGATTGATGTACCTTGATCGCCAGCTTTTCAATCAGGTTGTGGTATTCGTCATAACTGACATACAGGTGTTTACCGTCTTCGGTCAACATGCGATGTGGCTCCTAGTTCATTCAATCAGGTAGGGATGGCGCAACAGAATGGTCTGCTCCCGGTCAGGGCCGGTGGACACCATGTGGATCGGCACGCCAGTGACCTGCTCGATTCGCTGCAAGTACAGGCGCGCGTTGGTCGGCAGTTTCTCGTAACGGGTGACACCCACGGTGCTGTCACTCCAACCTGGAATCGTCTCATAGACCGGCTTGCAGCGCTCGATGTCATCGGCGCCCATCGGCAGGATATCCACCAGTTGGCCATCAAGCTCGTAGCCGGTGCACAGCAACAGTTCGGCCAGGCCATCAAGCACATCGAGCTTGGTGATGCACAGGCCCGACAGGCCGTTAACCTGGGCGCTGCGTTTGAGCAAGGCCGCATCGAACCAGCCGCAACGCCGACTGCGCCCGGTGGTGACGCCTTTTTCGGCACCGACGGTGCTCATGTGGTAGCCCGGTGTGCCCGGAACTTCCCACTGCAGTTCGGTCGGAAACGGCCCGCCGCCGACGCGCGTGCAATAGGCTTTGGTGATGCCCAGGATGTAGTGCAGCAGGCCCGGGCCGATACCGGCGCCGGCCGCCGCATTGCCCGCCACACAGTTGCTGGAAGTGACATAGGGATAGGTGCCATGATCGACGTCCAGCAGCGTGCCCTGCGCCCCTTCAAACAGCAGATTGGCGCCTTTGAGATGCGCCTCGTTGAGTTCGCGCGAAACGTCAGCCATCATCGGTTTCAGCATTTCGGCATGCTGCATCGCCTCATCGAACACCGGCTGAAACAGAACCTGGCCATTGGCCATGTAAGGTGAGAGCGTCGGACCAAAGTCAAAGGTCGCAGAACCAAGGTAAGTGGTCAGCAGATGGTTATGCAAATCAAGCAATTCACGCAGTTTTTGTGCAAAGCGCTGTGGAAATTTAAGGTCCTGCACACGCAGTGCCCGGCGCGCCACCTTGTCTTCATAGGCCGGGCCGATGCCGCGCCCGGTGGTGCCGATCTTGGCGTTGCCACTCTTCTCGCGGGCCGCTTCGCGTGCCACGTCGATGGCGGCGTGAAACGGCAGGATCAAGGGGCAAAGCTCGCTGACACGCAGACGTGAACGGACCTCGACACCGGCTTTTTCCAGTCCGGCCATTTCATCGAACAGCTTGGCCACCGACAGCACCACACCGTTGCCGATATAGCATTTGACGCCGGTCCGCATGATGCCGCTGGGGATCAGGTGCAGCGCTGTCTTGACGCCATTGATCACCAGCGTGTGGCCGGCGTTGTGCCCGCCCTGGAAGCGCACCACGCCTTGCGCGCCTTCCGTCAACCAGTCAACCAGTTTGCCCTTGCCCTCATCACCCCACTGGGTACCCACGACGACGACGTTACGTCCTTTTGTTGCAGTCATTTCAGTTTTCTCAGACAGCTTGCACGACCCACTGCCCCGCGACCTGAACCAGTTCGCGATCACAATGGAACTCTTCAACTTCACTCTCATGCCCGGGCAGGACGCAGACCACCGTCTCGCCACGCGCTCGCAGCGCAGCGATGGCGTTGCGCAAATCGGGAACTTCGCGCCAGGGGGCGCGGATGGCGGCCCGCAACGACTGCGGCGCCAACACCGCGACCAGCGCCTTGACGTCCAGGCTGAAGCCTACTGCCGGACGATTCCGGCCAAATACGGCGCCGACTTCGTCGTAACGTCCGCCGCGCACCAAAGCATCACTGGCTCCGGGGGCATAAATGGAAAACCTGGCACCCGTGTAATAGGCGTAACCACGCAGGTCGGCCAGATCAAAGGTCACGTTGGCGCCTTCCAGGTGACTGGCCAGCCACTTCAGATTGCGCAGCGCCTCGCGCACAGCCGGCAGCGGCGCCAACGCTTTTTCCGCTTCCAGTAAAACTTTTTCATCACCATAAAGTTCAACCAGCGCCAGCAGTCCCCGACGAGAGGCTGCCGGAAAACTGCGCGTCAACGCCGACAGGCCGCTGGCGTCCTTGGCTGCCAGCGCTGCATGCACCTGCGCCAACGCATCAGCCGACAGCGCGACGCCTTCGAGCAGTGCCTTGACGATGCGGGCATCGGCCATGTCGACGCTGGGCGCCTGCACGCCGACCGCCTTCAGACAATCGAATGCCAGCTGCAGGGTCTCCAGGTCGGCCTCCAGCCCGGCGTGACCATAGATTTCGGCACCAAATTGCAGCGGCTCACGCGTTGCGTGGGGTCCACCCGGGCGCGCGTGCAACACCGAACCGCAGTAACATAGGCGGGTAACGCCCTGGCGATTGAGCAGGTGCGCATCAATGCGTGCCACCTGCGGCGTAGTGTCGGCCCGCAGCCCCATCATGCGACCCGACAGTTGATCGACCAATTTGAAAGTCTGCAGATCAAGTGCGGCAGCGGAGCCGGTCAACAAAGATTCCAGATGCTCCAGCAGCGGTGGCATGACCAGCTCGTAGCCGTAGCGGCGTGCCAGGTCCAGCAGGTCTCGACGCAGTTCTTCGATGTGCCGCGCTTCAGACGGCAAGACATCGGCAATGTGATCCGGCAGGACCCAGGCTGACATGTGAATAAGGGACGCTGTTAAAACCGTGATTTTACCGGGCTAACTGTTCACGCAGCGCCAGCGGTCTGAACTTCTTTTCTTCCAAATCAATCACAACAACAACCAAATCAGCAACATACCCGCGGATATGCTGCACATGCCAAAAAACCGCAGCTGACCGTCATTGAGCCGAAGCACCTGGGCGAACATCTTGCGCCAGCCAGAAGGTGACAAAAGCGGGAAGATACCCTCGATCACCAGCACCAGTGCCAGAGCCAGCCAAAATGTTTCGCTGTCCAAGTTTTATTTCTTGCCGTGGGTGGGGGGGGCCGCAGAATTCATACTGCCACGCAAGACCTTGAAGAACTCGGACGATGAGGGGTCCACCACCATCACATCGCTCTTCTTGCCAAAGCTGGCCTTGTAGGCGTCAAGGCTGCGGTAAAACTGCGCAAATTGGGGGTCACGACCAAACGCCTCGGCATAGATGCGTGCCGCTTCGGCATCACCTTCACCTTTGATTTTCTGTGCATCCCGATACGCATTGGCGACCGCCACTTCGCGCTGTCGATCCGCATCGGCACGAATCTTTTCACCTTCGGCCGCGCCGGTGGATCGCAATTCATTGGCGACCCGCTTGCGCTCGGCCTCCATGCGCCGGTAGACCGACTCGGTGATGGTATCCACGTAGTCGGCTCGCGTAATGCGGACATCGACCACATCGACGCCCCAGGGCTTGCTGCCTTTGACTTTTTCCAGTACTTCGGCCTTGACATCGGCCGTGATGGCTTCGCGCTTGGTCGACAGCAACTCCTTCACGGTGCGCTTGTTGACTTCTTCCTGAAAGGCGTTGCGCACCACCCGATTCAATTGATTGGCTCCTTCGGTCTCGGTCAGACCGACGTTGCGGATGTACTCGGAGGGCTCCGAAATACGCCAGCGCACGTACCAGTCAATCACAACGCGCTGCTTCTCCGCCGTCAGCATGGGCTCGGTGTCACTGGTTTCGAGCGTCAGAAGGCGCTTGTCGATATAGGACACGTTTTGAAACGGAGGTGGCAGCTTGAAATTCAAACCTGGCTCGGTAATGACTTCCTTGATCTGTCCAAGGGCGTAGACCACACCGAATTGCCGCTGATCAACGACAAAAAGCATCGAACTGGCAAGCGCGAACACCACCAGCAGGGAAGAAAAAATAAAACCTAGCCTGTTCATTTTGGGCTCCTAGCGTGTATCGCGTTCACGGGTACGACCGGCGTCGCGCACCCGGGCATCAGGGGTCGGCACGGCAGCCGCAGGAACGCCCGCCTGTGCTGGCGCCGCAACCGCTGCCGCGTCAGCACCCTGGCTGCTCATCTGCATGATCTTGTCGAGCGGCAGGTACAGCAGATTGGTGCCCTGCCTGGAGTCCAGCATCACCTTGGTCACGTTGCTGTACAACTGTTGCATGGCATCAATGTACATGCGCTCGCGCGTCACCTGCGGCGCTTTTTGATACTCTGCCAGCACCGATTTAAAACGCTGCGCATCACCCTGCGCCTGGGCCACGATTCTGGCCTTGTAGGCGTCGGCTTCCGCCTTCAGGCGTGATGCTGAGCCAACCGCGCGCGGCACCACATCATTGGCGTAAGCCTGCGCTTCATTCTTGGCCCGTTCGCGCTCCTGCCCGGCCTTGAGCACATCGTCGAAAGCGGCCTGTACTTGCTCGGGAGGCCGCACACCGCCCTGCTGCAAATTGATGCCGACCACTTCAATGCCCACCTTGTAGCGATCCAGGATTTTTTGCATCAGGGCGCGGACACGCGGTGCAATTTGATCGCGTTCTTCGGACAGTGCGCTGTCCATGCGCATCTTGCCCACCACTTCGCGCACGGCGGTTTCGGCCGCCTGCACCACTGCCTCCCCCGGGTTCTTGCTCTCAAAAAGAAAAGCCCGCGCATCGCTCAAGCGGTACTGAACGGCAAATTTGATCTCGACAATGTTTTCGTCTTCAGTCAGCATCGCCGATTCACGCAAACCGGTCGCCTTGATAACGGTGTCGCGCCCGACATCGACCGAGCGTATCTGGGTCACAAAAATAAGTTCATGGCGCTGAATCGGGTACGGCAGACGCCAGTTGAAACCGGCACCGACCGAGGAACGGTATTTGCCGAATTGGGTAATAACCGCCTGCTGGCCCTCTTGAACGATGAAAAAGCCGGTGCCCAGCCAGATCAGCAACACGACGCCAACGATCAGCCCGATACCGATGCCGGCACTCTTGGGATTCGGCTGAAAACCACCGCCACCGCCGGTATTGCCACGGCCCGCGTTTTTCAGACCCCCAAACAGCCCTCCCAGCTTACGGTTGAAATCGCGCCACAATTCATCGAGATCCGGTGGACCCTGATTCGGCCCGCGTCGCGGACCGCTCTCATTGCCACTTTTGACCGGTGTGTCCGGCGCATCTGCTTTCGGCGCTTCAGGGTCTGCATTGCCACCCTCAGCCGGCTTATCGTCGCCACGACCCCAGCGCGGATCATTCAGGTTGAACATGCCCCGGATTCGCCCTGGCAGTTGAGCCCATGCAAAGCTGCGTAAATGAAGTTTCATTTCGTCTTCTCTCGTGTATCGTTACCGGATTGTGCCCAATCAGGAAACAGGCGCATGATTTGGGGGAAATTTTCCCCGACCTGTGTCGCTGAAACGCCTGCAGTCACTGTGCGTGCCAGTTGCTGGCGCAAAACTGCAAGTCCCTCGCCCGTGATGGCACTCAGAAATACCCTTGGCGTTGACACTCCCGCCAGATCAAAAGTGTCTTCCAGTTGCAGGGGTCGATGTCCGACATCCAGCGCATCGAGCTTG
>JBBQZA010000164.1:0-8819 GCA_038208175.1 Burkholderiales bacterium
GTAATGCTGGATACGCCAGATATGATTGGCCGAGTCGGAACTGCGTGCGCCCGCCAATTTGGCCAAGGTGAAAGCCGCCACCGACATGCCTTCCAGCACAGAACCGGCAACGCCTTCCAGGCTGCTGTCAGGTGAATTCAAATCTGGCCCCTGTATTTTCAAAGCTTCTCAATCAGCAGTTTAGGCTAATCCGGGTTCAGTGTGCCGCAGTGCCCGCCAATTTATCAATCAAGCCATTGAGTTCGTCGAGCGAAGCAAAACGGATACTGATTTCACCCATTTCCTCCACGCGTCCGGCCCGCTTGACGCGCTTCTTCACACGCACTTCAACTTCGGCAGCAAGCAGGTCTGACAGCTCCTCTTCAACCCGCCGGATATCACGTGATTTTTCCTTCTTGTGTTTAACCGAAGTCAGTGCAAACTCTGCTCCGAGTTTCTTGACCAGGTTTTCAGCCTCCCGCACCGACATTTTGCGGGCACTGATCTGGCTCGCGGCAGTGATCTGGGAAGCTCGGTCGAGCGCCAACAGGGCTCGTGCATGACCCATGTCCAAATCGCCTGCCATCAGCATGGTTTGTACCGGATCGGCCAAGTTCAGAAGACGCAGCAAGTTGCTGGCAGCGCTGCGGGAGCGTCCTACAGCCTGCGCCGCCAGTTCGTGAGTGAGTCCAAACTCTTTGACCAGACGCTGCAAGCCTTGAGCTTCTTCCAGAGGGTTGAGGTTTTCGCGCTGAATATTCTCGATCAAGCCCATGGCGGCAGCGGTTTCATTCGAAACGTCGCGCACCAGTACCGGCACACTGTCGAGTCCAGCCAGTCTGGCAGCTCGAAACCGTCGCTCGCCGGCAATGATTTCGTATTTGCCCTGGTTCGGGCCCTCCTGCAGTTGGCGTACCAGAATCGGCTGCAGAATGCCCTGAACCTTGATGGATTCGGCCAACTCGTACAAAGCCCCCTCGTCCATACGGGTTCGCGGCTGGTAGATGCCGGGCAACATATCGGTGAGCAACAAGGACGCCGGCAATCCAGGGCTTATCGGATTTCCGGCCGAACCATCGAACGCAGCCTTATCGCTCACGTTGGGACCGAGCAAGGCTTCCAGCCCGCGGCCCAGGCCCTTGGGTTTTTTTGTAACCATTTTGTCCTTTTCAAATATTCCAGGAATACACCGGGCGCTCTGTCGTTTCAAGCGATTTCCGGCCCATTGCCTACATCTTGTCGATACGCTCGACCATCTCCTGGGCAAACGCCACAAAGGCCTGCGCACCCTTGCTTGAAGGATCGAAGACGACACCGGGCAAGCCGTAGCTGGGAGCCTCTGCCAGACGCACATTGCGCGGAATAACGGTATTGAAAACCTTGCTGCCGAAATGGGCCTTGAGCTGCTCGCTAACCTGCTGCTGCAAGGTGATACGGGCATCAAACATGACGCGCAGCAAACCAATGATGGCCAGTTCCTTGTTCAGGTTGGCATGTACCTGCTTGATTGTGTTGACCAGATCCGTCAGCCCCTCCAGCGCAAAATATTCGCATTGCATTGGGACAATTACTCCATGCGCGCAACACAGGCCATTGAGCGTCAGCATGGAAAGCGACGGTGGGCAATCGATCAGGATGAAGTCATAGTCTTGCTGTACCTGCTGCACGGCCTGCCTGAGGCGTTTTTCACGACGTTCCAGATGAACCAACTCAACTTCAGCACCCGACAATTCGCGATTGGCGCCTAGAATGTCGTAGCTGAATCCGCCTTCCATCAATTTGTCACTTTTGACCCTGGCCTCCGCGATCGAGGCCGATTCCAGCAAAACATCGTAGACCGTAAGTTCGAGGCTGCGCTTGTCGACGCCGGAACCCATGGTCGCGTTACCCTGCGGATCGAGATCAATCATCAGCACACGCTGACCCACTTTAGCCAAACCGGCCGCCAGGTTAACGGTGGTGGTAGTCTTTCCAACACCCCCCTTTTGGTTAGCGACGCAGAATATTTTGGCCATAGATCAGTTCTCTTTGCTAAGCGGGAAGATGAAAGCGATGCTCAACGCGCCAGCGCCAATTTGACGCCAAAACCAATCAAAAACAGTCCCGCAATTTTTTCCAATCCCCTCGATATCAAGGGGTTGGTTTTCAGGCGTTCGGCCAAAAAGTGGGTCAACAGAACCACCGTCAGGCCATACGCAAAGGTGAGCGCAGCGATGGTCACGGCCATGAAAGCAAAAGTCTTCAGACCCTGATGTTGGGCTGGATCGACAAATAGGGGGAAGAACGCCATATAGAAAACAATGGCCTTCGGATTCAAGAGTGTGATCGTGAACGCCTGGCGCAGGTAGTGACGCGGCTTGATATGCAAGACCGGCCCCGATCCAGCTTTTAACAACAGCATCTTTACACCCAGCCAAGCCAGGTACCCCGCGCCCATCCATTGCACCATGTTGAACGCCGTCGGATACGCACTCAGCAGCGCGGCGACACCGGCCACTGCCAACCACATCAGCACCTGGTCACCCAGAATGACGCCCAATGTGGCAGCCAGACCACCCCGAACACCACCCTTGCCGGTTGACGTGATCAAGGCCAAATTCCCGGGGCCGGGAATCAACAGGAAAACAATGATCGCGACGACAAACGCGCCATAGTCGGCTACTCCAAACATGAAATTATTTCCTTCCAGACAGCGCGAGTTTACGTTACACCTTGCGCATCCAGACCAGGCAGCGTTCCGCCCCCAGCCCCGGCACCGTCAGATGTTCCACGTGAAACACTTGAATACTTCGGGGTAACGCCGAAATTTCGTCGCCGGGATGTTTGCCCTTCATCGCCATCCAGATCCCGTCTTGAGCCAACGCACGGTCCGACCAATTCACAAAATCCGGCAACGAGGCAAAAGCCCGGGAACTGACAACCGCGTACTTGTCCGATAGATTTTCTACCCGAGCATGCAAGCCACGCAGGTTGGTCAATTTCAGGGCTGCCGCCACTTGCCGCACGAAAGCCGCTTTCTTGGCAACCGTGTCGACACAATCCACCAGAACCTCCGGACAACAAATGGCAATGACAACGCCTGGCAAGCCAGCGCCCGAACCGACATCCAGCAGGCGGACTGTCGTCGCCTCGGCGGACGCCCCATCGACGGCCAGGCACACCGGCAAGCGGCGAAGATCTGTCAATTTCAATCGCAGTGGTGGAACCACCGCGAGACTGTCCAGCAAATGGTGCGTCAGCATGTCCGCCGGGTCGCGCACGGCTGTCAGGTTGTAGACCCGGGTCCACTTCTGCATCAGATCAAGATAATCCAGCAGCCTGGAAACCTGATCGTCCGCCAGCGTCAACGCCAAATCTGCCAAACCCTTGCGCAACTCCGGTTCCAGAGCGCGCATCAAATTGGCTTCCTGTCTACAGCATTCGGCTGATCGGCAGTTGCCATATTTTTGAAATTCCTTTTCTTCAGATGGATCAGCAAAAGAGATATCGCAGCCGGCGTGATCCCGGAAATCCGGGACGCCTGGCCCAAGGTTTCCGGCCTGTGTTTGTTCAACTTCTGCCGAGCTTCGATGCTCAGCGCCGAAACCTGCATATAGTCCAAATCATCTGGCAGGCGCAAGCCTTCAAAATTCGCCGCGCGGGCGATCTCATCTTTTTGACGATTGATGTAGCCCGAGTACTTGGCGGCAATCTCCACCTGCTCCCGCACCCCGGCAACGAACCTCACCCGCTCCGTCTGATCCCTTGCCTGCGCGAAAACAGGGGCGACAAACTCGGGGTTTGCGTACATGCCGTCATTCAGAGACATCAGGTCGGCGTAACTCACGCCAGGCCGTCGCAACAATTCGGCCAAGCAATACTCATGCTCTATCGCCTTGCCCAAAACCCGCTCCGCCTCACCGGTAGCCAGACTGCCTGGGTTGACCCAAAGCGAGCGCAGACGCTCTGTTTCACGTGAAACAGCGTCGCGCTTGCGGCAGAAGGCATCCCAGCGCGCATCATCCACCAGCCCCAACTTGCGCCCGGTTTCGGTCAGGCGCGCATCAGCATTGTCTTCACGCAGCTGAAGTCGAAACTCGGCCCGACTGGTGAACATGCGGTACGGCTCTGACACGCCCTTGGTAATCAGGTCATCCACCAGTACACCAAGATAAGCCTGATCCCGGCCAGGCACCCAGGTATCGGCCTGCCATCTGGTTCTTGCGCCCGCCTGAAGCGCCGCATTAACGCCGGCAAACAAACCCTGTGCCGCCGCTTCTTCGTAGCCGGTGGTGCCGTTGATCTGGCCGGCGAAGAACAGACCGCCAATGCCCTTGGTCTCAAAACTGCTCTTGAGTTGTTGCGGGTCGAAATAATCGTATTCAATGGCATAGCCGGGCCGCAGAATGTGCGCGTTTTCCAAACCCGCCATCGAGCGCACCAAGTCGTATTGGATATCAAACGGCAAACTGGTGGAGATTCCGTTGGGGTAGTACTCGCGCGTTGTCAAGCCTTCAGGCTCAAGAAAAATCTGGTGGCTTTCCTTGCCGGCAAAGCGGCTGATTTTGTCCTCTAAGCTGGGACAGTAACGTGGCCCTACCCCCTCAATCTTGCCGGTGAACATCGGGCTTCGGCTAAACCCGCTGCGGACGATGTCGTGTGTCCGGGCATTGGTGTGCGTCATCCAGCACGACATTTGCTTGGGATGCTGCTCGGCACGCCCCATGAAGCTGAAAACCGGCGTGCTGGTCCCGATGCCGCCCGGCATGCCGTCGCCCGGCTGCTCGACACACTTGCTGAAATCAATCGTACGACCATCCAGGCGTGGTGGTGTTCCGGTCTTCAAACGGCCCTGCGGCAGTTTCAGTTCTTTCAAACGCGCAGACAAACGCAGCGCCGGCGGGTCGCCCGCCCTGCCTGCAGCATAGTTATTCAAGCCAACATGAATCTTGCCATCCAGAAAAGTCCCTGCCGTCAACACCACGGTTCTGGAGCGAAACCTGATGCCCACTTGGGTCACCGCGCCGACGACCCGATCACCCTCCAGCATCAAGTCGTCTACGGCCTGCTGAAACAGCCATAAATTGGGCTGATTCTCCAGGCGGCCCCGAATCGCCGCCTTGTATAACAGCCGGTCTGCCTGCGCCCGAGTGGCGCGCACGGCCGGTCCCTTGCTGGAATTGAGAATCCGGAACTGGATGCCGGCTTCATCGGTGGCGGCGGCCATGGCCCCACCCAGGGCATCCACTTCCTTGACCAGATGCCCCTTGCCGATGCCGCCAATGGACGGGTTGCAACTCATCTGCCCCAGGGTCTCAATGTTGTGGCTCAGCAGCAGCGTCTTGCAGCCCATGCGGGCCGCAGCCAGCGCCGCCTCGGTACCGGCGTGGCCGCCACCCACAACGATGACGTCAAAATCCTGGGGGTAAAGCATGGTGTTACAGCTACGTGGATCGGCAGAAATGGAGGTCAACGCCCGGCGCGCCAGTGGACCAAGCCACGATTTTACCGACACGCGCAAAGAGCCTCTTTACAGCGCTTATTTGCTACACTATTTATAGCAAAATCGAGTTTCAGTGGTCGGGTAAATCCTGCCACAGCGCCCACACCTTGGATTTGGAAAGAACTCCCTATTTCCTCACGGTAAATACCCTTAACTGTCGATTTTTTGACAGTTCGAGGTGACACTAGCGATTAGGCTGGCCGCCCCACCTTTTGTTACCGGGTGGCGTTAAAAAAGCTGAACTCGAGAAAGTACCTTATGAACGCCTTCGACCTGCAAAACAACTCCGCCACCGATATCGTCCGCGGTGAGCTCAGTGCGACCCTCGAACTCCAGCGCAAGGCCTACTTTCAACGTCCGGTTCCAAGCTTCGATGAGCGCCGTGCAGACCTGCTCAAGTTGCAGGCCTTTATCCGCGACAACAAGGAGGGACTGGTAGCGGCGGTCAATGCCGACTACGGCAACCGGTCGCGCCATGAGACCCTGTTCACGGAGATTTTCACTGTGATCGACGGCGTGGACCATGTGCTTAAACACCTCAAAAAGTGGATGAAACCCCAGCGCCGCAGCGTTGACCTGCGCAATTTCTTTGGCGCCAGCAACCGGGTCATACCGCAGCCCCTGGGCGTTGTCGGCGCCATCGTGCCATGGAACTTCCCGATCAACCTGAGTTTTACCGGCTTGATCTACACCTTCGCAGCGGGCAACCGATCGATGGTCAAGATGTCGGAAAACTCGCGCCATCTGGCTCAGTTCCTGATCGAAAAAATTCCGGCCTACTTTCCCAGGGACAAACTGGCCTTTTTTGATGAGCCAGGCGGTGTCGGCATTGAGTTTTCCAAGCTCAAATTCGACCACCTGCTGTTTACCGGTTCTGGTCAGACCGGGCGCGCCGTGATGGCCTCTGCCGCACAGAATTTGTGCCCCGTTACATTGGAAATGGGCGGCAAGTCGCCTGCCATTCTGTGCGACGACTATCCCTTGCGCAAGGCAGCCGAGCGACTCCTGTTTGTGAAATTACTGAATGCGGGACAGATTTGCACTACCGTCGATCATCTCTACTTGCCCAAAGGTAAAACAGCTGAGTTTGTAGTGATCGCCAAAGAGATTGTCAGCAAGCGTTATCCGCAACTGGCATCGCCCGACTTCACTTCGATCATCGACGAGAAATCCTTCAATCGCCTGACTGCCGCGCTAGAAGACGCCCAGGCCGGTGGCGCCACACTGGTGCAACTGATTCCCGGTCCGAGATGGGACGCCAGTAGCCGCAAGATTGCGCCGCACCTGGTGCTCAATGCGCCCGCCGAAAGCGTCCTCTTGAAGCGCGAGATCTTTGGGCCGATTCTGCCCGTCATTGAATACAGCTCGCTGGAAGAACCGATCAAAACCATCAATGATGGCCCCAGGCCGTTGGCAATTTATCCGTTCAGCAACGACAAGCAAACCATCCAGACGCTGCTGGACCGGGTCATGTCAGGGGGAGTCAGCGTTAACGATGCACTGTTCCACGTCGGCCAGCATGACCTGCCTTTTGGTGGTGTCGGTGAGAGTGGCATGGGGCATTACCACGGCTATGAAGGCTTTGTCACATTTTCCAAGATGCGCCCGGTCTTCTATCAGGCGTCGTTTAGCGCGGTCAAGTTCATGTGGCCGCCCTATGGAAAATTCGCCACCAAATACCTCGAATTTCTCACCAAGTAGTCGACTTCAGGAAAGATCCCAATCATGCAAGCACAAGAATTTGATTATGTGGTGATCGGTGGCGGGGCCGGCGGTTGTGTTGTCGCAAGTCGCCTGTCCGAAGACCCAAATGTTTCGGTCTGTCTGCTCGAAGCTGGGGGCCGTGACACCTCCGCCTTCATACATGCCCCACTGGGTTTCGCAGCCACCGCCCCACTGGGCATTTACAACTGGAACTACAACACTGTGCCGCAACCGGGGCTCAACGGGCGCTGTGGCTTCCAGCCGCGCGGCAAGGTCATGGGCGGTAGCAGTTCTGTCAATGCCATGGTTTACACCCGGGGCAACCGTCTCGACTACGACAATTGGGCCGCCCAAGGCAACCCAGGCTGGGCTTTTGAGGATGTCCTGCCGTTCTTCAAGCGTGCCGAAAACAACGAGTGTTTTGGTGCCGATGCCTACCGCGGCACCGGGGGTCCGCTCAACGTCAGCTATCTGCGCAGCCCCAGCCCGATCAACCAGGCATTTCTGGAGGCCTGTACAGAGCAGGGTGTACCGCAGACCAAAGATTACAACGGAGCCTCCCAATTCGGTTGCGGCCCGGCACAAGTCACACAAAAAAATGGTGAGCGCTGGAGTGCCGCCAAGGCCTACATCACGCCGCACTTGGGACGCCCTAATCTGACGGTCATCACACAGGCTCATACGCAGCGAATCGTGATGGAGGGAAAACGCGCGGTCGGTGCCGAGTTCTCTAAAGATGGCCAGAAACAGCAAGTCATGGCCAAGCGAGAAGTCATTTTGTCCGGTGGTGCCTACGGCTCACCTCAGATACTCATGCTCTCCGGCATAGGCCCCGCGGCCCATCTCAAGCAGCATGGTATTGCGCTGGTGCACGATCTGCCTGGCGTCGGTCAAAATCTGCATGACCACATCACCACGGTTCTGATTTACCGCACACAGCGCACCGAAGCCACCTTCGGCATTTCCCTGTCCGGCTTGGTCAAAATCGTTCGTGGCATTTTCGAATGGCGTAATAAACGCACCGGAGAGCTCACCAGCAACGTCGCCGAATCGCAGGCCTTCCTGTTTGCTGATAAAAACGAAAAATCTCCTGATCTTCAGCTCGCGCTGTGCACCGGGATTGTTGACGATCACACCCGCAAAAATCACCTGGGTCATGGCTACACGCTGCACGTCACCCTGATGCGACCCAAGAGCCGTGGCAGCGTCACATTGAAAAGCGCCAATGCCAGTGACGCACCCCTGATTGACCCGCAGTTCCTGTCCGACCCACGGGATGTGGCGGTACTGGTCAAAGGATCACAAATTGGTTTCGATATCATGCAAAGTTCGCCTTTTACTCCTTATCGCGGCGAGATGCTTTACCCGTTGGAACGCAACAATCCAACTCAGATTGAACAATATCTGCGTGATCACGCAGATACCGAGTACCACCCTTGCAGCACCTGCAAAATGGGGCCCGACAGCGATCCGATGGCGGTAGTGGATTCAAAACTTCGCGTCTACGGTATCCAGAATCTGCGCGTTGTCGATGCGTCGATCATGCCGCAAGTGATCACCGGAAACACCAATGCCCCAACCATCATGATCGCCGAAAAAGCGGCGGACATGATACGAGCCAATGCTGCGTGACAGATCCCTACGCCAATTCATC
>JBBQZA010000165.1:0-8790 GCA_038208175.1 Burkholderiales bacterium
GCTTTACGGGTGGTCAGGGTTGGCTGGAACGGTGACCCGTGCCGCTTGAATGATTGCTGGATGAAGCTGGGCGCGAAGTGCACAGACGATATCTGGTAGCTGTTTGATCGCCAGCCCGTTCTTCTTCAAAAAGGCATGCCACAGCGCTTGTCGCGAGGCATCGTTGGCAAACTCGTCGGTCAATCCAATTGGCAGTTCGGCAGGCACCGCTATGCCACGGCGAATGAATGTGGCGGCAATGGCCGTGCCCAGCATCGCGATGGCGTGCAGCTTTTCCGAAATGACCGTGTACACCGGATACGTTCTGAGCAGTGGCGCGGGAAAGTCCGCAATCAAAACCGGAAACACGGCATGTACCGGGCCGGGTGTCACTGCGTCGCCAAAGCCAATGTCCACCTGGGTTTTGCAATGTGCTTTTGCCAGCTCGCCAGCGATCAGTACCCGCACACCGGCATAGCCCGCGTCCTTGCGGATCTCTTCGACAGTGACACTTGCTGGGTCAAACACAATGTCGTCTTCCGCGGCAACCGCAGCGATGTCACGAAACGTCTGGCCAATGGACTCCAGATCGCTCGGCCCAAACCCCAATAGGTCCGCATCGCGGGTGGGGCGATGCGGCATGTCGTACCACAGCGTAAACAGCAAAGCCCCTTTCAGCAAAAAGTGGTCAGCATGTCCGGACTGGCTCAGGCGGTAGAGAAAGCGCTCCAGCGCATATCGCACAAGAACCTGATTGAATTCAGACCCTTGCGCCTTGGCGATATTGAGCAGACGAACCGTTCAGTCGGCGTGTTGAAGATTTCGCCTGTAAACGCCGAGGTTCTCGCTTTGTTGGGCAAGTCAGTGGTAATCGCTTTCATACTGATGCCGAATCGCACCAATGATGACCTGTTGAGAGTCACAGATTTCGAATAACGCAACGTAGCCAGAAGCACCGAATGAGATGATGAGTTCACGTACGAAAGCACTTTCCCCAACCTTTCGGCAACTGAACGGACTGAGTGCCAATTGCTGGCACCCCTGCTTGATGGCTTCGATTGCGCGAGCCGCGATATCAAGGTCCCCGGTAGGACTGTTCAACTCACGTTCCAGAACGTGATCAAACAATCTCTCAAGGTCTTCATCGGCCTCACGGCTGAAGATTACCCGGTATGTCATGACCCCTTCGACGTCCTCGCTACAGCCAGCTTCTTCTCCAATTTGGCAATAACAACATCTGCGGGCACGCCATCTCCGCAGGAGACGGTTCTATTGATTGCGGCTAAGCCACGACGGACGAATTCGGATTGGACCCGACGTCGTGTCACCTCGTTGCGAACCGCTGTTTCTACCAAAGATGCCAAGGTTTCGCCCCCTTCAAGGGCTTGTTCTATATCGTGGCGAAACGATGGCTCAATTCGCACCGGGGGAATTGTTGCGGTTTTCATGATCCAAGTGTATCGCTTATGTGATGCATACGCAATATTCACTTTCTTGATTCACTTTCTTGATTGAGCTGGCGATCCGCATGAATCCAGTCACGCCAATGCATCGAAAACTCGTGCGTCTAGCTTTCACGGCGTGTGACCCAGTGTCGCGTCTCAGCATGTCGCCGCCAGTCGGCCATGAACCGCCATTTAGACTGCGTAAAGTATCAACAAATGATACACTGCGCAACACTGATGGACAAATACCGCCATGCGAAGCCCTCTTAGCGCCCTCATTGATAGTGCGGAGCGTCGCGGCAAGCTGAACCTGCGAACTGCGGATATCGCCAGGAGTTTGCCGGGCGTCAGTGCTGAAGCCCTGCGCCAAGCCCTTGCACGCCAACAGCGCAAGGGTCGAATTGTTCGGGCCTCTCGCGGCTCCCAGCATTGGGTCATTGTGCCGCTGCAGGACGCTCACGCAGGCGCTCCGCCGTTGGAGTCCTGGCTGGATGCCTATCTCTCGAAAGGGCTTGAGCAACCCTACTACGTCGCCCTACTCAGTGCGGCCGAGGTTCATGGGTCGGCGCCCCAGGCGGTGATGGTCACGCAGCTTATGGTCCCCAAAACGCGCCGACCGGTACAGGTGGGCCGCCACCAGCTTGTGTTTCTGGCGCGGGCGCACGTTGCACAGATGCCTACCCAATGGCACGAAACCCCGAACGGTCGTTTCACGGTCAGCACACCGGAACTCACGGCGCTAGAGTTGGTGTCTCGACAGCAAATGATCGGAGGCATCTCTCGCGTGATTGAAGTTCTGCAAGGCTTGACGACCGGTTTGTCAGCCAGGAGGCTGACCGCTGCTCTGAATGCTGTTAACGAAGTACCCACCGCCCAACGGCTTGGACTACTGTTCGCGAGATCTGCCCAAGATGCACTCGCCGACTCAGTTGGCTCATGGCTTCATGGAAAGCGCACGCGGATCATTGCACTCAGTCCAGGCAATCAGGGTAACGAGCCAGCCTTGCTGGACCACCGATTCAAAGTTCTTGTTCCAGCGACCCTCGAGCAGGCGAACACATGATGCAACAAGCTCATTTGACCGCATGGCAAGAGCACGCGCCATGGCCAAAGCGCAGCCAAATAGAGCAGGACCTGCGACTGTCTCGTGGTGTTGCCGCTTTGTTCAAGGACGCGGTGCTGCGTAAACACCTGGCCATGCGTGGCAGCACGGTACTGCACAAGGGCCATCTGGCACCGGCGGCCCGCTATTCCGAGGACATTGACCTGGTACTCACCAAGCCGATAGCAACAGAAACCTTGGAGAAACATTTGGTACGGGTACTGTCTCCAACGCTAGGAACGCCCGCGCCGTCGATCTTTCTGGATGCCTGGCTGGCACTGCGCAATGTACGCCAGCGCTCGAAGATTCTCTCAATCAAGTTCAAGTACGTCCCGCTCGGCCTGGGCCGAAATGAGACCATCAATGAGATGCTTGGCACCAAAATGCGTGCCCTCATGCAGCGCAAGCAAGGGCGAGACCTTTTCGACCTCTGGCACGCCTGGGACCGAAGCCAGGCACGCGCTACACCCTACGCCGTGAACAGCAAGTGGCGATCAAGGCCTTCGAGTGGTATCTGTCAAACGAAGGGACCGAGATGGGTCAAGCGCAGGCCGGTCAACTTCTTTCCATTCGATTGCGAGACCAGGGCTTTCGCAACGACATGCAAACGCTGCTTCGGCCTGGCCTGTCGAAGTTCGATGTCGACGCCGGCGCTATAGTCGTTCGTGCCGCCTACCTCGCTAACCTGGTTGCACCGTAAGGCGCTGAGGGAATTTCTTCCCAAATAAATGCGACTCGGCCCTCAGCGCTGTTTTGAGAGCTTCGCACAAGCGGGACACCCTTCGCGGTCTAGCTGGCCATTTCGCCCAGCGCGCCAGTGACCCGTATCGATCACCCAAAACTACGCGCCGAGCGCACGTCAGGTACCGCATCTGCGGATGGCATAGAACATCATCGTGGTCGATGGCTTCAAGGTGGCCGAACTCGCCGGGGCGGTAGCACCTTGGGTGATATTTTCGGCCGGCAAGCCACCTGAACGGGTACTGCTTCAATACACCGACGTGAAGTACCGCAAGTTGGTCGCGCTGTGGGAGGCATCGCGGGAACGTGGCCGCGCTAAGGTGATTGAAGCATGCTTGCTCTATCACTCGTCAGACAAGCATTTAAACCTCGGTGTCTATCCGTAGAACCAGAACCAAAACCAAGGCTTGAGATGATGAATGCAACCGCAAAACTGCTGAATTTGAAACCGCTATACCTGTCACGCGAACAGGCGGCGACTTTTCTTTCGATTTCGCAGAGCACGTTGGAAAAGATGGCAGCGAAGAGGGAGTTGCCCGCACCACGCAAAATTTCCGGTGCCAGGACCGGGTGGCTCCTAGAGGAACTGTTTCATCGTTTTCGCGTCCGTACCGACGCCGTATCGGTATGTCCACGACTTCTTCTTCTTGCTTGCCACAAGGCGCAAGCCGGGGCAACTCTTGATGACCAAACTCTCACCCGGTTTGAGCAACTTGGCTGACTTCGGATCAAACATGACTTACACTCCTCCCCGTTGAATTCCGTACCCTTATTGGAGGGGTCGGGCGGTTACCCAAAAAAACCTACGGGAAAACCTACGGGAGCATTGTATGTGAGGCTATGTTTGGATATGTGGCGTTACACTTTTAAGAAATCATAAAAAGGTTATTTTTTCATTTAAATTCAACAGGTTAAGACAGAAAATCCTTAATAATCAAGGACATAGAAAATGCGGGTGTAGTTCAATGGTAGAACGGCAGCTTCCCAAGCTTCATACGCGGGTTCGATTCCCGTCTCCCGCTCCAAGTCTCTTCAAGTTGTTGATTTGAAATAAGTAAATCAAAAAACTACCACCCTGCTCGGGGATCGCGGAAATGATCTGTATCGTTCAGACTCAGTTTTGCTGTCTTTACATCAATCAATGAGATGGCAACAATGAAATTTTTTCAACACCTATTTGGGATTTATAAGCTTGTTGCAAGCCTGTCCTTGGTCGCCTCATTTTTGGTCGCTTGCAGCGGCGGTGGGTCGGGGTCGCCAGCGCCTGACATTGCTGATTACAGCATCGGCGGCATTATTACGGGGCTTACGGGCGTCGGCCTCGCACTGCGAAATGACACAGGTGTCATCCTGAATGTCTCTGTTAACGGCCACTTTACGTTACCTACTCGCGTTCTGAACAACACGAACTATTCCATTAAGGTAAGTGTCCACCCGTTGGGTCAAAGGTGCATCGTCACCAATGGCAGTGGCACCATCAACAATGCCGATGTTGCCAACGTCATGGTCAATTGCACAAATCTCTCAGCGCGCTTTGTTTATGTGGCAAGCCTCGGTTCAAATAAGGTATCGGGCTATGCCATCAACTCTGATACCGGCGTCTTGACCCCGATGCCAGGCAGTCCGTTTGTGGCTGGTAATTACCCCAGCGCCATCACTGTCGACCCGATAGGCAAGTTTGCTTACATGACAGACTTCGACAGCAACACCGTATCGGCATTTGCCATCAATGCCGCAACCGGGTCCCTGGCAGGTGTAAGCGGCAGTCCGTATTTGACAGGGCTCAAGCCCAATCCAGTTCGGATTGATCCCACGGGCAAATTTGCCTACGTAACAAATTATGGCGATAACAATCTGTCGGCCTACATGATCAATGCCATCACCGGCGCCTTGAGTACAGTAGCCGGTAGTCCGATTGCAACAGGTGTGGGACCTGCTTTACTCGCCTTCAGTCCCTCGGGCAAGTTTGTTTTCGTCATAAACAGCTATTCCAACAATATCTCGGCTTATGCCATCAACGCCAACACGGGCGCATTGACAGCCGTACCTGGCAGCCCTTTTGCCGGCCTTGGAACGCAGCCTCTCGCCTTGACCCTGGACCCCTCTGGAAAGTTCGCCTACCTCGTGAACAGTGGCTCCATGAATGTTTCGGCCTTTACCATCAACGCCAACACGGGCGCATTGACAGCCATATCTGGCAGCCCTTTTGCGACCGGACCGCAACCCACTTCTCTCAGCATCGATTTCTCGGGCAAGTTTGCCTACGTAGTGAATAGTGGTTCCGCCAACGTGTCGGTATTCAGTATCGCCGCCGGTGGTACCCTGGCAGAAATACCCGGCAGTCCCTTCGCGACCGGATTACAGCCCGCCACCCTGACCATTGAACCCTCAGGCAAGTTTGCCTACGTCATGAATAACGGTAGCCGCAACGTCTCAGCGTTTACCGTCAATGCCAATACGGGAGCTTTATCTGAAGTGAACGGCAGCCCCTTTGCGACGCTGACAGGTATCGCCTCGCTCATAGCGGACCTCTCCGGCAAATTCATATACTTGACCGATTTCAGTGCTCACTCGATCTCAACCTACGCCATTGATACAGGCACTGGCGCCTTGGCAGCAATGCCAGGCAGCCCTTTGGTGGTGCCGACTTGCAAAACCCCCAACTTGCCGATGACCTGCTTGTCAACGCCAGCACCCCCCATCTCGTTCAGTGCCATCTGGTGAACTGAGATGGCTTGCTGTCAATGGGTTCAGATCGGATTTCTTGAGTTCAAATCTGTCGCTTCCAAATATCGTCTTCAGAATCTCCAAGATATATTTTTGGATGCACCAGCTTGTGCTGCTGCGATATGTTTTCCAGCGCCATCAGAACTTCGAAAGGGAAGCCTTTTCGCGTGCCGTTACGGGTGTCAGTCAGCAACTCATGGATGTAGGTTTTGAATTTTTGATCGCCCCAGTAGAGTTTCAGTCTCGTCCCAATGTGCGCAAAAGCATCATTGATGACCTTGAAATCAGGATTCTTGTCCAGATTCGAATAGAGATGAGGATGCTCCACTTCATGCTTCTCCGACAGCCTTTGCAGAGCAATCAGCACCGCCATGGGAAAGCCCTTTTGGCCCACATGGACGGCATACTTCATACTCAAGTTCAAGTAAGACATGAACTTTTCGCTGCCCCAGTATTCCTTGAGCTTTACCGCAATGTGGGGAAACGATTCGTTGATCACCAGGAAAAACGGGTTCTTGCCCAGTGGTTCGCGGTGCGGTGCAAAGTTGGCCATCTAAAAAACTATCCGTTTGATGATTCCGCCAAATGACAGTATGGCAACTGCCACACTCAGAACAGCCAACGCAATCAGCAATAGGAGTCTCATTGAATTTCACTCAGGATATTTGGGCACCGGTAGACGATTCTAATTTGACTGTAGAACGCGGTGAATTATGGGCGGTGTGGCAACCGGCCTGGCGCTGGGCGCCGACGTGATGGCGGCCGAGGCGATTGGCCGCAACCTGATGGGGCATCATGATCAGGGTTCAAGAGCATCTGACAGTTTTTCGAATAACGATGTGCAACCCGGCAACCTCAATACCGACATGGGCGGGCAGGATTTCGGGGTCACTAACGCCGGGTCCTGGGACGATGCCGGCGTCGGCGGCGGCGGCGGTGACTGGGACACTTAGGGGCCCACTCTCTGGTAGCATGCAGTACCAAAAACGTCAGCGGATTCGCGGGCGGGTCTGTTCCTGCTTTGGCTCTGCTCCTGACCAGCTACTGGAGAATCATGAGGATAGCGGCCTTTTTTTCTTACCTTGTTTGCGGCCTTTCTTTAGCAGTTCTCAGTGGCTGCGGCGGCAATACCGATGTCGCAGCACCCACCGCCCCTGCCAGCGCGGCGTCAGCCGCCGCTAGCGCACCCGCCAGCGCCGCGCCGGGCTCGGCTGCCCCGGTCAGCGTCAGCACGGTTCGCGCACAGCAGCGCGATCTGCCGGTTCTGCTCAAAGCCACCGGCATCGTCACACCGCTGACCAGTGTCGATGTGCGGGCCCAGGTCAGCAGCGTCGTCGCCAAAGTGCACATCCATGAGGGTCAATTTGTCAAAGTCGGCGACTTGCTGTTCACGCTGGACGCGCGCACCGACGAAGCCAATGTTGCCAAGGCCAGAGCACAGTTGGCAAGGGACAAGGCAGCACTTGATGACGCCCAACGGCAGGCTGCGCGTGCCCGACAACTGTTGACGCAAAATTTCATCTCACAAGGTGCGCTCGATACCGCGACGGCACAGGTCGATGTGCAAACAGCGACACTGGCGGCCGACCAGGCGGCGCTGGAGGCCAGCCGTGTCGCCCTTTCCTACGCGCGCATCAGCGCGCCGAATTCGGGCCGGGCCGGCGCCATCAACGTGTTCCCGGGCAGTGCCGTTCAAGCCAACCTGACCTCGCTGGTCACCATCACGCAGCTGGCACCGATTGCCGTTACCTTCAATCTGCCACAACGTAATTTGAGCGATGCCCTGGCCTCACTCAAAGACGGCGGCGCAGCGGTCACGGCCTCTCTCGCCGACGCTGCGGGTAGTTTCAACGGTCGTCTGAAGTTTGTCGACAACGCAGTCGATGCCAGTTCCGGCACTTTGAAAGTCAAAGCCGTTTTCGACAACAGCGACGGTAAATTGTGGCCCGGCGCGTTTGTCGAGGTATCACAAACCGTGAGCACGTTGAAAGACGTTGTGGTGATACCACTGGCGGCGATTGTTCAGGGCTTGCGCGGTAGCGGTGTTTACGTCATGGAAAACGGCAAGGCTGCTCTGCGGCCGGTGAAGGTTTTATATGCGCGGGACAACGACGCCGCCGTCACCGGGGTCAAGCTGGGCGATGCGGTCATTCTGGATGGCCGGCAAAATGTTCGACCCGGTACGCCTGTGATTGAGCGTGCCAGCATGGCGCTGGGCGCGGCGTCAGCCACTCCAACGCGGCCGCTAGCGCCATGAACATCTCCGAAATTTTTATCCGTCGTCCGGTGATGACGGTGCTGCTCAATCTGGCTGTCGTCCTCGCCGGTGTGATTGGTTTTCGAAGCATCCCTGTGGCCGCGCTGCCCAGCTATGACACACCGGTCATCAACGTCTTTGCGGCGCTGGCCGGGGCCAATCCGGAAACCATGGCCAGTTCCGTCGCACTGCAACTCGAAAAGCAGTTTCAAACGGTGCCCGGACTCAAGACCATCAGTTCCACCAGCACGCTGGGCAGCACCTCGCTGACGCTGGAATTCGAGGAAGGCCGCAATATCGATGCAGCGGCCGTGGACGTGCAGGCGGCGCTGTTGCGGGCGCAGCGCTCGTTGCCCGTCGAAATGACCACAACGCCGGCCTACCGCAAGGTCAATCCGGCGGACGCACCGGTGCTTCTGATCGCCCTGACCTCCCCTTCGCTGACACCGTCCGATCTGCAGGATTACGCCGAACATCTGATTTCGCCAACGTTGTCGACCATCAATGGCGTGGCCCAAGTCAACATCTACGGCTCAAAA
>JBBQZA010000166.1:0-8759 GCA_038208175.1 Burkholderiales bacterium
ATTGCCACTGGTGCCGAAGAAGCTTCTGGAGCCGCGCAGGAGTCCCTGACCGCATTCAAGCTGATCGAGACTTCCATCCTCCTCCAATTGCAGAGCGCCGACATCAGTCAAACCAAGGCGGAAGCCACCCAAACTTTGGTAGGCAAGACCGGTGCCGATATAGCCACGATGATTACCAATGTTTCCGTCGCGGCCCAACGGCAGATCGCTTCGGTGGCAATGGTGGTTGAACTGGAGAAACAGGCTGCCAATATCGGCGACATTGTCAAGGCAGTGGCGCGTATCGCCGATCAAACCAATTTACTCGCGTTGAATGCCGCCATTGAGGCAGCACGAGCCGGCAAGCATGGCAAGGGTTTTGCCGTTGTCGCCGATGAGGTCAGGACGCTGGCCGAGACATCAGAAAAAAGCGCTAAACAGATTCAGGATCTGGTGGCCCAGATTCAGCAAGAAGTGAAGGCCATTGCCCAAGGCATCAGCACTGCGGCAAAGACGGTCGAGGGCGAGGTGGAAAATGGCAAGACCATTACCTTGCAACTGGAGCAGATTCGTATCGATGCGACGGAAATCGTCAAGGGTGTGCGCGAAATAGCGGTCGGTGCCCAGCAATCCAAAACGGCGGCACAGCAGGCCCTAAAAGGCTCGGAGGATATCGCCGCCGCCGCCGAGGAACAATCTGCCGCTGCCGAGGAATCAGCCAAAACCGTGCAAGAGCAATCGCAGGCATTGGCGCAGTGTGAACAGACCGCGCAAAGCCTGTCTGAGTTGGCAGAGGATTTGAAGACCTCAACCGATGTCGCCAAGAGTGCCGAAGAAGTCGCCTCCGCTGCCGAGGAACTGTCCTCCGCAGTCACGGAAATCAACCGTTCGAGTACCCAGATCATGGCAGCCATCGAGCAGATTCGCAAGGGCTCCGATGTGCAATCCGCCGGTACCGCACAAGCCTCGGCCGCAATCGTTCAGATCGAAACGGGGTTGGAACAAGCCCAGGCTCGGGCCACTGCCGGTGCCGAGAAGGTCACTGCGATTATGAAGCTGTTGGGCGTAAACAAGACATCCATCGATGCCCTGATCACCGGGATTTCCACATCAGCGGATGCGTGCAAGGCCAGCATCAAGCAGATCAAGGATCTGGAACTGGTGTCGCGACGCATTGACAAGATCGTCGATGCCATCACGACGGTCTCCATCCAGACCAATATGCTCGCAGTCAACGGATCAATTGAAGCGGCGCGCGCTGGCGAGTTCGGCAAAGGCTTTGTGGTGGTGGCCACCGACATTCGCAACCTGGCGCACGACTCAGCTGAAAATGCCGACCGCATCAAAGACCTGGTCAAACAGGTGCAGGACCAGATCGGCGTGGTCGGGCGCGACTTGGAGGAAATCGTGGGGACGGCTCTGAGCGAGGTGGAAAAGGCCAAGACCAGCACGACCAACCTGGTGTCAATCGAAAGCGATATCTCCGTGGTGGCAACCGGCACGCAGGAAATTCTCAAGGCTTCCGATGAAATCGCCACAGCCACCGCCCAAGTCAAGAAAGGGGTCGAGCAGATTGCTGCAGCCGCCCAACAAGCGGGCAAAGCCGCGACCGAAGCGGCGTCCGCAGCCAAGCAGCAGTCTCAGGGGGCAGAAGAGCTGGCCGCCGCGATTGAGGAAATATCCTCGCTTGCCGACGAATTGCAAAGCGCCTGATCAAGGAGAGCGATGATGACAAACACGATTCAGAACAAAGAGGTTGATGGCCCTGGCCTTGCGACGGCAGAACAACACGTCGACGACGATGGGGCCACTGAGCAGACGTCCGACATACGCCAGTTTGTGACCTTCTTTGCTGGGCAAGAGGTCTTTGCGGTGGATATGGCACCGGTGCAAGAGATTATTCGGGTGCCGGAGGCCGTACGCGTGCCTATGGCACCACCTTCCCTCAATGGGTTAGCGAATCTACGCGGCAAGGTGTTGCCAATCATCAGCCTGCGGAAGATCTTTGGCTTTGCCGAACAGGAGCACGACGATGCCAGCCGAGCCCTGGTGATTGATATCGGACAGCCACTGGGCTTTGTAGTGGATAGGGTGGCCAGCGTGGTCGGTGTCGAAGCTGGCAAGATTGAAGGCGTCAGTGCCCTGAAGGGCACGATCAATACCGATCTGCTATCGGGCATCATCAAGGACGTAGGGGGTCACGCCATGGTCATGGTGCTTGACTTCGGCAAGCTGATTGCCCAGGAGTTTGCTGAAATCGCTGCGGTTGCCAAGACCAGCACGATGGCCGGTGGGTTGTCCGCAGCCAACGCAGATGAAGAAGAGGAGACGAGCGACGAATTGCAGTTGGTAAGCTTTGAGGTGGCTGGGCAAGAGTACGCCATCACCATCGAAGACGTACAGGAAATTGTCCAGGTGCCGGAAACCATTGTGCATGTGCCGCATTCGGCATCCCACGTACTGGGTGTGATGACCCTGCGCAACCGCTTACTGCCACTGGTCAGCTTGCGCCGCATGTTTGCGCTACCCCCGCAAGATGCTGATGAGCACAGTCGCATTGTTGTGGTTTCTTTGGGTAGCGCGTCAGTCGGAATCGTCATGGACAGCGTGAACGAGGTGTTGCGGGTGGCCCGGGCTGACGTGGAAGCCATGCCCGGCCTTTTCGCCCGCGACGGTGAAATGTCGGATATTTCTGAAATTTGCCGGCTCGACGCCGGTAAGCGCCTGGTCTCGATCATTTCCGCCAGCAATCTGTTCAGCCATTCTGCCATCAAGGAGGCGTTGAAGACTATGGATAGCATGCACGGGACCAAGCAGCAAGAAGATGTTGCCAGCGAGGACGAAACCAGTGACGACGATGAACAGGTTGTGGTGTTTCGTCTTGGCAAGGAAGAGTTTGGCGTGCCTATCGACAGCGTGCAGGAGATCGTGCGCGTGCCGGAAGAACTCACGCATGTCCCCAAGGCGCCGCCCTTCGTCGAAGGTGTCATCAACCTGCGCGGGGCCGTGTTGCCAGTAATCGATTTGCGGCGCCGCCTTGGGCTTCCAACGGTCGAGCGCTCGGATCGCCAGCGCGTCATGGTGTTTCTGATCGATGGCATGCGCACTGGCTTCATCGTCGACCTGGTGGCCGAAGTGTTGAAGATTCATAAGTCGGCCATCGAAGCAGCACCACGCTTGTCCAGCGAGCAAGGCAAGCTCCTGGCACGCATGGCCAACCTGGAAAAACAGAAGCGTATGGTGCAACTGATCGCGCCCGAGCATCTGGTGGCAAGCCGCGAACTCGCCGACCTGGCGACGATGGCGGCCTAGAACGCCTACCGAAATGGGGATGCTGCCATGATCAAGCTTTTGATTGTTGACGACTCGGCATTGATGCGTCGACAACTGGCGACCTTGTTCGAGGGCGAAGGCGATTTCGAGATTCGTCAGGTCAGAAATGGCAAGGAAGCGGTGGAAGAGAACCGCGCGTTTCAACCCGATGTGATCACGCTCGACATCAACATGCCCGAGATGGATGGCCTGACCGCGCTCTCGCTGATCATGGCCGAGCGGCCAGTGGCGGTGGTCATGGTCTCATCGCTGACCGAAAAAGGGGCACTCGCCACCTTCGAGGCGCTGAATCTGGGTGCCGTGGACTATATTGGTAAGCCGGACGGAACCATTTCACTGTCGATTGGCGCGATCAAGAACGAACTGCTGGGCAAGGTGCGCGCCGCCGCCCGCGCTCGCGTCAAGGGCCGGGGGGCCAGTCCACGCGGTCTGACCCAGCGCTTGCGGGAAGAGCGTGCAAAGCCTGCTTCCCGACCGGTTGCTGTGCGCCGGGGCGTGGTGGGAGAGGGGCTGGTCATCGTTGGTGTATCCACCGGTGGCCCTCGCACGCTGGAAGACGTGTTGCCATTGCTGCCAGCGGGTTTCCCCTGGCCGGTGCTGGTGGCGCAGCATATGCCTGCGGCCTTCACGCGCACTTTCGCCGAGCGTTTGGATTCCATTTGCCCACTCTCGGTGGTGGAAGCAGCCCATCCGATGCCGCTTGAGCCCGGCACCATTTATGTCGGCAAGGGCGGAGCGGACATGGTGCTGGTGCAGCGCGCAGGCAAACTGATGGTGATTGCGAAGCCGGAAAGCCGCGACTTCCTGTGGCACCCCTCGGTGGAACTTATGGGACGCTCGGCACTTGAGCACTGCGATCCGTCCCGCGTGGTGGGCGTGATGCTCACGGGAATGGGTTACGACGGTGCCGACGCATTCGCCGAAATCAAGAAGCGCGGTGGTCGCACCATTGCCGAGTCGCAAGAGTCTGCCGTGGTCTTCGGTATGCCGGCAGAACTGATCGAGCGCGGCGGAGCGAGTCTGGTGCTGCCTGCTGAAAAAATTGCTGCCCAAATCAATGCCTGGGCTGGATGTTAGGAAAAGTCATGGCGCTTATCAAAACCCAGACCGCACAACTGGTCGACCAAGAAGAGCGCAAGCGATTGCGCGACGGCGCGAGTCTGGTGGCGGATATGGAAGATGCCAACCCCTTGGTGCGGCGCTGGGCCGCACGTGACCTGACGGACTGCCCCGATGCGTCCTGCGCGCTGGTGAATCGTTTGCTGCGCGAAGAAGATGTCTCGGTTCGGGAAGTCATCCTCACCACCTTGACTTCATTGGGCGATGAAGTGGCGGTTGCGGGGTTGGTTGATTGTTTGCGCAGCGAGGGCGTGGCGCTGCGCAACGAGGCGATTGAAGCCATGAAGCAGTTGCCCGACGCGGTGGCACCGATCATGCGCGGGTTGCTGGCGGACGAAAGTCCTGACGTGCGCATCTTCGCGGTAAATATTCTCGAATCGTTGCGCCATCCGCAAGTCGAGGTGTGGTTGATTGAGGTCATTGAGCACGATCCGCATTTGAATGTTTGCGCCACGGCGGTGGATTTGCTCGGGGAAGTCGGATCCTTGGCGGCGCGCGAACCGCTGCTGCGCCTCAAGGCACGCTATGCCAATGAGCCGTATATCCAGTTTGCTACCGATCTGGCGCTCAAACGCATCACCCAGGAGTGATTCTGCGATGGCCGATACCACGATCAGTCAACTGGATTTCGAAAAATTCCGCGAGTTTTTCTATCGCAAGACGGGCATTCAGTTTGAGACATCGAAGCGCTATTTCGTTGACAAGCGATTGGCAGAACGTATCGAACTCACAGATAGCGCCAGCTTTCGCAACTACTTCACCATGTTGCGTTTTGAGGCATCCGGCGAAGAGCTGCAACACCTGACCAACCTGATGACGGTCAATGAAACCTATTTCTTCCGCGAGGAGTACCAGTTCCAGTGTCTGGTCAAATCCATCCTGCCCGATATCGTCAGCCGCAAGACCGACAAGAAACCGATCCGCATCTGGGTCATGCCGTCTTCGTCGGGGGAGGAGCCCTACTCCATTGCGCTCTATCTGTTGGAATACTGGGCCGCCATCAAAGACTGGGACATTGAGATCATTGCCTCCGACATTGACACCAAGATTTTGGCTCGGGCGCGCGCGGGACAATATTCGACGCGCTCGGTGCAAAAACTGCCGGAACTGCTGCTGCGCAAGTATTTTGAGCGCATCACCGATGGCTACCAGATTTGTGACCGGCTGCGCGATTCGGTTGAATTTACCCGCGTAAACCTATCCGAACGTGCCGATACCCGCGCGTACCGCGACTTCGATGTCATTTTTTGTCGCAATCTGCTGATCTATTTCGACGATGTTTCGCGCAAGACGGCTGCGGAAACGTTCTATGACGCCATGAAACCCGGCGGCTACATCTGTCTTGGGCATTCGGAATCCATGAGTCGGGTCTCATCACTTTACACGGTGCGCAAGTTCCCTGATGCCATCGTTTATCAAAAACCTCTGGAGGCATCATGAAACGCATTCTGATTGTTGATGACGCGGCCACCGTTCGCATGTACCACCGCAACATCCTTGAGGCCGCAGGCTATGCAGTGGAGGAAGCAGTCAACGGTATTGAAGCACTGGAAAAGTCACTCCAAGCGTCCTTTGCGCTTTACGTGGTGGATGTGAATATGGCCAAGCTGGATGGCTACGGTTTTCTGCGTCAACTCAGAGGGTTGGACATATTTCAGGCGCCGGCGATCATGGTCTCCACCGAAGCGCAAGGTCATGACCAGCAGCGCGCTTATGCAGCTGGCGCCAATGTTTATCTGGTCAAGCCGGTAAAGCCGGAGCAATTGCTGCTCCATGCCAAGCTGCTCTTGGGCGAGGCGCGACCATGAACCCGATGCTGGAGCAATTTCTCTCCGAGTCTCGGGATGTGCTGCAAGGCATCGCCGAAATGCTGATGCAGATGGAGACTGCGCCGGACGATGTGGAACTGATGACCTCCCTGTTTCGCATGGTGCATACCCTCAAAGGCAATAGCGGACTGTTCGAATTTCCGGAAATGACCCGTGTGCTGCATGCCGGCGAAGACCTGATGGATGGCGTGCGTCACAGCAAGGTTGCTTATTCCCAGGAGTTGGCGGATCGCTTGCTGGACGCCATGGATTTCGTTGGCATGCTGTGCGATGAAATTGAAACAACGGGCAATGGTGGTTCCAGCCATGCGGATGACGCGGTGCGTTTGGCCAAGTCACTGCGTCAGTTGATCCCCAGCACCGAAGTCGATGTCAGGGGTGCGGATGCCGGGGCACTGGCGGCGACGTCGGTGTTGGCTGTAGCGCTCCCGGGAGCAGGCGAGTCACTGCCTCTGGCCGATATTTCCGAAGCGGTGCGTATCGAGGCCTACCGGCGTACCTGTCATGGGTCGTCTTTGCACTGGCTGGAATATGAACCGGCAGAAGAATGCTTCTTTCAGGGTGACGATCCATTTTTCCAGGCACGCGGCACGCCCGGTCAGGTGTGGGGCAGCATCGAAGCCCGCCAACCTTGGCCGAAGTTGGCGGAGCTTGACGCCTATCGCTGCGTTCTGAATTTCCAGTTGCTGACGGTCGCTCCCCGCGAGGAACTGGACGAGCACTTTCGCTATATGCCGGATCAGGTTCGCATATTTGTCGTGCCGCCCTTGCATCTTGCCCTGCCTCAGGGCGATCCCAATGGCGGTCCGGTGCATGTGGATTTCATCGTGGAAGCCCTAGCCTTGCTGGGTTTGGGCAATAGCGAGGGTTTACGCCGTGTCGCGCAGTCCCTATTGGAGCTTTCCAGTCCCGATCTGTGGCTGTCTTCTGCCCTGCGCTGGCTATTGCTGGTGATGGAACTGGAGCCGCAAAATGGCGCTGCACTGCGCATGTTGATCGAATCCCTGCGCGATCTCCGTCCACCCCGGTGGGATGAGCTTCAGGCCGAACCGCCGCAGCACAGTGGTGCACTTGAAGCTGGGGCAATCGCACCTGAAACGCACCTGACACCCGAAGAGACTGTGGTATTGACGGCCCTCGTTGGTGTACAGCGAACTATTCTCACTCTGCCGATTGAGGCGAACTGGCAACTCGGCCGGATCAAGGCGGTTGCCGCAACGCTGGCTGGCTGCCTGCGGGCTAGCGGTGACGAGGCCGCGCTGCCCGGATTGGATGCAGCAACGGCTAAGGCACTGGATGAGGTTACGCCAACTCCATTGCTGAACTGGCTCGATGGCAAATTTCAAGGGGTGCAGCCGGGTGGCACAGCGACTATTCAGCCGGATCAAAGCGCCCCTGCTTTTCCGGCCCCTGCCCTTGAGAGCCCGGCGAGTCGCTCCCCTGAAGCATCGGGCGCAACACCCGATGCGCCTGGCGAGTCGCGGTTTGGACGGCGGTCCGAAGATGCCATTGCAAGTCCCAAGAGTCTCAAGGTGGACCAGACCAAAATCGACCGCCTGATGAATCTCATCGGTGAGATGGTGGTTTCAAAAAATGCCTTGCCCTATCTGGCCGGACGCGCTGAAAACGTCTTTGGCGTTCGCGACCTATCGCGGGAAATCAAGGCCCAGTATGCGGTTATCAACCGCATCGCCGAGGAAATGCAGGACGCCATCATGCAGGTGCGCATGATGCCGGTTTCGTTCGTCTTCCAACGCTTTCCGCGACTGGTGCGCGACACCTCGCGCAAACTGGGCAAGGAAGTCAATCTAGTGCTCGAAGGCGAGGACACCGAAGCCGACAAGAACATCATCGAGTCGCTGGGCGATCCGCTGGTGCACATTGTGCGCAACAGCCTTGACCACGGATTCGAGTCGCCCGCTGATCGTCGCGCCGCAGGCAAGCCTTCAGCGGGCACACTCACCATTCGTGCCAGCCAGGAATCCGACCGTGTGGTGATCGAGATCAGCGATGACGGCCAGGGTATAGACCCGGAGGTCATCAAACGCAAGGCCTACGAGAAGGGCCTGATAGACGAGGCCATGCTGGAGCGCCTGAGCGATCAGGAAGCGGTGAACCTGGTCTTTGCTTCCGGCTTTTCGACAGCGGAAGTAGTGTCCGATCTGTCCGGACGCGGGGTCGGCATGGATGTGGTGCGAAGCGCCGTTGAAAAGGTCAATGGCACGGTGGCTCTGCAAAGCGAAAAGGGCAAGGGAACGCGCATTCGCCTGTCGCTGCCGCTTTCCATGGCCGTGACCAATGTCATGATCGTCGAGTCCGACGGCCAATTATTTGGCATGCCCATGGATAGCGTGGTTGAGACGGTGCGGGTGCCACGCAGCGCCATTCGCAGCATCAAGCAAAGCCTTGCTACCGTGTTGCGGGGTCGCATCGTGCCGCTGAAGTCCATCAACACGCTACTGGGCCTGGATACACCACCCCAAGCCAACGCCGAGGACG
>JBBQZA010000167.1:0-8683 GCA_038208175.1 Burkholderiales bacterium
CTCCATCTGTGCCGACGTGCTGCTGGGCTTGGAATACAGCTGCAGAGCAAACTTGGAAAAGTCGCGCACCAGAACGTCGAAGATCTGGTCGATCAATTCGACCTCCAGTTCGTAGATCTTCGCGTTTTCGAGGATGAGCTGGCCGTACACCACCAGGGTGAACATCTCGCCTGCGGTGAGCAGAAAGTCGACGTCCTGGGCCTGCTCCGCGGTGGGCGGCGCCGACATCATCATGCCCCTGAAGAGCTTGATCTGCTCCTTGAAAAGGCTCAGGTTGGGCAACTCATAGCTGTCGTAGGCAATGCGGTAATCGTGGAACTTGATCTTGCCCAGCCCTTTGGTGGGGCCCTGGTTGAAGAGGAAGGCATCGTCGCTGCCGTCATCGCGCCGCGGCACATCAGGATAGGCAGCCGGGAAGAAAAAGTAGTTCGCCATGAACTTGATGATCAGGGCCATGTTGACGTGCACCGTGCCCTCGAGCTTGGGCAGGCAGCGGATGTCGGCGGCAGCCATGGAAAAGTAGGGTTCCTTCTCAAAGCCCTTGGCGGCAATCACGTCCCACAGCAGATTGATGACTTCCTCGCCCTGCGTTGTCACCTTCATCTTGACCATCGGATTGAACAGCAGGTAGCGGCGGTCTTCTGCGGATGCGCTCTTCATGTAGTCCGCCGCACGCAGCGCAAACAGCTTCATCGAAACCAGGCGCACATAAGCATCGGTAAAGAGTTGCTTGACGTGCGCAAAGTCGGTCACGGCCTTGCCGTACAAATGGCGGTTGGCGGCGTGGTCCATGGCTTCATAAAAGGAATGCGTGCAGATGCCGATCGAGGCCCAGCCCAGGTTGTATTTGCCAAGGTTCACCGTGTTGAGCGCCGCATTCCAGGCGTCGTCGCCGAGGTGCAGCACATCCTCCTCGGTGAATCGATAGTCCTGCAGGCGGAACTCGGCAACGTAGTTCTGGCTGTAGACCGTGTTCTTGACCAGTTGGTAATTGGGGTGCTGCGAGTCGGCGACGAAGAAAATGTACTCGCCGCTGTCAGCCATCTTGCCAAAAACAGACACCATCGCCGCCTGGTTCGCGTTGCCGATGTAGTACTTGCCGCCGCTTGCGCTGTAGGTGCCATCTGGCAACTTGCTGACAACCATGTCGGACGAATAAATGTCGGCGCCGTGTTCCTTCTCGGACAGCCCGAATGCAAAGATATGGCCTTCATCGAGCAGGCGTTTGGCCTTGGCTTTGGCTACCTTATTGGCGCTCATCCAGATCGGGGCAATGCCCAACACCGAGACCTGGTAGGTGTACCAGTAGCAAAGGCCATAGAAACCAAGGATTTCGGCGAAGCCGCAGACACGCCAGCTGTCCCAGGCAGCAGCTTCGCCCTCCTTGCCCTGGGCGGCGGGCGTCATCATGGAAGCGAACAGTCCCTCCTGCTTGGCAAACTCCAGAAAGTCCGCGTACCAGACGGCGCCATTGAAGTCTTCCTTGAGCTTGTCTAGACCTTTTTTTTCAAAGAAGGCAATCGTCTTCTCCATGATCTCGTGCGAACGCTGGTCGGGATAATTGCGGGTGGGCTGGCGTGGGTTTAGCAATAGCATGTAACCTCCGTTGTCATCTTGCCTGATGCCCCAGGCAAATGGGGCCACTCACGATGGAGTGCGATACTGAGACAGAACCATTTCAATTATTCATCCTACCCTATGAAGCACTACGAAATTTCCGGGTTAATTTGCGCTGCATTGTTTCTGCTGGCTTTCACTGGGTCTCAGGGACTTCGCGCTCAGGCTACGCAAGCCGAAACGGGCGGCAGCGGCGCGAAGGCGAACAGCGCACTCAAGATCGAAAATTCGGTCGTCAAGATCTTCTCGACCAGGCGCACGCCGGACTTGCAAAAGCCTTGGGGCAAAGCGGCTCCGCAGGAACTTAGCGGCTCTGGGGTTGTGATCGAAGGCAATCGCATCCTGACGAATGCCCACGTCGTCCAGTACGCAGCGCAGTTGCAGGTCCAGGCCAGCCAGTCCAGTGACAAGATGACGGCTACTGTGGTATCGGTGGCGCCCGAGATGGACCTTGCGGTGCTCCGGCTTGACGATGAATCGTTCTTCAAGACCCGGCCTGCCGTGACCCGTTCTGCCGGCTTGCCAAGAATCAGGGACACAGCCTTCGTTCACGGCTTTCCAACCGGTGGCGACTCGCTGTCCACCACCAAGGGGATTGTTTCCCGCATCGAATTCGTCAACTATGGGCCGCCAAAGTCGACTGCCGGTTTGAGGATTCAGGTTGACGCGGCGATCAACCCGGGCAACAGCGGCGGTCCGGTGATGGTCGACGACAAGATGATTGGGCTGGCATTCAGCAAGGTAGCCAATACCCAGGGCATCGGCTACATCATTCCCAACGAAGAGATCGAAATATTCCTGCAAGATGTCAAGGATGGCAAATACGACGGCAAGCGCGTCATGGTCGACGAATTGCAGACCCTCGAGAACCCGGTATTGCGGGATAGGCTCAAGCTCGCCAAAGGCATCACGGGGATTGTTGTGCATGAGCCCACCCTGAAGGACGACAGCTACCCGCTCAAGCAATGGGATGTCATCACAAACATCGGAAATGTCCCGGTTGACAATTCCGGCATGGTGAAGATCAACGACGAAGTGCGCGTACCGCTCAGTTACCACGTTCAAACCATGGGCCAGGACGGCCACGTTCCATTGACCGTCGTGCGCGACGGGAAATCAATGAACATCAGACTTCCGGTCAGCCTGCCACGGAAGAAACTGATCCCATCTTTGGCAGGAGGCTATCCGTCCTATTTCATCTACGGGCCGATTGCTTTTTCAACTGCAACCATCGAATTTCTGGTGTCAGGCAGTCCAAACGTCAATGTTCTGTTCGGACATGCGTTTAGGGCCAACCCGCTATTGCTCAATCTGGCTGACGAAGCCAGCGCAAACCTGGAAGAGTTGGTTATCGTGACCGCCCCGTTTTTCTCCCACAAGACGGCGATCGGATACAGCAATCCTTTTGGTGCGGTCGTGTACTCCGTCAACAACAAGCCGGTGCACAGCTTGAAGCATTTGGTGGAAATGCTGCGGGATTCACAAGACGAATTCATCACCATCCACTACGCTCGCAACTTCGCGGAGAGCATGGTTTTCAAAAGACAAGCGATGCTGGATGCCACTGAAGGCATATTGACCGACAACGGTATTCGGGCACAGGCGTCCGAGGATCTTCTAAAGGTCTGGCAAAACAGATGAACTTCGCAGTTAACCTGTCACGATGTCACAACGCATCACGCAGCTTCAGGGCGGCCCAACGGCCGTTTTCCCATAATCTTTGCGTGCTGTCGTGGTTGCGTAGCAGCAAGGCTTCCAGCAAAGGTGCCAGCGGCGTTGCCGCCGGCTCGGCCAGCAGCACATAGCGTTGCGCCTGGTCTGATCGCTCTTCCTGCAGCGAACCTATCCAGTCGAGCGCACAAAGCGCTTCCAGCACCGGCTCCAACTGAAGTGCATCGACGCGCAACAAGCCCACCAGTTGCTCCATCGTCAGTCCCCGTGTCACGCCGGATCGCGCGCGCTCAAGTTGCTGCAAAGCCTCCAAAGCGAGCCGAAATTGCCAGCCATGCGAACGGTTCCTGGGCTCCTGGCCTGCCAACAGGCTTGGCAGGTAGGCGGTGATGACGGCCCCAAGCAACAAAATGACCCAAGCCATATAGATCCAGATCAGCAGAATCGGCACGGTGGCAAACGCGCCGTACACCACCGAATAAGTCGGCACCTTGCTCAGGTAAAGGGTCAACAGTTTCTTCGCCAATTCAATGGCGACCGACACAAAAAGCCCCCCAACCCAGGCGTGGGACCATCTGACCCGGGTATTGGGCACATAGTGGTACATCGCAGCCATGCCGCCCGCCAGCATGAAGAACTGCAGCCCATCCAGCAGCAGCGGAACACCGCCAGGCATCACACCGACCAAGCCTTTGGAGGTGGAAATGGCGTAGGAGGTGATGCTCAGACTGATCCCCAGCAACAACGGGCCCAGCGTCAGAGCCGACCAGTACACCAGCAGCCGTTGGCCGAATGAGCGCGGCGTGCGAACGCGCCAGATGGCGTTCAGCGTGTGGTCGATGGTCAGAATCAAAGCCAGTGCCGTGGCGAAAAGAATAGCCAGGCCGACGCCACCCAGCTTGCTGGCCTGGCTGGCAAACTGCGTCAGATAGCCCAGCACCTGGCGCGCAATATTGTCAGGTATCAGGCTCTCCAACAACCATTTTTGCAGCACCGCCTGGAACTTTCCAAACATCGGAAAGGCAGTAAATATGGCCAGTGCCACCGTGACCAGTGGCACCAGCGCCATGGTGCTGGTGAATGTCAAACTGCTGGCGGTCAGGCCCAGACGATCTTCAGAGAAGCGCTCGCGCAGCGTGACTGCCGTACTTTTCCAGGGAAAGTGCACAAGGCTTTGAATCAAGGTTGCCAGGCGTTCGGGCCAGGAAGAAGGCTGCTCGACAGGCGGGGGAAATGACTCTCTCATGACCGCTATGATGCCATTGCCATGCCGATCGATCAAAATTTTGCGCCACCCCTGGTCAAAGTCAGCCGACTTCTTGCCGTCAGCAGCCTGCTGGCGCTGATCCTGCTGGGCTTGGCATGGGAACTTTATCTGGCCCCGCTGCGGTCTGGCGGCTCCTGGTGGGCACTCAAGGTGCTGCCTCTTTGCCTGCCGCTGGCCGGCTTGTTGAAAAACCGCATGTACACCTACCGTTGGGTCAGCCTGATGGTCTGGCTTTATTTCACCGAGGGTGTGGTCCGCGCCAGCAGCGACCGCCCGCCCAGTTCCTATCTGGCGCTGGCTGAAATCGTGCTGTGCCTGGTCCTGTTCACGGCCTGCGCGCTGCACGTCCGCCTGCGCCTCACGGGCCAGGGTTCAAGGAGTTCATGACATGCATACGCTGCTCGATAGCCTGCGCCACATAGTGGGCGGCGCCCATGTTTACACCGATGGCGACCTGAGCGCCTGGGAGCAGGACTGGCGCAAACGCTCAAGAGGCAAGGCACTGGCCGTGCTGCGACCCGCTGGCACTGTAGAAGTGGCACAAATCGTCAAAACCTGCGCCACCTTTCGCGCCCAGTACCCGGACAGCGGCGTCAGCCTGGTGCCGCAAGGCGGCAACACCGGTTTGGTGGTGGGCGCCACACCTGATGATTCGGGGCGCCAGATCGTGCTGAGCCTGCAGCGCATGAACGCGGTGCGCAACATCGACGCCGACAACCTGACCATGACGGTGGAGGCCGGCTGCATTTTGCAAAACCTGCAGGACCGCGCCGAGGAATCAAATTTGCTGTTTCCGCTCAGTCTGGCCGCAGAAGGCACTTGTACCATCGGCGGCAATCTGGGCTGCAATGCCGGCGGCACCGAGGTCCTGCGCTACGGCAATACGCGTGACCTCTGCCTCGGGCTTGAAGTGGTCAACGCGCAAGGCGAGGTCTGGCACGGGCTGTCGGGCTTGCGCAAGGACAACACCGGCTACGACCTGCGCGATCTCTTCATTGGCTCCGAAGGTACGCTGGGCATCATCACCGCCGCCACCCTAAAGCTCTACCCACGACCGGCAGCCCGACTGACCGCCTGGATTGCGCTGCCCTCGCTGGAAGACGCGATCAGCCTGCTGGGCCTGGCGCGTCAAAAGTTGGGAGCCGGACTCACCGGCTTTGAGGTCATGGGCCAATTCGCACTCAGCCTGGTCGCCAAACACTTTGCGCAGTTGCGCGTACCGCTTTATTCGGAGGCGCCGTTTTGCGTGCTGCTGGAAAACTCCGATCACCTGTCCGAAGCGCATGCCAGAGAGCAGTTCGAACACCTGTTGCAGACAGCGCTCGATCTGGGCTGCATCAGCGACGCCGTACTGGCAGAAAATCTGTCGCAGGCCCATCAGTTCTGGCACATCCGTGAAAGCATTCCGCTGGCGCAACCACTTGAGGGACTGAATATCAAGCACGACATTTCGGTCCCGATTTCCAGCATTGCAGAGTTCGTCCGTGATACCGACGCGCTGTTGCAGCAGGCGATTCCGGGTGTGCGTATGGTCAACTTCGGTCATCTGGGCGATGGCAACCTGCATTACAACGTGCAAGCGCCTGTCGGCGTCGATGCGGCTCAATTTCTGCAGGACCAGGAAGAGCAGGTAAACCAACTGGTCTTTGATTCTGTGGAGCGCTTCGCTGGTTCGATCTCGGCCGAGCATGGCATCGGCAGCCTGAAACTGGAGCATCTGGAACACTACAAGTCGCCGGTTGCGCTGGACATGATGCGCGCCATCAAGCAGGCCTTGGACCCGCAAAACCTGATGAACCCGGGACGCGTGATCCGGCTGAATAAAATTCGATAATTGCCCTCTATGACACAGCACCCGATCCGCTCCCAATACGAAGATTTTCTGCGTCATGTGAACAGCCACGGCGTGTTCAAGGCGGACCGCACCGGCACCGGCACCAAGAGCGTGTTCGGATACCAGATGCGCTTTGATCTGAACGAAGGCTTTCCGCTTGTGACCACCAAAAAGGTGCATCTGCGCTCCATCATCCAGGAACTGCTGTGGTTTCTGACCGGCTCCAGCAACAACAACTGGCTCAAAGAACGCGGCGTGACGATCTGGGATGAATGGGCCGCTCCGGATGGTGATCTGGGACCGGTCTACGGCGTTCAGTGGCGCAGTTGGCCAACACCCGACGGCGCTCACATCGACCAGATCGCCGAAGTCGTCAAGACCCTGAAAACCAACCCCGATTCGCGCCGCATCATCGTCAGCGCCTGGAACGTGGCGGACCTCAGCAAGATGGCGCTGATGCCCTGCCATGCGTTCTTTCAGTTCTACGTTGCGCCAACGCTTGCAGCCGGCGAAAAAGCCCGCCTCAGTTGCCAGTTGTACCAGCGCAGCGCGGACATTTTTCTGGGTGTTCCGTTCAATATCGCCAGCTATGCGCTGCTGACCCACATGCTGGCGCAACAGTGTGAATTGGGCGTAGGCGACTTCATCTGGACCGGTGGCGACTGCCACATTTACAGCAACCACGAAGAGCAGGTGGCCCAGCAGCTGAGCCGGGCGCCGTATGCCTATCCGACCCTTGACATCCGGCGCCGACCAGCCTCGCTTTTTGAGTACCAGTACGAAGACTTCGAGATCGTCGGATACCAGAGCCATCCGGCCATCAAGGCGCCGGTGGCGGTTTAAATTAAATGAGACTGCATTTGATCTTTGCCCGCGCCAGCAATGGCGTGATTGGAAACAAAAACGCCCTGCCCTGGCATCTGCCGGAAGACATGGCCCACTTCAAACGGACCACCATGGGCTGTCCGGTCCTCATGGGCCGCAAGACCTGGGACTCGCTGCCAGAGCGGTTTCGGCCGCTGCCGGGACGACTCAATGTAGTGCTGACGCGCCAGCGCGACTGGCGGGCTGAAGGTGCCTTGTGTGCCCATAGTCTCGAGGAGGCCTGCGGTCTGTGCCCCGACCACAGCGATGCATGGGTCATCGGTGGCGCCGAACTTTACGCCCAGGCCCTGCCGCTGGCCAGTTCGGCGCTGATCACCGAAATTGACGCAGCGTTTGAAGGGGACGCTTTTGCGCCACAATTCGGGCCGCAATGGGTGGAAACAGCGCGCGCGCGACAGGTCTCCGCAACCGGTATGAAATTCAGTTTTGTCACTTATCAAAAAACATAGGAGTTTGAAATGTCTGGAGCTGGATTTCACGTACACGGCCCGCACGACCACGAAATTGAGCACGCCCAACAAGGCGGTCATGGCTCAGAACACGGTGATCACGCTGGCATGATCAACCAGATCGCGATGTTCACGGCCATCATTGCCACGGTCGGGGCGATATTTGGCTACATGGGCGGCGCCACGCAAGCCAATGCCGGCTTGTATAAAAACAACGCCGCCATCAAGAAAACGGAAGCCTCCAACCAGTGGAACTACTTTCAGGCCAAGAGCACCAAACAGTCGCTGGCCGAGCTGGCGCGCGACCTGGCGCCAGAGGACAAGAAAGCCGCTTACCAGACCAAAGTCGAGCGTTATGAAAAGGAAAAGAACGAGATCAAGGTGTTCGCCGACAAACTTGAAGCCGACGGCACCCAGTGGGACAAGCAAAGTGACGAGCAAATGCACCAGCACCACCGCTGGGCACAGTCCACCACGGTGCTGCAAGTCTGCATCGCCCTGGCGGCGATTGCGCTGCTGACCCGAAAGAAATGGCTGGAATACGCCATGTTTGGCGCTGGTGGCCTCGGCGTCATCGTCGGTGCGCTGGCGGCACTGCATATCTAAGCTGCGCTAGCGGCAGAACATGCAGTGAAAAACCTGATCCGGAGTTCGCATTTTTCCGGACTTTTGTACGGTGGCATGCACATTGCGTCGGCCATGGTACGCCCGCACGTGGTCAATTTCATGGACCAGATGCTGCGCGCCGGTGATCATCTGATCAGAGCCGGGGTCGCACTGGTCTTGATGACCAGTCCGACCGGCCGTGCCCGCATCGAAAAACAGCTTGGCATTTAACAGGAGTTGGATCAACTTATGCAGTTAGCCACCTGGAACGTCAACTCACTCACCGTGCGCCTGCCACAGGTGCTGGACTGGCTGGCCATCAACCCGGTTGATGTGCTGGCATTGCAAGAACTC
>JBBQZA010000168.1:0-8617 GCA_038208175.1 Burkholderiales bacterium
GTTCAACGAGGGCTTGAGCCTGATTTAACTGAAGAAGTGGTGGTGATTCAGGAGCGCGGCCGGACCGAACGGGTAGCGTTGTCCAAAGTGATTTACCTGAAAGCCGAGCTGAAATACATCACGGTGCGGACGCGCGACAAAAGTTACCTGCTGGAGGCTTCGCTGAGCGAACTCGAGGCCAGATACCCGGGCCGCTGGCTGCGCATCCACCGCAACGCCCTGGTGGCACGCCGTGCCATACGGGCGCTGGAAAAGCATTATGACGCCGAGGAGGGCGACGGCTGGGCTGTACGGCTGGAGGGTGTGGATGAGTTGCTGGCAGTGTCGCGGCGACAGCTCACCGTGGTGCGCGAGATGCTGACGCGCTGAGGCGGCGGGTCCGGCGCTGTTTGATTCCCAATGCGTGAAGAAATAATCCCAATTGTCCAGGTGACCGGCGAGGTCCCGCTGCGCTTACCCAAACTCCCGGATGGAGACGTGTATCGATTCCATACGATGATCAAGCCCAGCGGCGCGCAGTGCAATCTGGACTGCAGCTACTGCTTCTACCTGCACAAGGAAGACCTGCTGCAGCAGGCCAAAGCGCCGCGCATGAGCGATTCGCTGCTGGAAGCACATATCCGCCAGTACATCGAAGCGCAAACCTGCGATGAGGTGGTGTTCTCCTGGCAGGGGGGTGAACCGACGCTGATGAAGCTCGAGTTCTTTCAACGCGTGGTCGATCTCCAGCAGAAGTACAAAAAGCCGGGACAACGCATCGAGAACGACCTGCAGACCAATGGTGTGCTGCTCGACAATTACTGGTGCGCCTTTTTGAAGCAGCACAAATTTCTGGTGGGTCTGTCGATCGACGGACCGGCAGAACTGCACGATGTGTATCGCTACAACAAGGGTGGCGGGCCGACGTTCGAGAAGGTCATGCGGGCTGCCGCGCTGCTGCACGAGCACCAGGTGCCCTTCAGCGCGCTGTGCGTCGTCAACCGCTTGAATGCCCGCAAGCCGATCGATGTCTACCGCTTCCTGCGTGACAAGGTGAAGCCGCGCATGATCCAGTTCATTCCCGGTCTTGAGCCGGGTGATTTTCGATCGGTCGCACCGGGGCATTGGGACTGGAATGCGTTGCCGGTCGTGGGCACACCGCAAGCCAGACCCGGACGGGCTGATTCGGTCGTGACCGAGTGGTCGATCGACCCGGACGACTGGGGCTATTTCCTGTGCCGGATCTGGGACGAGTGGTTCAGGCGTGACTATGGCAAAGTGTTTATCGACCAGTTCGAGAACGTGATCTCGCAGATGTTTGGCTATGGCGCGCAAAAATGCGTCAGTGCCCAGATCTGCGGCAAGGCGCTGGCGCTGGAACACAACGGCGACCTCTATAGCTGCGATCATTTTGTCTATCCCGAGTACAAGTTGGGGAACATCCGGCAGGTGCACCAAGGCGATCTGGCGTTCTCCGAGCAGCAAAAGAAATTCGCCTTTGACAAGAGCGACAGCTTGCCCGGCTACTGCAAGTCGTGCACTTACCTGAAGCTGTGCTGGGGCGAGTGTCCGAAGAACCGCTTCATCAAGACCCCGGACGGTGAGAAGGGCTTGAACTACCTGTGCTCGGGCCTGAAGGTGTTCTATGCCAAAGCCACTGCCGCGCGGGGTGAGCTGAAGAAAAGATTGAAGGTTTGATACGGGCCGCAGACAGGCAAAGCTTTTCGTATCAAAATACGGGGACGTAACGACAGGGGACGAGTTCCGTGCAAGCTACCTATCTCAAAACTATTTTTGCCTGCCTGGTGCTGGCCATGCTCACTGCCTGTGGCGGCGGTGATTCAACCTCCACTACAGTGGTAAAGCCGACCAACGTGGCTCCTGTGGCCAAAGCCGGCGCAGCTCAAAATGTGGTGCTGGGCGCCACTGTCACGCTGGATGGTTCAGGCTCGGACGCTAACGGTGACACGCTGACCTACAGTTGGACACTGACAGCGCCTGCTGGCAGCACGGCCAAGCCAAGTTCGGGCACCTCGCCCAAGCCGACTTTGACGCCCGACGTGGCCGGCTCCTATGTGGCAACGTTGATTGTCAACGACGGCAAATTGAACAGTGCTGCCAGTTCGGTGAGCGTGACGGTGACCGGCAATCTGGCGAACGCGGCGCCTGTGGCCAACGCCGGCAGCAATCAGAATGTGGTCGCAGGAACCTGGGTCATGCTGGACGGTTCAGCCAGTTCGGATGCCAACGGCGACGCGCTTTTCCTGAGCTGGGCATGGATCAGCAAACCGGCAGGCAGCACGGCAACGCTGAGTTCGACCGCTTCAGACAGACCCGGTTTCATGGCGGATGTGGCTGGCACTTACCTGCTCTCGCTGCTCGTCAGCGACGGCAAAATCAACAGCAACCCAGCGACCGTCATGGTGAGCGCTTCCGCCGGCAATGCGGCGCCGGTGGCGAACGCCGGAGCGGCACAGAATGTGGGGGTCGGTGCCCAGGTGGCACTGGACGGCAGCAAGAGCTCGGATGCCAATGGCGATTCGCTTTCCTACAACTGGACATTGACGAGCAAGCCGGCAGGAAGTACAGCTGTGCTTTCCTCTGCAACTTCCGTCAAGCCCACATTTGTGGCGGATGTGGCCGGCACCTATGTTGCGAGTCTGATTGTCAACGACGGCAAACTTGGCAGCAGTGCGTCAACGGTCGCTGTCAGCACGGTTGTTCCGGGCACTGTTGTTCCGGGCATTCTCATCGACCAAAAAGAACCAGCGTCTGGTGTGGTCAAACTCTCATTGAGTGATGCAGCTTCCTACGTCAAGGTCTCGTGGTATCTGGATCTGGCTCTGATGAGCGATACCACCTGGGATACCACAACGGTGGCCAATGGCAGTCACCTCATTACCGCCCAGGCGCAAATGAGCAACGGCTCCTCGGTTCAGCTGCAACGCGCGGTGCTGATCCGCAACCTGTCGAAAACCTTCTTTATCAGCGTTAACGCCGACATAACCAGAGTTCCGGGAACGCTCAGCGTCTATGTAACGGCAACCGACGGGTCAGGCGTTCCCAAAGCGGAGGCCTTTATCAATGGAAGCTCCCTGGGCGAGCTGAGCGTTTACAACTACTGCTCATTGCAAACTGTATGGTGCACATCGCAAAGCGGACCGGTCTACGATATGTACCTGTTCACCAAGGCGCCCGCCCCACTCAAATCGGGGACCTACGTCATTAGTTTGCTCGTCACAGCCAGGACCGGTGAAACCAAGACAGACACATTCAGCCTGATCGTGAACAATCCGCCACTGCTGACCTTGACGGCCCCGACAGATGGCGCGACTGTCAGCGGCAACCTGCGTGTGACGGGCAGTGCCTCCAGTGACAAGTCCAGTGCGGTCAACGTGACAGCCAAGCTCGGTGATTACCCGTTCATGAGCACGGGCAATGCGAATTTTGATGGCAGCATGAGTCTGGTTGGCTTGGCCGCGGGCAGCTACACGCTAACGGTAACTGCGACCGACGCCACCAATGCAGTAACCGCCATTACGCGCACTGTGAAGGTGACGAATTAGCCGGCCACCTGCCATTTACCGAGGCGGCCCCTGTTCATCCCGAAGTGCTCAAGACGCACTGCAGAGCGAGGTTGGTGGTGTCACCCTTCATGACTTCTGTGAAGTACTTGGCGTAGATCACCTGGTTCTTCATCTTGTGGGTGGTGGCGCCCCATTGGGGGTCGGTGTCCGACTTGTTCGCCAGATTCGTGAAGATCGCAAATATCACGTCGCCCCGGGTCCAACTGGGCAAAGCCAGTGCTGCCACAACATCGCTGATCGCTTCTTGCCTGGCTGGCTCGGTTGCGCTTGTGCCGACAACATTGCCAACCAGCCTTGTGGCGAAGTCAATAGTCGACCCAGAGGTGGGATAGGTTGCGGTGAATTCTGTTTTGCCGGTGAAGATGTTGACGATGTTCTTGATGCTCAAGCCCGAATTGGCCGCATCAAGAAGCTGGCCCATATAAGTGACGCCGGGTGCCGCACTAAACGCAACCGCGAAGAACTGATACAGATCGTACTTGTTGTAAGTCGGCGAACTGGCTTGTTTGAAGGCCATCGGCCTGCTCTTTGCAGCGGCCACCAGGCTTACCCCCTCCACCGCAGGCTGAAAGCAGCAAGGCCATGGACACAAGGAAGATGAACTTTTTCAGCATTGAAATATTTCTGACTTGCATAGAGCTGCTTATATCTGATTGCGGTACCAGCTCGACTGGTACATATGCACTACCCGGCGCCAGGCAGTTACCAGTAGTCAGCTACCGGCAAGAAAGGTGCTTTTGTCTCATTGGCAAGCAACTGCGAGCGGTCCAAACTTGGTTCATCGCTGGAACTGATCGGCGACAAAGTGATTGGCAGGGAGTGCTCAAAAATGTTAAGTTTCTTTACCCAGTTAAAACTGTCAGATGAAGGCAGGACGAAAGTAGCCGACGCTCCATATTCGTTTGTAGAGCGTAGACGCGAGACGCGCCCCATGCCACTGCCTGAGGTCATGGAGAGTGACAGTCCAGCTGTCTGGGCCACGTTTGTGCATTTGTCCGCGAAATCTTCAATGGCGCACTCGCCAAACTCGACCGGCATGAGATTTGAATCGGCGAGGATTTGAACGCATTGATGCCGGCTGCCTGACTTGCAAGGAGTGACCCTTGTATCATCACGGCCTTTGAACGTCTCCGTGATCGAAGGAAGTTACATGCGGTTTTCTTATTTGAGCTGGGCGCTGGCCCTGACTCTCGGATTTTTGCTGCCTCAGGCGCAGGCTCAGGAAGCTGCTGCCAAAACACCTGGCACCCCGCAAACAACAGCCAATGCAAAGGCCAGCAAGTTCACCCATGTCGAAGGCATTAACGAATATCGCTTGCCCAATGGATTGCGCGTGCTGTTGGCGCCTGATGCGTCCAAGCCGACGACGACGGTGAACATCACCTACATGGTTGGCAGCCGGCACGAAAACTACGGCGAGACCGGCATGGCGCATTTGCTGGAACACCTGCTCTTCAAGGGCACGCCGAGCCTGCCGGGCAAGACGATTGTGGAAGAGTTCGCGCGCCGCGGTATGCAGATGAATGGCTCCACTTTTTACGACCGAACCAATTACCATGAAACCTTTGCCGCCAGTGACGACAACCTGGGCTGGGCGCTCAAGATGGAGGCCGACCGCATGGTCAACAGCTTTGTTGCGCGCAGCGACCTCGACAGCGAAATGACGGTGGTGCGCAACGAGATGGAATCAGGTGAGAATCAACCGGGCCGGGTGCTGTGGGAGCGCATGACCGCTGCCTCCTACCAATGGCACAACTATGGCAAGACCACGATAGGCGCACGCTCCGATGTCGAGAACGTCAAGATCGGGAATCTGCAGGCGTTCTACCGCAACTACTACCAGCCCGATAACGCGACGCTGATTGTGACCGGCAAGTTTGATGAGACCTGGGTGCTGAGTCGCGTCGAACAGTACTTCGGCGCCATTGCAAAACCGAGTCGCCAGTTGCCGACGCAGTACACGCTGGACCCGGTGCAGGACGGCGCACGTGAAGTTAGCGTGGCCAGGGTCGGGGATGCCTACCTGATCGGGGTGCTGTACCACATTGCGTCCGGCGCTCATGCGGACGCTGCCTACGCCGAGTTGCTGACCTTTGTTCTGGGCGATACACCCACCGGCAGGCTGCACAAGGCGCTGGTCGACAAACAGAAGGCGGCCAGCATTGATGCGGATTCACTGGCGCTGCATGACCCGGGCTACATGATGATGTTCGCCAACCTGAACAAGACCCAGTCCCGCGAAGAGGCCAAGAAGACGCTACTCGCGGTGGTCGAAGGCGTCAAGAAGGAGCCGATCACCGAGGCCGAACTCAAGCGTGCCAAGACAGCCCTGCTGAATGAATTCGAGAAGGCCATGTCGAACCCGACTTCCTTTGGCGTAGGCTTGTCGGAATCGGTAGCGCAGGGCGACTGGCGCCTGTATTTCTTGCGGCGCGACCGGATTGAAAAGGCGACTGTGGCCGATCTTCAGCAGGTAGCCGAAAACTACCTGCTTGAAAGCAACCGCACTTATGGGGAATTCATTCCGACCGAAAAGCCACTACGCGCGAAAGTGCCTGCGGCACCCGACCTGACAGCCCTGCTGGCCAATTACCAGGGCAAGACCGCGGTCGCTGCAGGCGAAACTTTCGACCCCAGTCCGGAGAATATTGAGCGCCGTACCGAGCGCGTCGTGCTGCCCAACGGCATGAAGGGCTCCCTGCTGCGCAAGAGCACGCGCGGCAATACCGTCAACGGCCAGATCGTCTTGCGCATGGGTGATGAGCAAAGTCTGTTCGGCAAGCGTGAAACCGCCCAGTTCGTGGCGCAACTGATGCGACGCGGTACAGCGACGCTGAACCGCCAGCAGATTGCCGACCGACTCGATGAATTGAAGGCCAAGGTTTCGATCGGCACATCCAATGGCAATACGGTGACGGTCAGTTTCGAAACCCGGCGCGAGCAGTTGCCTGACACGCTGAATTTGATCGGCGATATTCTGCGCAACCCGACTTTCCCCGAGGCTGAGTTCGAGCAACTCCGAACCGAATGGCTCACCGGGGTCGAGGAGCAAAGGCGCCAACCGGAAGCGGTGGCTCAAAATGAGCTGAGCCGTTACGACAATCCGTACCAGAAGGGAGACGTTCGTTACGCTGCCAGTTTTGACGAACAGATCGCTGCGCTGAAAGCGATCCGGCACGCCGACCTCATAACTTTTTATCAGGCGTTTTATGGCGCCAACGCAGGCCAGTTCGCACTGGTGGGTGACTTCGACCCGGCAACGACACAAGCCGCGCTGACCGCGTTGCTTGGTGGCTGGAGCAGCCGGCAAGCCTATGCGCGCGTTTCGGTGGCCTACCGCGACAGCAAAGGCACAGCGCTGAGTTTCGAGACGCCCGACAAGGCCAATGCGTTCTACATTGCCGGTTTTGCGCTACCCTTGAAAGACGATGCAGCGCAGGCGCCGGTCCTGGCCTTGGCCAATCGAATTCTGGGTGGAGACCCCCTGAAGAGCCGTATCGCGGATCGCCTGCGCCAAAAAGAGGGCATCAGCTACGACTCGCGATCCTTCTTGCAGTTGAATCCCTATGAAGCGAACAGCGCCTTCGGTGTGTATGCCATCTATGCGCCGCAGAATCTGGATAAGCTGAAAACGGGTTTGAGCGAGGAGTTGGCGCGCCTGCTCAAGGACGGTGTCACCGAGCAGGAGATGGCGGATGCCAAGAGCGGCATTCTGCAGGAGCAAATGATCAGTCGTTCGCAGGACGCGTCACTGGCCGCCGCGCTGGCCAGCCAACTCTTTCAGGCTCGCACGATGAAGTTTGTCGCTGACAGGGAAGCGCGGCTGAAGGCCGCCTCGCTGGCCGAGGTCAATGCTACCCTCGTCAAATACATCGATCCGGCCAGACTGGTTCATGTCTATGCCGGCGATTTTGCCAACGCGGTCAAGAAACCTTAGCCGGTATTGCGCAGCCCGGCCGCAATGCCGTTGATCGAAATGTGAATGCCGCGCTGGATTCGCGCATCGGTCTGGCCGGCGCGATAGCGGCGCACCAGTTCGACCTGCAGGTGATGCAGCGGATCGATGTACGGAAAACGGTGGCGGATTGAGCGTTGCAACGCGGCGTTGTGGGTCAGCCGATGCTTGTCGCCGGTGATCAGGCTCAGGGCCGCGGCGGTCAGATGCCATTCGGCCTCGATGGCGCTGAAGATTCTTTTGCGCAGACGCACATCTGCCACCAGTTCGGCATAACGCGAAGCCAGTGCCAGGTCACTTTTGGCCATCACCATGTCCATGTTGGACAGCAGCGTCCTGAAGAACGGCCATTGCCGGTACATCTGTTGCAGCAAATGCAAGCGGTCTTTCCGGGCACTTGCGCCAATTCGCTGCAGGAATTGTTCCACCGCCGAACCAAAACCGTACCAGCCTGGTAGCGTCAGACGGCACTGGCCCCAGCTGAAGCCCCAGGGTATCGCGCGCAGGTCTTCAATTTTTTGCAAAGCCTTGCGTGAAGCGGGACGCGAACCGATGTTCAGTTCGGCAATCTCACGGATTGGCGTCGAGTCAAAAAAGTATTGCGTGAAACCAGGCGTTTCATAGACCAGTTTGCGGTACGCGGCCATACTGTCTTGGGACAGTTCGGCGGCCGCCTCCAGAAACGGCTGCGTGGCGGATTTGGTGGCTTGCAGCAGCGTTGCTTCCAGCGTCGCCGCCACCAGCGTTTCCAGGTTGCGGCGGCCAATCTCCGGGTTGGCGTATTTGGAGCCAATCACTTCGCCCTGCTCGGTCAGGCGAATCTGGCCGCGCACGGTGCCCGGCGGCTGCGCCAGGATTGCCTGGTAGCTCGGACCACCGCCACGGCCCACAGTGCCGCCGCGACCGTGGAACATTCTCAGTCGAATGGATCGTGCCGCCATGTTGTGATTGTTCATTTCATCAAACAGTTCGACCAGGGCGATTTCGGCGCGGTACAGTTCCCAGTTGCTGGTGAAGATGCCGCCGTCCTTGTTGCTGTCGGAGTAACCCAGCATGATGTCCTGCTCGCCGCCGCTGCGCACCAGCAGACCAGTGA
>JBBQZA010000169.1:0-8549 GCA_038208175.1 Burkholderiales bacterium
GGATTTCAGCCGCCATCAGTTCCGCAGAGAACTCATGTTCCTCCAGAATCTGCGCCTCGCTCCAGCGAGCGGGCCGATAAAACTTGGCTACCACAAGAGCGCCATCTTCCAGTTGCAACTGGTAAACCCGGTTCTCATAGGAGCTCAGGGCCTGCAGACGTCCGTCGCCATAGAGGCCAACGCTGGCCAGCGCGTCCATGACGACGTCAGGCGTCAGAGCCTGATAAGGGTGTAGGCCGGAAGTTGCAGTGACTGGAGATGACAGCATGCGCCGATTGTCGGGCCAACAGCGACGCAATGATCAGACATTGCTGTTGGCACGCACCTCTTCGATGCTGGTCAGGCCGCCCAGCACCTTCAGAATGCCATCCTGGCGCAGCGTGCGCAAAAAACCATGCTGCATGCCCTCGAACTGAAGTTGCTCGGGTCGGGCCCCGGTCTGGATCAGACGCCGCAAACCGGGCGTCACCACCATTAACTCGTGCATGCCGATCCGTCCATTGAGCCCGGTGTTCTGGCAACTGCTGCAACCCGGCGCGCTGTAGTGGGTCAGGTGGCCGTCATGGCCAAACTCTGTCAGCCACTCCTGGCGCACAGCTTCGCGCTCCGGTCGCAGTTCTTCCGCGAACGAGTGCAGATAATCGTCCAGCCACTCCTGGACCAGAGTGTCACTGGCCTCCTCAGCGGTGCGGCACTGGGAACAGAGCCGTCGCACCAGTCGCTGCGCCAACACCGCCAGCAGGGAGTCGGCGAAGTTGAAAGGATCCATGCCCATGTCGATCAAACGGACCACGGTCTCGGCGGCGCTGTTGGTATGCAGCGTGGACAGAACCAAATGGCCGGTGAGGGAGGCCTCGATGGCCATCTTGGCCGTTTCATCGTCCCGAATTTCACCGACCATGATGATGTCGGGGTCGGCGCGCAGGAAGGAACGAAGTGCCTTGGCGAAAGTCCAGTCGATTTTTGGGTTGATCTGCACCTGGCGCAGGTCCGGCTGGGTGATTTCGATCGGGTCTTCGGCCGTCCATATTTTGCGTTGCGGGGTGTTCAGGAAACCCAGAACGGAGTGCAACGTAGTGGTCTTGCCGGAGCCGGTCGGCCCGACACAAAGGACCATGCCGTAAGGACGACTGACCGCGTCGCGCAAATGCTCCAGATTGGTCGCCGTCAGACCGAGCTTCTCGATGCTGATCGGCTTGGCTGATGACAGCAAGCGCATCACCACGTCCTCCAGCCCACCCGAGGTTGGAATCGTGGCGATACGCAATTCAATGCGGTGCCGAGCTGAAAATTTCGAAAAATCGATCTTGCCATCCTGCGGCTTGCGTCGCTCCGATATATCGAGGTCGGCCATGATTTTCAGACGCGCTGTGAGCGCGGCCCGGTAACTGGGCGGCAACTCCAGGTAATGCGACAGCACACCGTCCTTGCGAAAGCGGATTCGGGTCTTGGTGCGCCCGGGGTGGGTTTCGACGTGAATATCCGACGCCCCGCGGTTGTAGGCCTCGATGATCATGGTGTTGATCAGGCGCACCAGCGTGTTATCGGACTGCTCGATCTGGTTTTCGGTCTCCTGTTGATCTTGCTGCGAAAGTTCCATCGAGTGCAGCAACTCCGAGGTACTGGCGGAGTCTTCGGGCTGGATCTCCGCGTTCTGCTGAGGAGCACTGAATGGATTGTTTGGCAAGCCAAATTTTTCGTAGGTTGAGCTCAGCATCTGCTGGATCTGCTGCTCGTCGCCCAGCGTTGCGATGACGCGCGTTTCCAGCACGAATTCAAGCTCCTCGAGCATATCGCGCCGGGTCGGATCGCCGGTGGCCACCACCAACAATTTATCGCGCAGCAACAAGGGCATGATGCCCAGGCGCGACGCAGTGGCAAATGGCACCGTGCGCAAGGCCTCGGCTTCGATCGGGAACTGGGCCACATCGACCACCGGGTAGCCCATCTTTCGTGCCAGCGCGGTGTTGAGGTCACGGCGCGACAGAAAACCCATATTCACCAGCAACTGACCCAGCGGCACCGAGCGTTCGGTCTTCTGCTTCTCGAGTGCCTGCGCCAGTTGGGCGTCATCGATGAAGCCAAGACGGGTCAGCGCTTCGCCGACCCGGATCATCGGCATCTTTGACTGCTGATCCAGCGCCAACATGAGTTGATCTGGCGAAACGATGGCCTCTTTGACCAGATGATCGCCAAGTTTGCGGCTTCGCAGATTCTGCTGCTGACTGGCCGCCTGTTCCACCTGCTGGCGCGTCACCGCACGCTGAGCAACCAGCAAGTGTCCGATATGTTCACCAAAGCTGGCCTTCAGGTAAGCTTCGCGCGGGATAAACACGCGCTCAACACCGCCCCCGCCATCCACCGGCGTGAACAAGAAAAGCCCGAAACCTGCCTCGATATAACCGACTGTCTGACCCGTCAAGACGGTGTCATCCTCCATCTGCAACTGATAATCAAGCGTTGGCCGATGACCGAAGATTTCGGCAAAGTCGGTGTCGCTAACAGTTTCTTCCGGATGCAGAACCGTTTTCAGTGTCAAGCGCCGAAACTGCGAGAAGTGCACGCGTCCGGGAGAAGCGCGGTTCGGCACAAAAATCATGACCGTCTTGTCAGCGGGCGTCAGCATGGCCAGGCGGCAGCTTCGAACGGCGCCGTTCAGATCCTCTATGTCGCAGATTAGCGGTTCAGTCCACGGCACCGCCTCGCCAAAGATGGCGTACGGCGGGCACGGCCAGTAAAGGCCGGTGAACTTGCTGCTGGCGGGCAGAGCACTCCCGGTAGCGCCGCTACTTGGCGAATCTTTGTCTGGCGCGGAAAGTGAGTCGAACATGTTTCAAAAATGATTGGCGTTTATCGGGATGGTAACCGCTGCTAAAAGGGCGCGTCCATCGCGACCTTGATCGGTACCGTGGCGAGAAAGCGTTGCAGGACAAGCCAAAAGCCAGCGGAAAGTCCGGATCACACGCGCCATGGCGCCCGAATGGACACACTGCTCTATCGTGAAGCCGTCCAGCTCAGCACCGGGCTCAAGCAGCTTCATCGTCCCAGTTCCAGGCGATCCGCAAACATGGCTGGCAAGGCCGCCTGACGAATGGCGACCGCCGCCGCATGATGGTCGTACGCTACGCGTTGAAAGGTCAGCTGCAATTTCTCGGTATCGAACAGCGCGTACATGGCTTTGGGATTGCGGTCGCGCGGCTGCCCGACCGAACCGATCGTGGCCAGCCAGCGCCGATGCCTTGGCACCGGCACCGCCACTCCCGGCGTTGGGATGAACTTCATCAGGGCGGCAGCGGCGCCCCGGTAATACAAGGACTGCATATGAACGTGGCCACAGAAAACATGGCGCACGTCAGCAAATGCGGCAGCCGCATCCAGGCTGCTGCCGGCAGCCCGCTCTTCATACACGTAGTTCCACTGCGCCGGCTCATCGACACTGGCGTGCACCAACAGAATCGAATCCTGCTGGAGTGTCAGGGGCAGTTGGTCCAGGAACCGCAGTTGGCTGTCGCTCAGCTGTGCGTGTGTCCAAGCGGCAGTAATGTCCCCCACGGTAAGGACCTGGGCCGGCGGAGTCACCGCCAATTCATCGTGATTACCCTTGACCAGCAGCGCACCGGCATCGGCCAACTGCTGCGCCAGTTCCACCACCGCGACCGGGTCCGCACCGTAGCCAACCAGATCTCCCAGCAACGCAAACTGCTGTGAACCCTGTTCGCGGGCATGCGCCAGACAGGCCACGAAGGCCTGAATATTGGCGTGAATGTCTGACAGCAAAGCCAGCTTCATTTTGCTCCTCGTTATTTTTACCTGTGCATCATGCCCGAAAACGCTTGCGCGTCAGTGCCAGTGCCAGCCAGAAGCCACCGACCGCGTAGACCGCCAGAACCAGCACATGTTGCAGGGGATGCGGTGGCCACTGGTCCATGAACAGCGGACGCACCAGAGCGATGGCATTGGTCAGCGGCAGCCATTGCGAGATCTCGCGCACCGCTCCCGGGAGTTGTTCCAGCGGAAAAAAGATACCGCTGAGAAACATCATCGGCGTCAAAAACAGCGTGAAGTAGTAGGTAAAAAAATCGTAGCCCTTGGCCAGCGCATTGAAGATCAGCGCCAGGCAACTGAAGGTGATGCCGACACCGAGCAGGATCGGCCAGGCCAGCAGCAGCTTGGGCGAGTAACTGATGCCCAGACCAAGCATGACCGCCAGAATCGCCGTCACGGTGAACAACGACTTGAAAGCGGCCCACAGCATTTCAGCCAGCACAATGTCATCAAGGTTGACCGGTGCGTTCATGATGCCGTCCCAGGTTTTCTGCACATGCATGCGCGAGAAGGCCGAATACAGTGCTTCAAAGCTGGCCGCGTTCATGGCGCTCATGCAGATCGAGCCACTTGCCAGAAACAGGATGTAGGGCACCTTGATCGGGCCATCGGCACCTGGCAGCGCGACCTCGCCGACCAGCGCCCCCATGCCGTAACCAAAAGCCAGCAACCACATCAAGGGCTCGGCAATGTTGCCGACCAGGCTGGGCAGCGCCAGTTTGCGCCAGACCAGCAGGTTGCGCAAAAAAACCGGCCACCAGCGCGGCGAGAGTTGCGGCGCGCGCCAGACACTGGGATTACTTGAATGTCTATTCTCTGCGCTCATGCGTCCTCCCTGATCTGGCGGCCGGTGAGCTTGAGAAAAAGGTCTTCCAGATTGGCTGGCCGGTGCAGGGTGCGAAGATGCGGCTGCTCAACCAGCGCCTGCAACAGCGGCTTGGCGTCCTGCGTGTAGAAAAAGACGGTTTCACCGCTGACTTCGACGCGCGAGGAGAGTGCCTTGAGCGGACCCTCAGCCAACACCAACGCTCCGGCACCATAGACCTCGACCACATCGGGTTCCAGATGCTGACTGATCAGGTCGCGCGGTCGGCCCTCGGCAATTTTTTTTCCATGATCCAGCACCAGCAGCCGGGTGCACAAACGTTCGGCTTCGTCCATGAAATGGGTCGTCAGCAGAATCGACTTGCCCTCCAGCAGCAGCATTTGCAGGCGCTCCCACATCAGGTGGCGCGCCTGCGGATCGAGGCCGGTGGTAGGTTCATCCAACAGCAGCAAGCGCGGATTGTTGACCAGAGAACGTGCCAGGCTGAGGCGGCGCTTCATGCCGCCCGAGAGTTCGCCCGGCTTGGCGCTGGCTTTGCTGGCCAGGGACGCAAACGCCAGCAAATCGGGGATGCGGCTGCGAATCTGCGCTGTCTTCATGCCGAAGTATCGACCGTAGACCAGCAGATTTTCGGCGCATGAGAAATCGGGATCCAGTGTGTCGAGCTGGCTCACGACCCCGAGTTGTGCCTTGATGGCCAACGAATCCTTGGGCATCGACAATCCGAAGGCCGTGATGCTGCCGCTGTCGGGGACGCTTTGGCCCAGGCACATGCGGATGGTGGTGGTTTTGCCAGCACCATTCGGCCCAATGACGCCCAGACATTCGCCGACGGCAATCTGGAACGACAGATCGTCGACAACCGTGGTGTCGCCATAACTTTTGCTCAGGTGACGGATCTCGAACAGCGGTGCTGCCGGGGGACTTGAGGACATGGGAAGGATTGTGCCGCAGGTCACTTGACGGACGCCGGGTATGGAGATCTTCCCCGCCGGTTGGTGGGCAGCAATGCTGCGTTATGCAGAGCCCTACAAATTGATTTGATTCGTATTCGATGACCCGCCCAGTGCGCCAACCGTTGCGTATTTGTTGCTCATTCCGCTCGCTTTGTGGAAGGTGTACTCGCGCATCCGCAGGATGGTCGGGCGTCAACGACTATCCAGGATTCGCCCCTGGATTACGCTGCTCATCTTCCCCATGCGGATTGTCTTGCCAGCCTATGCGGCGCACTCCCATCCTGAACAGCTATGGATCCTCGCCGGCGGGTTGCTTGCGGGAGCCTTCTTGGAGTTTTTGGGTTGAGCAAGACGAAATTTGAGCCAACACCGGAGGGGCTTTTTTACACCCCCAATGCGCACCTGGGCATTGCCTTGTCAATGCTGTTTGTCGCTCGCATAATCTATCGCATCGTTGAGGTCTACGCAATTGGTCTCGTGCGCTGGCGTTTTCGTGTACTGCGTGCAAAGCGCCTTCGAGAAGAGCCCGCGCAGAAAGGCTGAAATTCGTAATGCTCGTGAGAAGGCATTGAAGTTGCAGGAGTTATCTCGCCAGTCGTCAAACTGCATTGAGAACAAATGCGTGGACGACCAGAACGGGACGGGTGAGTTGCTGCTCCAAAGCTGACGTTGGTGAATTGGACGTGGCAAACTGCTGTGATGCAAACTGCAAGCCGCCGCTATCACCTTGCGAGTTGCACGCCCCATGCCACCAGAACGGCGCATAGGCCAAAGACTACGGTCGCCAGAGCGCGCGAACGGGCGTCGTCACGCGAAGGTGCTGCGGGTTGGTCTAGTTCTTTGTCACCGTGCAGCATTGGGGGCACCAGGTTTTGTTTTTTCCGGACGCGATAAAACACAATCGCGCCAATGTGCAGCAGCACTAGCAAAATGATGATGGTCTTACCAATCTGCTTGTGATAGCTGGTGAGCATACTGACGGTGGCGTTTGAGACAAACTTGGCCAACGGACCAGAAAAGGAAATTTCATCGTCGGAGAAGGAGCCGCTCGCCACCTGCAGCAGCAGGAATGTCATTAGCGCCAGCACAGAACCCGCGCCCAGCGGGTTGTGTCCGACTGAATGCTCAGGCTTGCCTTGCCCTCGCAAATATGCCAACACGGTGGATGGGCCATGTACAAAGGAGGCAAAACGCGACCAACGCCCACCGATGAAGCCCCACGCCAGACGAAATAGCAGCAGGCTGAGTACAGTAAACCCCAGCCGCTGGTGCCAGGGCATGACCTCGCCGCCAATATTGCCCGTGATGACCAGGCCCACGAGGCACACCACCAGAACCCAGTGAAAGATGCGGGTGGGCAGGTCCCAGACCCTGATTTTGTGCGACATAAGACTCCTAGAATTTAGTGGAACCGTGCTGCGCGACACCAAGTGTGTCAGCTATTTTGTCAAATAGTTGGGTCGTCAAGCAGAAGTTTTAGGTTGCAATTACACTCGACTGGCATCTGGTTTTTGCCAACCCAACTTTTTAACTTTGAAAGATATTTCATGAAAGCGATTGTCGTATTTGTTCTGGCCACATCGGCCACCGCCCTGGTCACACCAGCACTGGCCTAGTTCGCAAAACCGGAAGATGCTATCAAGTACCGTCAGAGCGCATTGAGCGTGATGGGAACACATTTCGGCCGACTGGGCGCCATGGCGAACGACAAGGCACCGTTTGACGCCAAGGCAGCTGCGGACAGTGCCGCCATTGTTGAAACCCTGTCCAAGCTGCCCTGGGCAGCGTTTGGGCCCGGCACTGACATTGGCGGCAACACCAAGGCCTTGCCTGAAATCTGGAAAGACCCTGCTAAGTTTAAGGAGGCCAGTGAAAAAATGATTGCCGCAGTGGCCAAGCTCAATGCTGCGGCCAAAGTCGGCTCGCTGGAGAGCTTGAAGGGCGCGTTCGGTGCAGCCGGCGGCACCTGCAAGAACTGCCACGACAGCTTCCGCGCAAAATAGTGTTTTGATACCTTCCCGGTGTAGGACACACTGCGACATCGGAGTCAGCTGGCCAAAACCCTTGGTAGCAGTGGCTTGGGGTGTGTTGACGGCCGATTTATGCGCATTTGGCAGTATGATGACGCCGACACACGCCCAGCCACTGTCACCCTCATCGGTCAAGAGCAAGGGTTCAACAGCTACTGAAACGCCACCTCGGCAAAGCTGCGCAACTTGCGGCTGTGCAGTTGATCCACGCCTCCAGCACGCAGCAGTTCAATGGCCCGCATACCGATGCGCAAATGCTGGTCGACGCGCTCGCGATAAAAGTGGTTGGCCATTCCGGGCAGCTTGATTTCGCCGTGCAAAGGCTTGTCGCTCAAGCACAGCAGCGTTCCGTAGGGCACGCGAAAGCGAAAGCCGTTGGCGGCGATGGTGGCACTTTCCATGTCCAGTGCCACAGCCCGGCTCTGGCTGAAGCGGCGCTGCGGGCCGTTGTCGGGCAGCAGTTCCCAGTTGCGGTTGTCGGTACTGGCCACCGTGCCGGTGCGCATAATGTGCTTGAGCTCGGCGCCTTTGAGCTGCGTCACATCCGACACCGCGGCCTCCAGTGCGAGCTGGATCTCGGCCAGTGCCGGAATCGGCACCCAAAGTGGCAGTTCCTCATCGAGCACGTGATCCTCGCGCACATAGCCATGGGCCAGCACATAGTCGCCTAGCTGCTGCGAATTTCGCAGGCCGGCGCAATGGCCCAACATGATCCAGGCGTGCGGCCGCAACACCGCAATGTGGTCGGTGATGGTCTTGGCGTTGGCCGGACCGACGCCGATATTGACCATCGTGATGCCGCTGCGGTCTGTGCGCATCAGGTGGTAAGCCGGCATCTGCGGCAGACGTGTAGAAGGCGAAGAAGAATTGGAGTCTGACCCCAATTTTGTCACTACATTGCCGGGTTCGACG
>JBBQZA010000170.1:0-8511 GCA_038208175.1 Burkholderiales bacterium
CTATGTGCTGGAGGAACTGGAAAAGCGTGGCTGGTCGCTCGGCGGTGAGGGGTCCGGGCATTTGTTGGCGCTGGACAAACACACCACCGGCGATGGGCTTGTTTCCGCCTTGCAGGTCTTGCAGGCCTGTTTGCGCAGTGGCCAGACTCTGGCTCAATTGCTGGCTGAAGTCACTCTTTTCCCGCAGTTTCTCATCAACGTTCCATTGAAACCGGGGCAGGACTGGAAGACCAACACAAAATTGGCTACCACCCTGCGAGAAGTTGAGGAGGAACTGGGTGAGCGCGGCCGTGTTCTGATCCGTGCCAGCGGGACCGAACCGCTGGTGCGGGTGATGGTGGAAGCGCCGGTTGCAGAGCAGGCTCAAAAATGTGCCCAACGTTTGGCAGATTGCCTGACCCAATGACGCAGTCCAGCGACAGCATACGAGTCTGTCTTGCAGACTATGGTCATGCCGGCCATGCCGGTGCATTGGTTGAGCTGCTCGACGAATATGCCAAAGATCCGATGGGTGGTGGGCACGGTCTGAGTGATTTCGCGCGAGCCCACCTGGTGGCTGCGCTCGCGGCCCGACCACAGGCCTTTAGCGTGTTGGCCTTTGCCGGAGTTGACGAGGCGTTACCGGTAGGTTTGATCAACTGCATCGAAGGGTTCTCCACCTTTGCCTGCAAACCTTTGATCAATGTTCATGATGTTGTCGTGTTGTCGGCCTACAGGGGACAGCGAATAGCCGAGAAGATGCTGGCGCTGGTGGAGAGACTGGCGCGGCAGCGCGGCGCCTGCAAATTGACGCTGGAGGTGCTTGCAGGCAACGCCGGTGCCGTAAGGCTTTACAGCCGGGTCGGATTTTCCAACTATCAACTTGATCCCGCCATCGGTCAGGCCCAGTTCCTGCAAAAATGGCTTCGCTAGAAAAGCAATCAAGGCAGGCGCAAGATCTGATGGTGATTCAGTCGCTTGCGTATGGCAGAAGCCGGTAACGCTATCTTGATTCTGGGGTTGCCTTCGGTCGTCTGGTGCAGGTGGGGTGGGCTCAGCACCGTCCCATCCTGGCTGATGACAAGGGCGACCTGCGGTAAATTTGGCTGAACGCTGCGGCGCACCACAATAGCCAGTTCACCGTTATCCAGGCGGACATAGGTGCCTGGTGGAAACTGTCCGACTGCGCGCTCAAGCGAATGACCCACTTCGTCAATTCGCTGCGTTGATCGAGCGATGATGGAACTCATTGAATCGGTCGCAGTGCGGCCTTCGCGCGATCTGCGTGGACTGATCATGGCGGCATACCGGTCCACAACGCGGAGAATGCGTGCCAATCGGGTCACTGCAGGAACCGCCGCCAAATCACCTTTGCTGGTGGTTTCGTCATGGTGCCGACTGATGCTGTCGAGCCATAGCTGATCCGATACGCCGATCAGGCCCAGCATTGTGGCACTGTCGGCTGGGTGTGCGGCAATCTTGTCCTGTTGCAGAGCATCTGGTTTATCCTGTTGGGTCAGTTGATCCTGCAGCGCAGTCATCGAAATGTTCATCGTCATGGCCGCATGGACCAGGCTGTTACGCTCGGTCGGTGGCAGTCCCAGTTCCCTGGCAATCAGGTCACACAATACGGAGCAGATCAGCGAGTGTGATGCGCTGTAGCCCACTGGAGAGTTGGCGGCCAACTGAAAAAGAAGGTACAAACCGAGGTCCGGATCGATTTCAACCAGGTCGCGCATCCAGCGGTCATATTGCCAGATGCGTCGTTCAAATTCCTGGATGCTGCCCGGACTACCCAGCACAATACCGATTCCCGACTCCAGATCAGACCACAAACTAAGTAGGTCTTCGTACTCGTTTTCGTTTTGTAGCGTCACGGTGGGGATGTGTCAGTCGCGAAAATTATCGAAACTCAAAGGGATATCGGTGATCTCTTTTCTGATCATGGCCATGGCAGCCTGCAAATCATCGCGCTTGGCTCCGGTGACCCGCAGCTTGTTTTCCTGAATCGCCGACTGAACTTTGAGTTTGCTGTCTTTGAGCAGGCGCTGGATCTTCTTCGAAACTTCAGTCTCGATCCCGTTGCGCACCTTGATGATCAGTTTGACCTTGTCACCACCCATTTTCTGCACCTCGCCCTTGTCCAGAAAACGCACGTCGACGTTGCGCTTGGTGAGTTTGTTGCGCAAGATGTCCTCAATCTGGGCCAACTGAAAATCTGCGTTGCCAATCAAAGTGATTTCTTTCTCCTTGATTTCGATGGCTGCAGGAGTGCCTTTGAAGTCAAAGCGCGTGCCAATCTCCTTGGCGCTGTTTTCTACGGCGTTCTTGACTTCCACCTGGTTGGCTTCGCAAACCGTATCAAAAGAGGGCATGGCTAAACTCCCGAAAAAATCACGCACCCGAGTGCAAGTGAGAGAATTGCAGCAATGTTAATCCAGAAAAACGTTCCCCTTGAGTCCTGCAACAGTTTTCACATCGTTGCCAAGGCAAATTGCCTGACGCGTATCGCCAGCCAGGCCGACATCGAAGCACTGGTGGCGCAAGTCGAATGGCGTGGGCAATCCAGGTTTGTGCTGGGGGGCGGCAGCAATATTGTGCTGACCGGTGACATCAAGTCGCTGGTTTTGAAAGTCGAGATCAAAGGTCGGCAACTGCTGCAAGAGAATGCAAAGGCCTTTGTTGTCGAAGCCGGCGCTGGTGAGAACTGGCATGACTTTGTGACCTGGACCTTGCAACAGGGTCTTCCCGGTCTCGAAAACATGGCGCTCATACCCGGCACGGTAGGTGCTGCTCCGGTGCAGAACATTGGCGCCTATGGGGTTGAGTTGCAGGATCGTTTCGATTCGCTGGACGCTGTGGATCTTGAGACCGGCAAGCTGTTCACACTCAACGCAGCCCAATGCGCTTTTGGCTATCGTGATTCGGTCTTCAAACACGCCTCCAGCAGTTTGGGCCTGGCCGGCAGAGCCCTTATTACCCGCGTCCGTTTCATGCTTCCCAAGCCATGGAAAGCAGTCCTCGGCTACGCTGACATCGAAAAGAAGATGCTTGAGTCGGGTATCTCACAACCGTCGGCACGGCAAATCTACCAATGGGTATGTGATATTCGTCGTGCCAAGTTGCCGGACCCGGCTGTCATCGGCAATGCCGGCAGTTTCTTCAAGAACCCGACCGTTACGCCCGAACAATGCGCCGACATCATCGCGCGCGATCCTAAAATCGTTTATTACCACCTGGCCGATGGCTCCATCAAGCTGGCCGCCGGCTGGTTGATTGACGCCTGCGGCTGGAAGGGCAAGTCCGTCGGCAACGCAGGCGTGTACGAGAAACAGGCCCTGGTGCTGGTCAATCGGGGCGGTGCCACTGGCGGAGAGGTCATGACGCTGGCCAAGGCCATCCAGACCAGCGTCTACGAGCGTTTTGGCATCCGACTGGAACCGGAACCCATCATTGTTTGAGTCACAGTCATGAAAAAGGTTTTCGTCTTGGGGGGTACCGGTTTTGTCGGCGCCGCGGTTTGCCAACAACTCGTGAGCCATGGCTGGCAGGTAACGGTACCCACGCGAAAGCATTCGAACGCGCAGCGATTGCTGCAACTGCCGAGTGTTACTGTGCTGGAGCTGGATGTCCATGACCTGACAGCGCTTACCAGAGCCCTTGCCGGCCATGACGCGGCGGTCAATCTGGTAGCCATTCTGCACGGCACGCAAGCAGCATTCGATCGGGTCCATGTGGCCTTGCCGCAGATACTCGCACAGGCCTGCAGGGCTGCCGATGTCAGGCAATTGGTGCACGTCAGTGCCATGGGTGTTGACGCTCTGCAGCCTGATTCAGCGCCTTCCATGTACTTGCGCAGCAAAGGGAACGGCGAAGCGGTCCTGAAGCGTGCCGCAGAGTCGGCAGCGTTTGATCTGACCGTTTTGCGTCCCAGTGTGATTTTTGGTGCTGGAGACAAATTCTTGAACGTCTTTGCCAAGCTGCAGAAGCGTTTGCCGCTCATGCCCTTGGCCGGTGCCATGACACGATTTCAACCGGTCTGGGTCGAGGATGTGGCAACTGCCGTGCTGCGCAGTCTGCAGCTTGCCAGGCCAGCGGCAGCAAGCGCATTGGTGCGCGTGTTTGAAGCCTGTGGTCCGGACATCTTCACTTTGAGAGAATTGGTGCAACTGTCGGCGCAACTCGCCGGTGTCCGAAATGGGCGCGGACGTCCGGTGCTGGCTTTGCCCAACTGGCTGGGTCGGTTGCAGGCGACACTGATGGAACTGGCCCCTGGAGAGCCCGTGATGACGCGCGACAACCTCGATTCGATGCGGATCGACAACGTGGCGAGCGGAAAAGTAGCCGGACTGCAAGCGCTCGGGATACAGCCGACCGCGTTGCGGAGCGTTGCGCAAGGCTATCTGGCGCAAAAATAAACCCGCAGCCTCTGCTTCGTGAACTATTTCTCGTCGTTGCTCAGACTGAGGAAGTCACCGCCTTCGCCAAGTGACAGCAGCCCAGCCTTGGCATAGATGCCGAGCTTGGCTCGGGTATCGGTGATGTCCAGGTTGCGCATGGTGAGTTGGCCGATGCGGTCCAGCGGCGAGAAAGGGGCGTCTTCCACCTTTTCCATGCTCAGACGTTCCGGCGCATAGGTCAGGTTCGGGCTTTCCGTGTTGAGCAGCGAGTAGTCGTTGCCGCGGCGCAGCTCCAGTGTGACGCTGCCAGTGATGGCGCGCGCGACCCAGCGTTGCGCGGTCTCGCGCAGCATGATCGCCTGCGAGTCAAACCAGCGGCCCTGGTAGAGTAGGCGGCCGAGTTTGCGGCCATTGTCGCGGTACTGCTCGATGGTGTCTTCGTTGTGGATGCCGGTGACCAGTCGCTCGTAAGCGATGAACAGAAGCGCCAGCCCGGGTGCTTCGTAGATGCCGCGGCTTTTTGCTTCGATGATGCGGTTCTCAATCTGATCGCTCATGCCCAGGCCATGACGGCCACCGATTCGGTTGGCCTCCAGAATCAGGCTCACCAGATCGGGGTAGTCGACGCCGTTCAGCGCAACGGGATGGCCTTCTTCAAAGCGTACCGATACTTCCTCCCCCTTCACCACACAGTCGTCTTTCCAGAATGGAACGCCCATGATGGGGTTGACGATTCGGATGTTGCTGCTCAAGTGCTCCAGGTCTTTTGCCTCGTGCGTGGCGCCCAGCATGTTGCTGTCAGTGGAGTAGGCTTTTTCGGCACTCATCTTGTAGCCAAAGCCGTGCGCTGTCATGAACGCCGACATTTCGGCGCGGCCACCCAGTTCGTCGATGAACAACTGGTCCAGCCAGGGCTTGTAGATCTTCAGCGACGGGTTGGTGAGCAGGCCGTAGCGGTAAAAGCGCTCGATGTCGTTGCCTTTGAAAGTGCTGCCGTCGCCCCAGATGTGGACATCGTCCTCTTTCATTGCCGCCACCAGCATGGTGCCGGTTACGGCGCGTCCCAGCGGTGTCGTGTTGAAGTAGGTCATGCCAGCCGTCGAGATGTGAAAGGCACCGCTTTGCAGCGCGGCAAGGCCCTCAGCGGCCAACTGGCTGCGGCAATCGATCAGCCGCGCGGCCTGGGCACCGTATTGCATGGCCTTGCGCGGGATTTCGTCGTAGTCTGATTCGTCTGGCTGGCCCAGGTTGGCGGTGTAGGCATAGGGCAGGGCACCTTTGCGCTTCATCCAAAGCAGTGCAGCACTGGTGTCCAGACCGCCGGAGAAAGCGATGCCCACTTTTTGACCGACGGGAAGGTTTTGCAGGATGGTAGCCATGGTGTTTGCAGTGCAGTGATGAGTAACCAGTGATTTTAGGCGAGCCACCTTGCGCAGCTCGGCGACAATGCTGCTTGCTATGAAAAATGAACCCAAAACATTGGAAGAGTGGCTGCTCCACTGCGAGCGCCTGCACCCAAAAAGTATCGACCTGGGTCTGGACCGCGTCAAGCGCGTGGCTGATCGCATGGGTATTCACTTCAGCTGCCCCGTAATTACGGTGGCTGGTACCAACGGCAAGGGATCAACCTGCGCGATGCTCGAATCGATCCTTCTTCAGGCGGGCTATCGGACCGGGGTCTACACCTCGCCCCATCTGGTGCATTTCGAAGAACGACTGCGCCTGTCTGGGGAGCCGGTGCCAGCAGCCGACTTGACAGATGCTTTTGCACGCGTCGAACAGGCTCGTTGCCGCGACGCAAGCGACATTTCACTCACTTATTTTGAGTTTTCAACGCTCGCGATTCTGGACATCATGAGTCGTGCGGCGCTCGAGGTGGCGGTTCTGGAAGTCGGTCTGGGCGGCCGTCTTGACGCGGTCAATATCATCGAATCCGATTGCGCTGTCATCACCAGCATCGATCTTGATCATATGGAGTTTTTAGGACCGGACCGCGAATCCATTGGCTACGAGAAGGCTGGCATCATGCGCACCGGGCAACCGGTGGTGGTGAGCGATCCGATGCCCCCGCAAAGCGTGCTCGATCACGCGATTGAGATTGACGCTGATCTCTGGCGCAGCGGGGTTGATTTCAATGTCTCGGGTGACAAGCAGCAATGGAGTTGGGCGGGTCGTGGTCGTCGTTATGGCGGTCTGGCCTACCCGGCTTTGCGCGGTGCCAACCAGTTGGTCAACGCGGCCGGCGTCCTGGCTGCTCTGGCCACCTTGCGCGAGCGCTTGCCGGTCACCGCCCAGGCGGTGCGCAAGGGCTTGGCTTTTGTCGAGCTGCCTGGGCGCTTTCAAATCATTGCGGGTCAGCCAACCCTGGTGCTTGACGTCGCGCACAACCCGCATGCGGTGGCGGCGCTGGCCGCCAACCTCGACGCGATGGGCTTTTTTCCGACCACTCATGCGATCTTTGGCGCCATGGCCGATAAAGATTTTGTCACAATGATGCGAAAACTCGACCCCCTGATTCAGCGCTGGTATTTCACCGACTTACCGACGCCGCGTGCGCAATCGGCTGCCGGTTTGTTGGCCATCTGGCAGACATTGAACCTGCAAAAAGCCACTCCTGCTACCGGCTACCCGGACCCTCGACAGGCGCTTCTGGCAGCCCTTCGTGCGGCGGACCCCGCTGATAGAATTGTCGTGTTTGGGTCGTTCTATGCAGTCGGTGGCGTGTTAAAGGACGGTCTACCCAGCCTTCATCCCAAACACATACTCAATATTTGAACTCCTGAGCTACCAACAAATGGCCTTTTTCAAGTTCCGCAAGGGTGGTGAGCCAGCGGCTACCCCGGCTCAGCCCGAGAGTGTTGAGGTGATGCGCCGAAGGGCGAAACATCGCTTGCTGGGAGCCACCTTGCTGGTGTTGCTCGGCGTGCTTGGTTTTCCGCTGCTGTTTGACAAGCAACCACGTCCTATAGCGGTTGATATTCCGATAGAAATACCGGACCGTGGCAAGGTTAAACCCTTGAGCATTCCGGAGCCCGCTGCGGCACCAAAGATTGAAGAAACCGCCGTTGTGCCGAACGTCACAGCGGCGTCGGACACGCCCAGACCGGCAGCGATACCGGAACCGAAGGCAATCGAGAAGCCAGCTTCGATGCCAGCCAGGACCGATGATGGCGTCAAAGCCCAGGCGCTGCTGGACGGCAAGGACCCGGACAACAAGGATGATGTCGGTGAAGGCCGATTTGTCGTGCAGGTGGGTGCGTTTTCAGATCCTGTGAGGGCTCGAGAAGTGCGTCTCAAGGTCGAACATGCAGGCCTGAAGACCTACACCCAGGTGGTGGACACCAAAGAGGGCCGCCGGACTCGTGTGCGTGTGGGTCCTTTTGCGGGCAAGGCGGAAGCGGACAAGGCCGCCGAAAAGATCAAGAAGCTTAATCTGTCGGCCACCATTTTGAGTCTCTAGAGAAGCGCGCTGAAACCATGCCCGAGATCGCGCTGGACCTGATTTTTGCGTTGTTGCTCCTGGTCTCGCTGGCCTTTGGTGCCTGGCACGGTCTGATGTATGAAGTCCTGTCATTGCTGAACTGGATCGCGGCCTACATTTTGTCGCAGTTGTTCGCACCTGATTTGGCGCCCAAACTGCCGATGAGCGGGGCCAGTGAATTGATTCAATATGCAGCGGCTTTCGTGATGATTTTTGTGCTGTGCGTGTTTGCCGGCGGCTTGCTTGCCAGCCTGATCCGCAAACTCCTGGCGAAAGTTGGCCTGCGGGCCACTGATCGAGCGCTGGGCGCAGTGTTTGGCCTTCTAAGAGGTGTCTTTCTGTTGTTGGCCGCGACGGCGGTCATGAGCCTGTCGCCCTGGAAAAACAGTGTCTGGTGGACGGAGTCTTTGGGGGCAGGCTTGGCACTGTCCGCGCTCCAGGTTTTCAAGCCGGTGTTGCCACCAGAAATTGGAAAGTACCTACCCTAATGTGTGGAATCGTTGGCGTTGTCAGTAACGCACCTGTCAATCAACTCATTTACGATGCCTTGCTGCTGTTGCAACATCGGGGTCAGGACGCGGCCGGAATTGTGACGCAGCAGGAACGCAAGTTCTTCATGCACAAGGCCAAGGGCATGGTGCGCGACGTGTT
>JBBQZA010000171.1:0-8410 GCA_038208175.1 Burkholderiales bacterium
ACATTGTCAAGCGCTCGCTCGAGATTGCCGGCGAATTGTGCATCTATACCAACATGAATCACAGCATTGAAACCCTTCCATGACGCCGCAGGAAATTGTTGCCGAACTTGACAAACATATTGTTGGTCAACAACAGGCCAAGCGTGCTGTCGCCATCGCGCTGCGCAATCGCTGGCGGCGCCAGCAGGTCGAGCCCGGTCTGCGCTTTGAGATCACGCCAAAAAATATCTTGATGATTGGCCCCACGGGGGTCGGTAAAACCGAAATTGCGCGCCGTCTGGCGCGTCTGGCAGATGCCCCGTTCATCAAGGTCGAGGCGACTAAATTTACTGAAGTAGGCTATGTCGGCAAAGACGTCGATGCCATCATTCGGGACCTCGCCGACATCGCGGTCAAGCAGACACGCGTTGCCGAAATGAAGAAAGTGCGTACACGGGCTGAAGATGCGGCAGAGCAGCGGGTGCTGGACATCCTGGTGCCACCGCCGCGCGCTGAATTCGGTGTGCTCCCGAGCACTGAGCCGGAGAGCGCTGCGCGGCAGATTTTCCGCAAGAAATTGCGTGAAGGTCAGTTGGTCGAGCGTGAGATCGAGATTGAGGTAGCGCAGGCGGCGCCGCAACTGGAGATCATGGGTCCGGCCGGTATGGAAGAAATGACTGAGCAACTGCGAGGCATGTTTGGTCAAATTGGGCAGTCGAAACGGCAAACGCGCAAACTCAAGATTCCTGAAGCCATGAAGCTTTTGATCGACGAAGAGGCGGCAAAACTTGTCAATGAAGACGATATCAGGACGCAAGCACTGCTGATGCTGGAGCAAAACGGCATCGTCTTCATCGATGAAATTGACAAGGTGACCTCGCGCTCCGAAGGCAGTGGTGCCGAAGTGTCGCGCCAGGGGGTGCAGCGCGACCTGTTGCCGCTGGTTGAGGGGACCAGTGTGTCGACCAAATATGGCGTGGTCAAGACGGATCACATTTTGTTCATCGCTTCCGGTGCCTTCCACCTGAGCAAGCCGAGCGACCTGATTCCAGAGTTGCAGGGGCGATTTCCGATTCGCGTCGAGTTGCAGTCTTTGTCGGTGCAGGACTTTGTCGCGATACTGACGCAAACGCATGCCTCGCTGGTCAAGCAATATCAGGCTTTGCTGGCGACGGAAAATGTGCATATCGAGTTTCAGGACGAGGGCATTCAGCGCCTTGCGGCGATTGCATTTGACGTCAACGAACGAACGGAAAATATTGGAGCACGCAGACTCTCGACCGTGATGGAGCGCCTGCTGGACGATGTGAGTTTCGGTGCCACCGATCTCGCGGGTCAGACTATTTCAATCACTGCCGACTACGTCGATGCGCGACTCGGCGAGTTGAGTCGGGACGAAGATCTTTCGCGCTTTATTCTTTGATCGGTGGGTGCGCGGCGAAAGATTGAGGGCTACGCCGCCCTTCAAGCATCACATTCACAAAATTTGCTAAGTCCTTAATTTAGAACGATTTTCGCTTTTGAGCTTCTTCAAAATCAGTTCTAAGTCCTTGATTTCATTGAAAAAAATTATTGCAAAGAGGTTTGCATCGGGGACTTTTGCTGATACAGTGCAAAAAAGTGCAAATAAGTGGTAAATAGTGCCCTTGCGCTTCCGCTTTTTCATGTTTTGCCTATAGAGGGTGCGTTGCTGTGTTTCAAGGGGCCTCGTCATTAAGTCTGGATAGTAAAGGCCGGTTGTCTGTACCGACGCGGCACCGTGACGTCCTGAGCGCGACGGCGGCCGGACAACTGACGATTACCAAACATCCCCATGGCTGTTTGATGCTGTTTCCGCGTCCTGAGTGGGAGAAGTTTCGCGAACGCATTGCGGCCTTGCCGATGTCGGCGCAATGGTGGAAGCGAATCTTTCTTGGCAATGCCATGGATGTTGAAATTGATGCGACGGGCCGCGTGCTGGTATCGCCAGAACTGCGTCAGGCCGCAGGTATCGCCAGGGAAACCATGCTGCTTGGCATGGGTAACCATTTTGAATTGTGGGACAAGGCGACTTACGACCAACAGGAAGCCAAAGCCATGCAGGGCGACATGCCTGACGTCTTCAAAGAGTTCTCTTTCTGAAGGTCTGCGGTGGACACCCAATGGAAACACACCACTGTATTGTTGAGTGAAGCGGTTGACGCTCTGCTCACCAATCCGGATGCAGGGCCGGGCGATTCAAGTGCACTTGCGCAGACCTATGTGGACGCCACTTTTGGGCGCGGTGGTCACGCCCGCCTGATTCTGTCCCGCTTGCAAGAGCGTGGCTGCCTGATTGCGTTTGACAAGGATCCTGATGCGCTGGCCGAGGCGAGCCAGATCAAAGACCCGCGTTTTTCGATCCGGCATCAGGGCTTTTCACAGATTGCAGAACTTCCGAAAGCCAGCGTGGCCGGCTTGTTGCTCGATCTCGGTATCAGTTCGCCGCAGATCGACGACCCATCGCGCGGCTTCAGCTTTCGGTTCGATGGACCGCTTGACATGCGGATGGACAGCACGCGCGGGAGCAGTGTGGCGCAGTGGTTGGAAACGGCTGAGATGGAAAAAATAGCGGAGGTGATACGTGACTACGGTGAAGAACGGTTTGCTGGCGCCATTGCAAAGGCGATTGTTGCTCGCCGACAGGAAAGGCGCCCAATTACAGGCACCACCGAGTTGGCCCAACTCGTGGCTGACACGGTCAAAACCCGCGAGCCGGGCCAGAACCCTGCAACGCGCACATTTCAGGCTTTTCGGATTTTCATCAACGCCGAGCTTGAGGAGTTGCAACAGGCCTTAGCTGCCAGCCTTGACATCTTGCAAGCGGGTGGCCGCCTGGTCGTGATCAGCTTTCATTCGCTGGAAGACCGCATCGTCAAACAGTTCATTGCGAAACACTCGCGTGATGAATATGACCGGCGTGCACCCTTTGCCGCGCCGAAATTGATGCGTTTGAAGACACTGGCGCGAGTCAAGCCCTCGACGGCCGAAGTTCAAGCCAATCCGCGCGCCCGCAGCGCCATCATGCGGGTGGCCCAGAGGACCATGGCATGACCAGGGTCAACTTCTTCCTGATGCTCGCCGTTTTGGCAAGTTCCCTTTACCTGGTGAATCTGCAGTACGAGTCGCGTCAGCTGTATTCCGATCTTGACAGGGCCCGTTCCAGCGCGCACAGCATCGAAACCGACAATGAGCGCCTGCAAGTGGAGAAGCGCGCCCAGGCGGCGCCGCTGCGTGTCGAGAAACTGGCCAAGGAGCAACTCCAGATGCGCACAGTCACGCCCGCCATCACGCATTACGTCAGCTATGGCGCCGAAGCGGCATCTGCTGCGCGCTCCAGCCAGGCGACAGCTGGGCCGTCAGCCAACGGCATTGCAGGGCGGATCCAATGAGTCGCAGCATCGCCTACACATTGAGCCCTTTGCTGACCAGCAAGACACCGGTCTGGCGCAGCAAGTTCGTTGTGGCGGCGATTGCCCTCGCCTTTTTTGGTCTGGCCGCGCGCGCTGCCTACATTCAGGTCTTTGCCAACGAGTTTTTTCAAAGACAGGGAGAAGTCCGTTTTGCGCGAACACTTGATTTGCCAGCCAATCGGGGACGCATTTTGGACCGCCATGGGGTGATTCTGGCTTCGAGCGTTCCGGCGCCCAGCATTTGGGCCATCCCGGAGGACGTGGAGCATAACCCCGAGCAGTTGCAGAAGCTGGCCACCCTGCTCGAGATGCCGCTGGCAGAAATTGAGAAGCGCCTGGAAAACGAAGACAAGACCTTTGTCTGGCTTAAACGCCAGGTCGATGAGTCGGTGGCGCAAGAGATCATGGCCTTGGGGCTCAAGGGCATTTATCAGCGCAAGGAATACAAGCGCCAGTACCCCGAAGGCGAAGCGGCGGCGCACGTGGTCGGCTTTGCCAACGTGGAGAACATCGGTCAGGAGGGCATTGAACTCGCCTTCAACAAGGAACTTTCCGGGCGCAATGGCTCGCGGCGTGTCATCAAGGATCGCATGGGACGTGTGGTCGAGGATGTCGGCGAACAGATCGCACCGGTGGATGGACCCGATCTGCAACTCAGCGTCGATAGCAAGGTGCAGTTCATTGCCTATCAGAAGCTGCGTGACGCCGTGCTGCTGCACAAAGCCAAGGCCGGCAGTGTGGTGGTGCTGGATGTTGTAACCGGTGAAGTGCTGGCGCTTGCCAATTACCCCAGCTACGCGCCCGGCAAGCGACAAAATTTGAGTGGCGCCCAGTTGCGCAACCGGGCTCTGACAGACACCTTTGAGCCGGGTTCGGTGATGAAGCCTTTCACCATCGCCCTGGGCCTGGAAACCGGTCGCGTCACGCCGCAGACGCTGATCGACACAGGTTCCGGCAAGTTGACCATCACCGGCTCAACGATTTCCGATTCTCATCCCAATGGCGTTTTGACGGTGGAGGGGGTGATTCAAAAGTCCAGCAATATCGGTACCGCCAAGATTGCCATGCAAATGCAATCACGCGAAATGTGGGAGCTATTCTCAAGCGCCGGTTTTGGGCAGAAGCCGCAGATCACTTTTCCAGGCGCGGTGTCGGGCAAGTTGCGTCCCTACAAAACCTGGCGTCCGATCGAACAGGCCACCATGTCGTATGGCTATGGTTTGTCGGCATCCTTGTTTCAAATGGCACGTTCGTACACCATTTTTTCCAATGGCGGCATGATCATTCCAGTCACCATGCAAAAGAGCAGTGAACCGGCTGTTGGCGTGCCTGTGTTGTCGATGCAGACAGCCGACAAGGTTCGAAAGATGCTGCAGATGGCGGCCGGCCCAGGGGGTACGGGTCAAAAAGCGCAAACCATAGGCTACTCGGTCGGCGGCAAATCGGGTACCGCGTACAAACAGTTCGGCAAAGGTTATGGCAGTGCCGGCAATCGCAAGTACCGCGGTTGGTTCGTCGGTCTGGCGCCAATCGAAAAACCCCGCATCATTGTGGCGGTGATGATCGACGAGCCGGGTGCCGGGCAGTACTACGGCGGTGCCGTGGCCGCCCCGGTGTTCAGCGAGGTGGTGCAACAGACCTTGCGCATGATGGGCATCGCACCTGACATGGCGGTCAAGCCGCAGATCGTCGCCAAAGCGGAAGAAGAGAGTTTCTGATGCTTGAATTGCACACGCCCCTGGAAGCTGCCGAATGGCTGCGTACGCGCGTCAGCGGCACGATTTGCAGTGACAGCCGCAAACTGCGAGTCGGCGACGGCTTCATTGCCTGGCCGGGTGCCGCCGCCGATGCGCGCAAGCATGTGGCGACTGCGCTGGTCGCCGGCGCCAAGGCCTGCCTGGTTGAAGCGCAGGGCGTCGAGTGCTACGCCTTCAACGACCCGGCTGTGGCCGCCTACAGGCAATTGAAGGCGGCCAGCGGAGCGATTGCTGCCGCCTATTTTGGTCAGCCGTCGCAACAGCTGAAGGTGCTGGCAGTGACGGGTACCAACGGCAAGACGTCCACCGTCTGGTGGTTGGCTCAGGCGCTGTCAAACCTGAAACTGGCCGCAAAGATTCCCTGTGGCATGGTCGGCACTTTGGGCATTGGGCGGCACGGCGATCTGGTTACCAGCGGTTTGACAACACCCGATCCGGTGTTGCTGCAGCAAAACTTCAGACAACTGGTCGATGCCGGTGTCAACGCCTGTGCGATTGAGGCTTCTTCGATCGGCTTGGCAGAACATCGCCTCGATGGCTGTCACATTCGAGTCGCCATTTTCACCAACTTCACGCATGACCATCTCGACTACCACGGCAGCATGGAAGCTTACTGGCAGGCCAAGGAAAAGTTGTTTCAATGGCCAGGTCTGCGGGCGGCGGTGATCAATATCGACGATCCCAAGGGAGCCGCCCTGGCCGCCAGGCTGGACGCTGGTGCACTGGATGTCTGGAGCCTGTCCTGCACCCGCGCTGCACGGCTGCAGGCCCAGGATATCAGCGACCAGACGCAGGGTTTGCGTTTCAATGTGCTGGAGCGCGATACGGCAGGCCGGGTGTCGGAACAGCAGGCTCATGTCCTGCAAACCCGGCTGATTGGCCACTTCAATGTCTACAACCTGCTGGGCGTCATCGCCGCCATGCGAACTATCGGTGTGCCGCTGGCAGCCGCCGTCGATGCCTGTGCCGATCTGACACCGGTGCCCGGTCGATTGGAGTGTTTCGGCACTCCGGATCAGCCCTTGGTTGCGATCGACTACGCGCACACACCGGATGCCCTGGCGCATGCGCTGTTGGTCTTGCGGCCGATCAGTCGGCAGCGTGGTGGTCAGCTCTGGTGCGTCTTTGGCTGCGGCGGTGACCGTGACGCGGCAAAGCGTCCGCTGATGGGAGCCATTGCGGCAAGGCACGCTGATCGGGTGGTTGTGACCAGCGACAACCCACGCAGCGAAAGGCCTGAGACCATCATCAGCCAGATTCTGCTCGGTTTGAGCGGCCATGCCGACGTCACCGTCGAAGCCGACCGCGCGCTGGCGATTGCCCGCACCGTGGCTCAGGCAGCGGCCCATGACGTACTGCTGATCGCCGGCAAAGGTCATGAGAATTACCAGGAGGTGGCAGGCCAGCGTTTGCCATTTTCTGATCTGGACAAGGTACGCAGTGCCATGCACAACTGGCAGGCCGCAAGCGCGAAGCTGGAACTGACCCATGAGTGAGATGTTGAGCCTGCGGCAAACACGGCAATGGCTGGGCGATGCCACGCTGGTCGAAACAGCAGCGTCGGCGGCCGGGGTGATGTTCCAGCGTGTGCACACCGACAGCCGCAGTATTCAGTCGGGTGACCTGTTTGTGGCCTTGCCTGGCGAGCGCTTCGACGGCAACGATTTTCTACTCGATGCCAAAGCTAGAGGGGCCGTGGCAGCGCTCTGTCAGGGTGCTGCAGAGGCGCGCTTGCGCGCCGCCGGCTTGCCCGGTCTTTTGGTGGTGGACAGTCGAAAGGCGTTGACCTTGCTGGCCCGTAAATGGCGCTTGCAATTCAATCTTCCTGTGATTGCGGTGACTGGCAGCAACGGCAAAACCACCGTCACGCAAATGATTGCCGCCATCTTTCGCGCCTTCAAGCCGGACGCATTTCTGGCCACGCAAGGCAATCTGAACAATGACATCGGAGTACCTCTGACGCTGCTGCGTTTGCGGCATCAGCACGAGCTGGCGGTGATTGAGCTGGGCATGAATCACCCGGGTGAAATCGCGGCCCTGGCTGCGCTGGCCCAGCCGACCGTGGCATTGATCAACAATGCGCAACGCGAACATCTGGAATTCATGGCCAACGTGGCAGCGGTGGCGCAGGAAAATGGTTCCGTCATCGATGCGCTGAACGACGGCGGCGTTGCGGTGTTTCCGTCTGATGACCCGTTCAGCCCGCTGTGGCTGGCCAAGGCCGGAGCACACAAAGTGATCACCTTTGCTCTGGCGCACCAAGCGCTGGCGGATGTCCGCTGCCGTGCCGCAGTCTGGACCGGTCAAGCCTGGCAGGTAAGCCTCTCGACGCCGGCCGGTGAACTCAGCTACCGGTTACCGATTGCCGGCTTGCACAACGTGAAGAACTCGCTGTCGGCGCTCTGCTGCGCGCTGGCTGTTGGCGTACCGTTGCAGTTCATCGTGCAGGGTCTCTCCGCTTTCGAGGCGATCAAGGGACGCTCGCGCTCGCAACTTTTCAAACTGGACAGCCATTTGCTGACCCTGGTAGACGACAGTTACAACGCCAATCCGGATTCGGTGCGGGCCGCCATCGAGGTGCTGGCAGGGCTGCCAGGCCCAAGATTGCTGGTGCTGGGGGACATGGGAGAGGTCGGCGATCAGGGATCGCAGTTTCATGCCGAAGCTGGCGCTTATGCGCGCAGTCTGGGTGTGGAAGCCATGTTCACACTGGGTGATCTGTCGGTCGCGGCGGCCAGCGGTTTCGGCTCCGGTCGCCATTTTGTCGACATGGCGGCGTTGCAGAAGGCGGTGCTGGCAGAAATTGAAACGTGCGCCAGTGTGCTGGTCAAGGGTTCACGGTTTATGAAGATGGAGCTTGTCGTTGAAGCCATTCAGACGCGAGCAAAAGGGAGTCCCACATGCTTTTGAGCCTGGCTCAATGGTTGCAGTTGCAGTCGAGCGAATTCGGCTATTTCCGGGTCTTTCAGTACCTGACCTTTCGCGCCGTGATGGCCGCGCTGACCGCACTGCTGATCGGTCTCGCGGCCGGACCCTTTGTCATTCGCCGGTTGGCGGAACTCAAGATTGGGCAGCCGATTCGCGACTATGGCATGGCATCGCATCTGGTCAAAAGCGGCACGCCCACCATGGGTGGCGTCCTGGTGTTGTTGTGCATTGCCATATCCACCTTGCTGTGGGCGGATCTGAGCAACCGCTTCGTCTGGATCGTCCTGCTGGTCACGCTCGGCTTCGGCGCGATCG
>JBBQZA010000172.1:0-8219 GCA_038208175.1 Burkholderiales bacterium
GTGCCTTGTTCGCTTCCGAGCCGTAGCGGGCAATCGTTTCCATGTTGCCGGTGTCGGGGGCCGAGCAGTTGAAGACCTCGCTTGACCAAATCACATGACCCATGATTTCAGCCAGCGGTGCGTACTCCTGGTTCGTCAGACCGGCGCCGTGGTAGCCGGAGGCAGCGGCGCTGTCTACCGGCAAGAACAAGTTCCACAATCCCGCAGCCTGGGCTTTGGGTTTGAGGCTCTCGATGGTGTTCAGCGGCGTCCAGCGTTTGCCAGCGGCGGTGTTGGTGGCGATCTCGACATGATAGGCACCTTCGGCCGGGTAGATGTACTCGTCCATGAAAGCCTGCAATCTGGTTTGCAGTTCTTTTGTCTTGGGTGAATAGTCAAAGTCCATGGGGTCTCCGTTGCTGTCAGTAAGAAAGGGGTCAGCTTTGTTGAGCAAATTTCCAGGCCATCTGCGCCAGTGGCCTGGCACCGGCGCCCGAGCTGACCGCTTGCGCGCTGGCCGCGGTGCCGGCTTCAACGCGCTTGGCGATGCCTTGCAGAATGGCGGCAATGCGAAACATGTTGTAGGCCATGTAGAAATTCCAGTCAGCCTTGAGCTCCTCAGGTGTGGTCAGGCTGGTGCGGTTGCAGTAGCGGTGGATGTATTCCTCTTCACTCGGTATACCCAGGCTGGCAATGTCGATACCACCGATGCCGCGAAATGATCCCTTGGGAATATGCCAGGCCATGCAGTGGTAGCTGAAGTCGGCCAAGGGGTGGCCTAGCGTGGACAACTCCCAGTCGAGCACCGCGATGATGCGCGGCTCGGTCGGGTGGAACATCAGGTTGTCGAGCCGGTAGTCGCCATGCACGATGCTGACCATCGACTCCGAGCGGGCCATGGCCGGGATATGCTGTGGCAGCCATTCCATCAGCTGATCCATCTCGACAATCGGCTGCGTGATCGAGGCCACGTACTGTTTGCTCCAGCGACCAATCTGGCGTTCAAAATAATTGCCCGGTTTTCCGTAGCTGGCCAGGCCGTGATCGGCATATTTGACGGTGTGCAGTGCGGCGATGACGCGATTCATTTCGTTGTATATCGCGCTGCGCTCCGCATTGCTCATGCCAGGCAGGGTCTGGTCCCACAGAATGCGCCCCTGCATGAACTCCATGATGTAGAAGGCGCGTCCAATGACGCTTTCGTCCTCGCACAGGCAGTGCATGCGGGGTACCGGCACATCGGTGCCATGCAGGCCGCTCATGACGGCAAATTCGCGCTCTATGGCATGTGCCGAGGGCAGCAGCTTGGCAACCGGGCCCGGCTTGGCGCGCATCACATAGCTCTTGCTCGGTGTGTTGAGTTTGTAGGTGGGATTGGACTGGCCGCCCTTGAAGGACTCGACCGCGACCGGGCCCAAAAAGTCGGGCAGATTTTTCTCCAGCCAGTTGGAAAGGGCGGCAACATCAAACGCCTGTTTTTCGCTGACCGGACGGGTGCCGGTGAAATGATCAAAGTCGCTCATGGTCTTGTGCTTCTTGCGGGTATTAGTTGTCGGCTTCAATGATTCGCATCAGAGCTTCGCGGTTGCGAATGACCAGGCCACCGGGCTCAATACGGATTGCCTCTTCGCGTTCCATCGATTTGAGCTCCTGATTGACGCGTTGCCGGGACGCACCCAGCAACTGTGCCAATTCTTCCTGCGCCAGTTGCAGGCCAATGCGCATCTCTGCGGCATTGCTCAGCGACGGTACGCCATAGCTGCGCACCAGGTGCAGCAGTTGCTTGGCCAGGCGCGCGCGCAACGGCAGCGTGTTGAGGTCTTCCACCAAACCGTAGAGCTGGCGGATGCGCCTGGCATGCAGGCGCAGCAGCGCTTCGTACAACTCGGTATGCAGTGCCAGTATTTTCTTGAAATCGGCTCTGGCGACGCAGAGAATCGTGCTCTCGCCATGGGCGTAGGCGTCGTGCGTGCGTCGGTCGCCGTCGAAGATCGCTACATCGCCGAACCAGATGCCAGGTTCGACATAGGTCAGCGTGATCTGCTTGCCAGAAATCGAGGTCGAGCTGACCCGCACTGCACCTTTGGCACAGGCGATCCACTCCTGCGGCTGTTCGCCGCGAGCGGTGATCAACTCGCCGTCTTTGTAACGTTTGACGTAGGCACATCGCAGAATGTCGTGTCGCAGTGAGGGTGAGAGGGTTGAAAACCAGCGACCGGCGTTGATCGCCTCGCGTTCCTCAATGGTAAGAATAGGGTCGTCCATAGCCTGTCTTGTGGGTGACTGAAAACGTCCCCATTGTCGCGCCGGGGACCATTTCTTGTTTTGAGGGTTGTCACCTGAGTGTCTGCGCTGAAGGCGCTCTTTACTCTTCTTCCTGCAGCAGGCTCAGGCCGAGGGCGCCGCGGCGCCGCAGCCAGGGGCTGGGGCGGTAGCGCGGGTCACCATACACCGTTTGCATGTTGAACAGCACTTCCAGCACATTGGCGGGACCGTAAAGATTTCCCATGGCCAGCGGACCCCTGGGGTATCCCAGACCTAAAGTTACAGCGGTCTCCAGATCGGCGGGGGAACAAATGTGTTGCTGGCAGATGTCGGAAGCAATATTGACGATAGTCGCCACTACCCGTTGGCTGACAAAGCCACCACTGTCCCGAATCACGCTGACCGCCTTGCCATCGCGTGCCATCAAGGCATGGGCAGCACGCCGCATGTCGGTTCGGGTTGCCGGGTTGGTCGCGAGTACCCGCCGCTTGCTGCTGGTATCGTCCATCAGCATGTCAATGCCGATGGTACGCTGCGGATCGAGTCGTTCCACGACGGCCACGGTGGTCACGTCAAAACCCAGTGGTGCGACGAAGATCAGGGCTTCTACTGACGGCGCGGCAGCGGTCTCGATCTTCGCCTCCAGGCTCTTGAGCAGCTGCAGCAGTTCGGCGCGCCGCGCCGCGCGCGGAGAAACCCATACCGGTGGCATATCGTCAACCTGCGTGGGCGCTGCTTCAGGTGGGATCTGGGCGACGCCATTGGCGTAGCGATAAAAGCCTTCTCCCACTTTCTTCCCGATCACGCCCCCGGCCAGACGCTGCGCGGTGATGACGCTGGGTCGATAACGCGGCTCTTCAAAGTACTGGTGATAGATCGACTCCATCACCGGGTGGGAAACGTCGAGTGCGGTCAGGTCCATCAGTTCGAAGGGCCCGAGTTTGAAGCCGATCTGTTCTTTCAAAATGCGGTCGACGGTGGCGAAATCAGCGATGCCTTCGCTGACGATGCGCAAGGCCTCGGTGCCGTAGCCGCGACCTGCATGGTTGACGATGAAGCCGGGGCTGTCCTGCGCCAGAACCGGTGTGTGTCCCATTTGCCTGGCATAGGCGGCCAGGTCGGTGCAGACCTGCGCGCTGGTTTTCAGTCCGGCGATGACCTCGACAACTTTCATCAAGGGGACCGGGTTGAAGAAGTGATAGCCGGCAAACTGCTCCGGTCTCTTGAGCCGCGCCGCAATCGCCGTTACTGACAGCGATGAGGTGTTGGTAACCATCACCGTGGACGGACCAACGATGCTTTCGAGTTCAGTGAATAGCTGGGTCTTGACATCCAGCCGCTCAACCACAGCCTCTATGACCAAGTCACTGCCGGAGAGTTCGGCCAACGAGTCGGCGCACAACAGTCGTGATTTGCAGGAGGCTGTCTGTGCCGCATCCAGTCGCCCTTTCTCGCAAAGCTTGTCCCACTGGGCAAATATGGCAGCTTGCGCGGTTCGAGCGGTGTCGGCCTGCATGTCAAACAATAAGACGGTACTGCCTGCCTGAGCGGCAATTTGTGCAATGCCTCGGCCCATCGCGCCGGCACCAATGATGCTGAGGTTTGAAAAAGTGGGTTTCATGCGCCGAATTATGACTCGAGACAGCCGCAGCACCAGTCAGGTCGTTGCTATGCCAAAATGGATTCGGCCCTGGCCCCGAGTGAGTTGCGGGCAGGCGATTTTTATCCAACATTTGAAAATACCATGACGATCAAACTTTGCGGTTTTGCAGCCAGTAACTACTACAACAAGATCAAGCTCCAGTTGCTGGAAAAAGGCGTTTCATTCGAGGAAGAACTGGTCTGGGTTGGAACTTCCGATGCGGCACTGGTCGAGCGTTCACCTTTGGGCAAAGTGCCGTTCCTGGATACGCCGCAAGGCCCGATTTCGGAGTCAATGGCGTGCGCCGAATACATCGAAGATGTCTTTCCTCAAAACAAGCTGCTACCCGAGGACGCCTATGCGGCGGCGAAGGTGCGCGAGCTCATTCTGTACTGTGAATTGCATCTTGAACTAGTAGCTAGGCAGTTATACAGGCAGGCGTTTTTTGGTGGCAAGGTCAGCGATGAAATCAAGGACCGTACGCATAGGTTGCTGCTGAAGGGGGTAGCGGGTTTTTCCCGACTCGCCAAGTTCGCGCCCTTCATCGCGGGACCCCAATTCACTTTGGCCGACTGCGCTGTGATCGTCCATCTGCCGCTGGTGGCCAGCGCCAGCAAATTGATATATGGTGATGACGTACTGGCGGCACTGGCACTGAAAGATTACATGGGTCTGATGAACCAGCGTGCTACTGTCCGGACGGTCAATGCTGACCGCAAAGCGAATACCGAACTCATGCTGAGCATGCGTGCGGCAAAGAAATAGCGGATCGCCGTTTCAGCGGCGCACTTGCAGCGCACCCGGATTGACGATGTTGGTCGGTGTGCCTTTGATGAAATTGATCACATTATCAAACGCGGCGCCAAAATACATTTCATAATTTTCCTGCTCCACATAGCCAATGTGGGGAGTGCAAATACAGTTCTCAATTCGCAATAAGGCGTGACCCTGCAAAATCGGCTCGGTCTCGAAGACGTCGACTGCTGCCATGCCGGGTCGGCCCCGGTTGAGCGCGCTGATCAAGGCCTCCGGTTCAATCAATTCGGCCCGCGAGGTATTGACCAACAGCGCAGTAGGCTTCATCCGGGCCAGATCATCGAGGCGAATGATGCTGCGGGTTTCATCGACCAGACGAAGGTGCAGACTGATGACATCGCATTGAGAAAAGAATTCATCGCGACTGGATGCTGCTGCAAATCCGTCCAGCACCGCCCTTTCCCGCGACGCAGCCTGGCCCCAGATCATCACCTTCATGCCAAATGTCGCACCGTAATTCGCCAACAATTGGCCAATCTTTCCATAGCCCCAGATACCCAGGGTTTTCCCCCGGAGAACAACACCCAAGCCGAAATTAGCCGGCATGGAGCCCGCCTTGAGTCCTGATTGCTGCCAGGCACCGTGCTTGAGATTGCCGATGTACTGTGGCAAGCGGCGCATGGCCGCCATAATCAGAGCCCAGGTGAGTTCGGCAGGAGCGACCGGCGAGCCGGTCCCTTCGGCCACCGCAATGCCGCGTTCGGTACAGGCGTTCACGTCAATATGCGGGCCGACACGACCGGTTTGAACAATCAGTTTCAGCTTGGGTAATTTCTCGATCAATTGGCGAGGCATGTGAGTGCGTTCCCGGTTCAGCACGATGACATCCGCATCCTTGAGTCGAAATGTCAATTGGCCCAGCCCTTTGACTGTATTTGTGTAGACCTTGGCTTGGTACGGCTCCAGCTTGACAGCGCATTCAAGCTTTCGAATGGCGTCCTGGTAATCATCAAGAATCACAATATTCATAAGCCGATATTGTGCCTTGGCATTTGCAGGCACAGCCCGCAATGCGCAATCAGTGAAGTGCTGCCAGTCGATCAAGCTCGGCGCAAACGTCGGCCATGCGTCCCGAGATGATCATGCGCCCGACCTGGGTCGGGGCCTGATCCGCCTCTAGAATGCGCACGATTCGCAGCGGTTTGTGAGTTCTGGATGATGGCACGACTTCGCGAACCGGGCGCTCGACAGGTGACGGCCCCGGCATGGCCACCGACTTGGGTGACAGCCAGCGCCACAAATTTTGTAGGGGTGGCAAAACGTTGGATAGCGCAAATAGTGCAGTACTCATTTGAAATCTTTCAGCCAGACAGGAATTCATGCTTACATCAGCATGGTGTTACGGATCAGACCGACTGCCAGACCCTCAATTTCGAATGGCTCACCGGGCTCCACCACGATGGTCTGGTAGTCCGGGTTTTCAGCGTGTAACTCTATCAAGTGCTTGTTTCGCCGAAAGCGTTTGACAGTCACCTCGTCGCCCAGACGGGCTACCACAATCTGGCCGTTCTTGGCATCTTTGGTGGATTGCACGGCCAGCAGGTCACCGTCCATGATGCCGGCGTCACGCATCGACATGCCACGCACTTTGAGCAGGTAGTCGGGCTTGCGCTGGAACAGGCTGCTTTCGAGGTAGTAGGTTTGGTCAATGTGCTCTTGCGCCAGAATCGGCGAGCCCGCTGCGACCCGACCAATCAGTGGCAAGGCCAGTTGCGCCAGACTAGGCAACTGGAAAGAGTATTGTTTGTTACGCGACTCGTTGATCGAGCGCAAGGCATCACTTTTGAGCCGGATACCGCGCGACGTGCCACTGACCAGTTCAATAACGCCCTTGCGTGCCAGCGCCTGCAGGTGCTCCTCCGCTGCATTCGCCGACTTGAAACCCAACTCGGTGGCAATCTCGGCCCGGGTCGGCGGCGCACCGGTGCGCGCAATGGCGCTCTGGATGAGGTCCAGAATCTGCTGCTGGCGGGCGGTGAGTTTTGGGCTTTCAAGCATGGCGACTCCTTTGAAGTGCGGTGGGTCTGGCTGTCGGTTTATACAGACTGTCTTGATATCCAGTAACTGTATTTTTAACCAGTTTTTAAAATATTGCAAGTGATGAGTGCGATCTGTTGCAAAAGTGTTGTTTTCCCTGGCGACCGCTGACCGCGGGGGTGTAGCGGATAACGGGGTCGCTCCGGCAAACGTCGTGCAGTAAACTGTGTGTCTCCAATTTGACGGCCATCCCGATGAATCCGCTTTCCTGCCATGCCATCCTCCTTGGGCGCGCTCCCTCCGATACACCGGTCACCGTTCGCGGCTGGGTCCGCACGCGCCGGGATTCCAAGGCGGGGTTATCTTTTGTCCAGGTATCCGATGGCTCGTGTTTCCACCCGGTTCAGGTTGTGGCACCGGCGACGCTGGCCAATTACCTCAGTGAAGTCCAGAAACTCACTGCCGGTTGTGCCGTCGAGGCTACAGGACCCGTCGTGCCTTCGCCTAACGCCGGTCAGCCGTTCGAGATGCAGGCGACGGCGCTCAGAGTGGTCGGTTGGGTCGACGATCCCGACACCTATCCGATCCAGCCAAAGGCTCACTCGATGGAGTTCCTGCGCGAGGTGGCGCACCTGCGTCCGCGTACCAATGTGATTGGTGCCGCCTCGCGGGTACGGCACTGCCTGGCCATGGCAACGCACCGCTTTTTCAGCGAGAACGACTTTCTGTGGGTCAACACACCGATCATCACGGCCTCCGATGCTGAAGGAGCGGGCGAACTGTTTCGCGTCTCGACTCTGGACGCACTCAATCCGCCGCGTACAGTCGATGGCAAGGTGGACTTTTCGCAGGATTTTTTTGGACGCGAGGCCTTCCTGACGGTCTCCGGGCAGTTGAACGTCGAGACCTATTGCATGGCCCTATCCAAGGTCTACACCTTTGGACCCACGTTTCGCGCAGAGAACTCGAACACCGCCCGTCACCTCGCCGAGTTCTGGATGATCGAGCCCGAGATCGCATTCGCAGACCTGGCTGCCAATGCCGATCTGGCGCAGGCGCTGCTCAAGTACCTTTTCAAGGCCGTGCTGGCCGAGCGAGCCGATGACATGGCCTTCTTCGAGGACCGCATCGAGAAGGGAGTGATCGCCAAGTTGCAGAGCATTGTCGAGCGTGAGTTCGTGCGCATGGATTACACCGAAGCGATAAAAATCCTGGAATCTGCGAAGCAGAAATTTGATTACCCGGTGAAATGGGGTATCGACCTGCAAAGTGAGCATGAGCGCTATCTCGCCGAGAAGCACGTCGGCGGTCCGGTCGTGCTAATGAACTACCCGAAAGAAATCAAGGCGTTCTACATGCGCCTGAACGACGACGGCAGGACTGTAGCAGCGATGGACGTGCTGGCGCCCGGGATCGGTGAGATCGTCGGCGGCAGCCAGCGCGAGGAACGACTCGAGGTGCTGGATGCGCGCATGAAGGAGACTGGGCTCGACAGCAGCGCTTATGGCTGGTACCGCGATTTGCGCCGCTACGGCAGCGT
>JBBQZA010000173.1:0-8175 GCA_038208175.1 Burkholderiales bacterium
CTTCAAGGATCCCCCGGCCTCCCTGCCCCGCCAAACCTCGCCAACCAACGTGTGCTGCGGCCACAACGCTGCCGTTCCGATGGGTCAGCAGCACCGGCAGGCAATCGGCCATCATCACGGTGCAAGCCAAGGCGACTCGATCGGTGACTGCGGCATCGGCACGCGTCACGGTTGGCATCGGGTCCGACAGAATTGCGACCTCTGTTCCATGCACCTGTGACAAAAATACCGGCTGCGCCTGAGTTGCCTGCTGCAAGCGGGCCCGATTGGCAGCCACCGCATGGGGGCTGTCGCCCACATGATCACCCAGATTCAAAAAATCGAAGGGTGCTGATGAAACGCCTCCGGCTCGCGAGGTGCACAGCGCACGCACACGCTTCGGCGCGGGCCAGTCGGGCACAAGCCAATCCGAATTCATGGTCTGCGAAGATCCTCGCTCATTGTCGGCGCGCTCGCCACCAGTCCTGGACCGACCGTTTCATCCTCTGCCCCGCACGCCAGACGGCCGAGCGACGCACCTCGATCAAAACAGCGTCCTTCCAGCCCTTCCAGCGCGGGTACCACCAGGCGAACCAGCGCAGTTGCATCAAGGCCGGTTGCGTCAACTGAAACAAGCGCGCCATGATAGCGGTGCCAACGATCTTGGCGCCGAGCAGCAACAGCACGCCGACCGCAGCTTGTCCTTTGCCAAACAGGTAAAGCGCCAGCAACTTGACCGGCAGCAGCGTCAGCACCGGCAGGCCGAAAACAAGCATGGCACCGGCCGCTGGCAAACGTATGATTTTGCCCTCCAACCAGGCCCAAAAAGGCAAGCGCGCCAGACGTGCAAAGAGCGCAGCGAGCGGCACCCAGCCCCACTCCTCAAACAACAACACGGCAGCAAACAGGACAAAGAAGACCTGGTGAAGCGCCTTTTTCAGAATCTGCATGGCAATGCGCGGTGAACCCGGAACAAATCAGGCCAGCGACGCGTGCACCTTGTCATAAGCCTGCAGCAGTTTGCGATGCATCTCACAGCCCTCCAGCAGCAGCCCCGGCGAGGGCAGACCCATGAAGCGATCGGTCTGCATGATCAGTGCGTGCGCCTGCGCCACCGCACCGGCGCCGTAAAGCATTCGCAATGAAGCCAGATAGGGCCCGCTGTCGCCCATGTCAGCCAGGTTGATCAGGATCTCGATGCAGGCATAGACATTGCGGCGCTGCGGATGGATCTGGTCAAAATGCCGAATCCAGTCGCAGCCCTCCAGCGTGGCGGCTTCGTCGCCAATCGCCAGAGCCAGAAGGGTCTTGAGTTCACCGATGCGCAGGTCGCTCCAGAACGATCCGGCATCGGCCGCCAGCCCAATCACTGCCGCCACCGGACGCTGATCGGCCAGCGCCGATTCGTTCAGGGTGTCGAGCAGATCGGAACACTCCTCGTCGTCGAGATCGCTCAGGTTCAGTATCGCCTCGCGGATGTCGTTGCCTACGCTGTTGTTCTCGAACTCCAGGTCATCCACCGGATAGATCTCGGAGACGCCGGGCACCAGAATGCGACAGGCATAAACACCGAGATGTGTGAAGTCAGCGATATAAATCTCGCGCCCGTCCCGCTGCAGCCGATCCACCGCCCAGGCATAGTCCTCGCTCGTGCTGCTGCTGAAGTTCCAGTCGCAAAACTCGTAATCAGGCTTGTCGCCCAGAAATTTCCAGTGGATGACGCCGCTGGAATCGACAAAATGGATTTCGAGATTGGTCGAACTCGCGACCTCCTCGAGATCGAAGCCCGGTAGCGGGAAGCCTCCCAGTGCATCCAGGGCACGCCCCTGCAGCAGTTCGGTGAGCGCCCGCTCCAGCGCAATCTCAAAGCGCGGATGCGCACCAAAGCTCGAAAAACATCCTTGATCCTCGGGGTGCAGCAGCGTCACATTCATGACCGGGTATTGGCCACCCAGCGAGGCGTCCTTCACCAGGATGCCGAAGCCTGCCGCGCGCAAGGCGGCGACGCCGGCCGCAATGCGCGGATAGCGTGTGATCACGGCTGGCGGCACATCGGGCAGACAAATCCCTTCGCTGATGATGCGGAACTTGATGTGCCGCTCAAAAATCTCCGACAGCGCCTGGGCGCGCGCTTCATTCTGCGAGTTGCCCGCCGACATGCCATTGCTGACGTAGAGATTGCCAATGATGTTGACTGGAAACCAGGTCGCAACGCCATCGCGCTGGCGCACATAGGGAATCGCGCAAATACCGCGCTCCACATTGCCCGAGTTGAACTCCACCAGGCTGCTGGCCTCAACACCGCCTTCGGCGTTGTAGAAAGCCTGCAATAAGGGGTTCAGTAAATCGGTCGGCCAGCTGCCATCCGCCGGCAGTTCGAACCAGCGTTCCTGCGGATAGTGCACATAGCGCCGCTCTGCCACAACCGGGCCAAAGTAATAGTGGGTCCAAAAATAGTTGTTCGAGAGTCGCTCAAGAAATTCGCCCAGCGCACTGGCCAGACACGCCAGCCGACTGGCACCCTTGCCGTTGGTAAACAGCAGCGGACAATCGCGATCCCGAATATGCACTGACCAGATGCCCTCCACCGGATTCAGCCAGCTGCGCTCCTCGATATGAAAGCCAAGTGCCTGCAAGCGGGTTTGCAGGGTTTGAATGGTGGATTCGAGCGAGGCGTCCTTGCCGGGGATAAAGTTTTCTGTGTTCATGGCTGCCAGCATACCGCACGGCGTAGCCTGACGGCTGTGCAGGTAAACTTGACCAACCGCCACTTGCACAAGACATCACGGAGACATTCATGATTCTCGAACTCGCCGACATCCGTATCCACCCCGGGCAGAACGCCGCTTTTGAAGAAGCCATCGAACGTGGCTTGAAAACCGTCATTCATACAGCCAAGGGTTTCCAGGGCTACAAGGTGAACCGAGGCGTTGAAAGCCCTGAGCGCTACCTGCTCCAGGTCTTCTGGGACACGCTGGAGGACCATACGGTCGGCTTTCGCCAGTCGCCGGCGTTTGCGCAGTGGCGCGCCATCGTTGGGTCATTTTTTGCCACTCCTCCGGTGGTCGAGCATTTCGAACTCGTTAGCAAATCAGCTTGAAGAGAGAACACCCGCATGAATTACGCCTTTGATCCGGCCCCCACCATTTCAGTCCCGGTGCAGGGCAGCGCCGCACGCTTTCCGGTGCACCGCATCTACTGCGTCGGACGCAATTACGAAGAACACGCCAAAGAGATGGGCTTTACCGGACGCGAGCCACCCTTCTTTTTCATGAAGCCAACCGATGGCCTGATTGTGATCAACGCCGATGAAGCCGGCAGCATGCCCTACCCCAGCCTGACCCAGAACCTGCATCACGAAATCGAACTGGTGGTGGCGATTGGCAGCGGCGGCAAGGCGATCAAGGCAGCGGACGCCCACAAGCACATCTTCGGTTACGCCGTCGGTCTGGACATGACACGCCGCGATCTGCAAAACGAAATGAAGAAGCAGGGCCGTCCCTGGTGCATTGGCAAAGGCTTTGACCATTCGGCGCCGATCGGCCCCATTACGCAGGCCAATACGGCGGGTGACATCGCCAAGGCCGAGATCTACCTGCAGGTCAACGGCCAGGATAGGCAGCGCAGCCATATCTCCAAACTGATCTGGAACATTGGCGAGACGATCGAGCACCTCTCCAACGCCTGGGAACTGCAGCCGGGCGACCTGATCTACACCGGCACGCCGGAGGGTGTGGCCGCGGTCGTCGTCGGCGACACGCTGAACGGCGGCATCTCTGGACTGCAATCAATCTCGGTCACGATCCGATAGCACGATCCTGATGTTGCGCAAGCCCATCAAACACTGCAAGGATTGCGGCGCTGCCGCGGTCTACCGCATCCCGGATGATGGCGACACCAAAGAGCGGGCGGTGTGTCCGGTCTGCCATGCAGTTCACTACGAGAATCCGCTGATCGTGGTCGGAACCGTTCCGTATTGGGGTGAAAAAGTCCTGCTCTGCAAGCGCAATATCGAGCCGCGTTTTGGCAAGTGGACGTTGCCGGCCGGTTTCATGGAACTTGCCGAGACGGTTGCCGAGGGCGCAGCGCGCGAAACGCTGGAAGAGGCTGGCGCGCAGTTTGAACTGGAAGGGTTTTTCTCGCTGCTCAACGTCCCGCACGTCGGCCAGGTGCATATGTTTTATCGAGCTCGCTTGCTGAGCGAAACCTTCAATCCCGGCTTCGAAACGATTGAAGCACGTCTGTTTAGCGAAGAAGAAATCCCATGGGACCAGATTGCCTTCAGGACCGTCAAGGTCACTCTGGAACGTTACTTTCGCGACCGTGCGGCCGGTCAGTTCAACTTTCACGCGGTCGATATCGTCTGACGTGCGCTCTGCGGCTTAGCGCCCCATGCTGCCCTGCTATCTGGTACTCGACCTTGAAACCACCGGCGGCAGTCCGGTGCATGACCGCATCACAGAAATTGCAGCCGTCCGCATTGAGGCAGGGCGCGAAGTTGCGCGCTGGAGCACGCTGGTCAACCCCGGCATCACGATCCCGAGTTTCATCCAGCAATTGACCGGCATCAGCAATCAGATGGTGCGTCAGGCACCGGCTTTTGCCGAAGTCGCAGCGCGCTTGCTGGAACTGATGGACGGCGCGGTACTGGTGGCCCACAACGCGCGTTTTGATCACGGATTCCTGCTCAATGAGTTTGCCCGGCTGGAGCAATCCTTGCGCGTCAAGACACTGTGCACGGTGCGCCTGTCGCGCCGGCTCTACCCGCAGCACCGCAGTCACGGGCTGGACGCCATCATGCAGCGTCACGGCCTCAGCAGCACGGTCCGCCATCGTGCCATGGGTGATGTCGACATGGTGCTGGCCTGGCTGGACAGCGCCAGGCAGGAGTTGGGGCTTGAACACATCCGCGATCATGCCGGTGCACTGCTGCAAGGCAGCGCCGCGCTGCCGCCGCAACTCGAAACCCCGGTCGCAGACGTTCCTGAGACCGCTGGCGTCTACCTGTTTTACGGTGAAGGTGCGCTGCCCTTGTACATCGGCAAAAGCGTCAATATGCGCAAGCGTGTCATGTCGCACTTTCAGGCCGCTGGCCGCGAGGGTCGTGAAATGCACCTCCTTCAGGAAATCCGGCGCATCGAGTGGATGCAGACCGCCGGCGAACTCGGCGCCCTGCTGCTGGAAGCGCGCCTGGTCAAGCAAAAGCAACCGCTGCACAACCGTCAACTACGCCGGCAAAACACGCTGTGCGCCTGGCGCCTGGACGCCGATCCTTCAGCGCGCCCGCTGCTGACTCTGGTGCGCGGCGAGGAACTGCAACCGCGGGAGTTTGACCAGTTGTACGGCGTGTATCGCTCCAAAACTCAGGCCATCAAAAGCCTGCGTGAACTGGCCGACGTGCACGCACTGTGTCCGCAGGCACTCGGGCTGGAGTCCGGTAAAGGACCCTGCTTCTCGCACCAGATTGGTCGTTGCAAGGGCGTTTGCTGCGGCAAGGAAAAACCGGAGCTGCACCATCTGCGGCTGCAACTGGCGCTGGCGCAGCAACGCCTGCAGGTCTGGCCGCACCCCGGCAAAATCGGCTTGCGCGAACACGATCCGCAAACGGGTCGCAGCGACATTCACATTTTCGATCAATGGTGTCATCTGGCCAGCGTGCAGGACGACACCGAACTGGAAAACGCACTGACCAGCAACGCCACGCTGGCGTTCGATCTGGACACCTACCGGCTGCTGCTCAAGCACCTCATGCTGCCGGGAAGATCGGGGCTTGAGTTGATACGATTTGAAGCCTGAGGCAGGAATCAGTTAGCATTCTTACCAGAATCAAAAACAAAGGGAGCCCCATGGCCAAAGCCGGGACAAAAAATGACAGCAGCGCCAAGCTCGGCTTCGAGGCCAAGCTCTGGCTCGCTGCCGACAAGCTGCGCAACAACATGGACGCGGCCGAATACAAGCACGTTGTCCTCGGCCTCATCTTCCTCAAGTACATCTCCGACAGCTTCGACGAACACCACGCCAAGCTCGTCAAAGGCAAGGGCGACTATGAAGGCGCCAACCCCGAAGACAAAGACGAATACCTGGCCGCCAACGTCTTCTGGGTACCCAGGGACGCGCGCTGGGCACAGGTACAGTCGCGCGCCAAGCTGCCCAGCATCGGCAAGGAAGTGGATGACGCCATGGTGGCGCTGGAGCGCGACAACCCGCGCCTCAAAGGCGCGCTCAACAAAAACTACGGCCGCGCCGATCTCGACAAACACCGCCTGGGCGAATTGATCGACCTGATCGGCTCGATCCAGTTGGTCGATGTTGCCAGCCGCTCCAAAGACCTGCTGGGCCGCGTCTTTGAATACTTTCTGACCCAGTTCGCCAGCGCCGAGGGCAAGAACGGCGGCCAGTTCTACACGCCGCAATGCGTCGTGCGCCTGCTGGTTGAAATGCTGGCGCCGTACAAGGGCCGCATTTATGACCCGTGTTGCGGTTCCGGCGGCATGTTTGTGCAGTCAGAGAAATTTGTTGAAGCGCATGGCGGCCAGATTGGCGACATCAGCATCTACGGCCAGGAGAGCAACCCCACCACGCGCCGCCTGGCGGTGATGAACCTGGCGCTGCGCGGCATCGAGGCCGACTTTGGCCCCGAGAACGCCGACACCTTCCGCCGCGACCTGCACCCCGACCTGCGCGCCGATTTCTGTCTTGCCAACCCGCCGTTCAACGACTCCGACTGGCACCGCCGCGACGACGACGTGCGCTGGCACTATGGCGTGCCGCCCAAGGGCAACGCCAACTTCGCCTGGGTGCAGCACTTCATCCACCACCTGGCTCCAAACGGCATGGCCGGCTTTGTGCTGGCCAACGGCAGCATGTCGTCCAACCAGAGCGGCGAAGGCGACATCCGCAAAGCCCTGATCGAGGCCGACCTGGTGGACTGCATGGTGGCGCTGCCGGGGCAGTTGTTCTACAGCACGCAGATTCCGGTCTGCCTGTGGTTCCTGACGAAAAATAAAGTGAATCGTCATGACCTGTCACCCTCGCGAAGGCGGGGGGAAGGCGGGAATCCAGTGACTTTGCGCGACCGCCGTGGCGAAACCCTGTTCATCGACGCCCGCAAACTCGGCACCCTGATCGACCGCGTGCACCGCGAGCTAACCGATGTAGACCTGCAGAAGATCGTCTCCACCTACCACGCCTGGCGCGGCGACACGGTAGATCGTCATTCCCGCGAAGGCGGCAATCCAGTGCCTTATAGCAACATCCCCGGCTTCTGCAAATCCGCCACCACCACCGACATCGCCGCGCACGGCTTTGTGCTGACACCCGGTCGCTATGTCGGCGCCGAGGAAGTTGAGGATGACGGCGAACCGTTCGAAGAAAAAATGTCGCGTCTCGGTGCCGAACTGCACGCCCAGTTTGCCGAGTCCGCGAAACTCGAAGCGGCGATCCGCGCCAACCTGAAAGGACTGGGGTATGGCTTCTAAGAAAAAGCCCGCCACGCCTGACACATTCGGTGACTTTGACTCTCTGGTGTCGTCGATCGTCCACCTTCACCAGCAAACGCAGGAGTTCGCCACCAAAGCCGTCAACGTCGCCCTGACGTTGCGGAACTGGCTCATCGGACATCGCATCGTAGAGTTTGAGCAACAGGGCCGCGACCGGGCTGCTTACGGCGAGCGTTTATTGCCCGCGCTGGCGCAAAGACTGGCTGCGGCTGGTCTCAAACGGGTGGACACACGCGAACTGCGCCGTTTCCGACTCCTATACGCCATCTATCCTCAGATTCGGGAGACAGTGACTCCCGAATTGCTCGCCCGCTCGGGAACCTCTGCACTTCAGCCATTTCTGCATTTTGCCCCGCTGGCAAAACGGGAGACACTGTCTCCCGAATCTCCTCCAAGCCAGCCAGACCTCCTCCAACGGCTTTCCTTTTCCCATCTCACCGAACTGCTGGAACTCCCCGACGAAACCCAGCGCCGCTTCTACGAGATTGAGTGCATCAGGGGCAACTGGTCCGTCCGCGAACTGCGCCGTCAGATCGCCAGCCTGTATTACGAGCGCAGTGGCCTCTCGAAAGACAAAGCCAAGCTCTCCGCCAAAGCGCACGCCAAAGTAGAAATCTTCCAACCGGCCCACATCATCCGCGATCCCTACGTCTTCGAGTTTCTCGGCCTGCGTTCACGCGATGTCATGGCCGAATCC
>JBBQZA010000174.1:0-8151 GCA_038208175.1 Burkholderiales bacterium
TGGCGTGGTCTTGGCCTGGGCTTCGCTGCTGAAATGCGAGGCCTGCAGCAAGGCGCCCGACCAGAAAAACGGCACGGACTCGCCGCTCACGTCAAGCATGCCGGAGCGGTAAGCCTGTTGCAGCTCGGCAGCGGTGGCGCGTCGCACGGTTTCCACCACGTTGGCCGGCACACCGACCGACATGCTGCCTGCGCGAAGCATCACCACCTGCGTCACGGCCGTGGTCAACGGCAGCACCATGGTGAATTCCGTGCTTTTGCCCGCAACGGTCGAGGTCTTGATCCGGCCACCGAGCGAAATCACCTCGCTTTGCACCACATCCAGGCCAATGCCACGCCCGGCCAGTTCAGTCACTTCCTGCGCGGTTGAAAAGCCGGGAAGGAAGATCAGATTGGCCGTGGCTTCATTGTCAGTGGCCTGGCTGGCCGTCACAAGCCCTTGCTTGATGCCCTGCGCACGGATGCGGGCCAGGTCCAGGCCGGCGCCGTCATCACCCAGCTGCACGGAAATATCGTTGCCTTCCTGGCGAAGCTGGATGGTGATCAAGCCCACAGCGTCCTTGCCAGCGCGAATCCGATCCTGGGGCGCTTCGATTCCATGGGTCAAACAGTTGCGCAGCAGGTGCTCAAAGGCAGGCATCATGCGGTCCAGCATGCCCCGGTCCATTTCAAGGTTGCCTCCGTGCAGATCCAGGCGCACCTGCTTACCGGTTTCCTTGGACGTTTGCCGTACCACGCGGTACAGCCGCTCGGAAACGCTTTCAAACTGCACCATTCGGGTGCGCAGCAAATCGCGCTGCAGTTCCCGCGCCTGGCGGCCCTGTGCGACCAGATCGTCTTCGGTCGCTTCAATGGTTCGCTGAATGGTGCGCTGGACGGTGGCCACGTCGTTCACCGACTCGGCCATCATGCGGGTCAGCTCCTGAACACGGGTGAAGCGGTCGAACTCCAGCGGATCGAAGCCGGCCTTGGCTTCCTTCGCCAGCGCCAGGCGGGACTGCATCTGCGTTTCCGCCTGCAGTTCGACGTCGCGCAGCTGCTGGCGCAACCGTGTCAGGCTGCCGGTCATGTCCGTCAGGGACATGCGCAACTGGCCCACTTCAGCCTCAAGGCGTGAACGGCTGATCATGACTTCACCGGCCTGGTTGACCATGCGGTCAAGCAACTGCGTGCGTACCCGTATGCTCGCATTGGCAGCCTGGCGCAAGGGCTGCATGACCATGGGTTGCGGCCTGGGGATTTCAATTTTTCTGGCATGGACATTAGCACTGGCGGCAACAGGGGTGCTGTCGATTGCAGGGGAAATTTCAACATCATTTTCCTCGACATCATTTTTGGAAAGGAAGACATAAGGATCCTGCGGATCCGGTTCAATGGCAATGACAGGCAGGGTTTCAGCCTGGGTCGGCATGGCCTGCGGCGTTGCCGCATCGAGACGGCGCAAACGCTCAAACGCGTTTTGCATCCCGTCAAAACGGATTAACAGGAATTCAATCTCCTGGCTGGCAGGCGCTTGCGAGCCAATCGACGTGAGCTCGGACTCGATGCGGTGGGCCATTTCCCCAAGGCGCATCGCCCCGGCAAGGCGTGCACTGCCTTTGAGGGTGTGCAGCACGCGCAACACTTCCGACCGGGGTCCGGAGTCAGCCGGCGCCCGTGCCCATTGGCGCAGGGCCGAACCCAGACGAGGCATGAGCTCGGCGCACTCCTCCTCAAAAATCGGAAACAGGTCAAGGTCGATGACGTCGACGTCGTCATACGCTGCCTGGCTGATGACCCTGCCAAGTCTCGAAAGAGAACTTTCTGCGGGCAGGGGCAAGTCGGCGTTATTGGCAGGTATCAGGTCATCAAATCCGCCAAGCACGGCGTCGTCTGTTTCCGGAAAAACCGAGTCGGAAAACTCCAGCCCGGCCAGCCGCTCAAGAATGCCAGGCAGGGGCTGCTTGAGGAAACCGGCTGCAAACTGGTTCAGCAAGCGGCGTACGTCCTCGGACGCTTCGATGAACAAGCGACCGTAGGCACTGGCGCCATGACTGTGGTGGTTGCGGGAATTTTCAAGCGCATGTTCCAGCGCACGCGCCAGGTCGGACAAGGCCATAAAACCCACCGTTGCAGAACTTCCTGCCAGTGAATGGGCGAGCGCCACGCTGGACGCGCTGATGGGCTGATGGCTTTCAAGTGCCCATTCGGCCACTTCACTGACCAGGCGGCGCGACCATTCGTCAGCTTCATTCACATACACGTTGTAAAGCGGAATGCCTATGCGCAAGCCATCGATGACCTTGATCGCGTCATCTTCTCTTTCCGTCTCGTCAGGCTGTCCGCTTTCGTGCGCTGGTTCCTGCCTGGTGCCGCTGTTGTCTGCTGGAATACCAGAAGGTGTTTCGGGCAGGAACGCAGCATCCGAAACACTGGACGCATTGACAGAATCAGCAACTGCAGCCAGAGCGCTGCTTTCGAAGGCCATGGGGAACAAGCTGTCGAAATCCAGTTCTTCGACTTCAACGGGAACCGGATCGGCTTGTCCGGCCGACTGGGAACTCGCTGCGATGCCGGTTTCTTCTTCGAAGAAGAACTCGGGCATGGGATCGCTCTCCAAGCCAGTCCCGATCCGGGGGGCAGTCTGCGAAACAGGCACGTCGCCCAGAGAGAGAATTTCCTGCACCTTGCCGGACTGACCAGAAAGGTCCAGAGCAAGGTAACGACCGTCCGTACGCATGGCTTGTGCGCTGTCGCAAAACGCAAGGGCTGACCACGCGCCGTCTTGGTTTCCCTCGATATCTCCGATCCAGCGCTCCAGACCGGCCATGACCTCGCTGCACAAAGCACGAAATTTGCTGTTCGCCGCATTCTGGTCAGCCAGCCAGCTATTGAGCAATTGTTCCATCGCCCAGGCGGCTTCGCCAAACTCGTTCAACCCGACCATTCGGGCACTTCCCTTGAGTGTATGGAAGGCGCGCCGCAATACCGTCAGCTGCTCCAGGTCGTCAGGATGGCTTTCCAGCATGGCGATGGCCAGCATGGCATGGCCAGCGACTTCGCGGGCTTCCTCAAGGAAGATATCGCGTAAATCGTCTTCTTCAAAATCGATGGAAGCCGGCGTCTCAAGCGTCGCTGGAGGCAAGGACACTTCAATGGCCATCGTGCCGGTCAGTGCCGGGGCCTCAGCCGGCAGATGCAACACGGCCTCGTCTGCAAGCGGCGCGACCACGCCCTCCAGGCTTGACACTGCGTCAAAATGGACGCCAGGCAACTCATGAAAAGTCTTGTCAGCGGTTTTCTCCACGGCAACGACAGGGTTCGGCGAAAGCGGCTCGATGTTCACCGTGATGCGCGAAGCGGCATCGCCGGCACCTGGAGGACGACCCATCAAGGAGGTTAGCTGGTCTTTTTCCTCATCGTAAACAAACAGTTTTTTCACCAGCGCTGGCTGGTAATTGAGCATGTCGATGAGGAAACTCAAGACCCCCAGATTGTTGCCCAGTTGCTCGAAGGTTCCTGCCGCGCGCACCTGTTGATCATCGATCTCGGTGTCGATCATTTGCTCGACAGTGCCCTTCATTTGCAAAACAGCCCGGGAAGCCTGGTCAAGGCCCAGCACCGACAGTACGCCACGCATCTGCGCCAACTGTCTTGGCACCGGTTGCAGACGGGTCTTGTCACGCGAATCGCGAAAGAACAGATCGAGCGAGCTTTCAACCTCAGCCAGCGCGACGCGCAGTTCGCTCACCACGCTGCTCATCGTCTGTTTGTCGCTGACCCGACGGTACAACTCCTCCATCCAGGCTTCAAGCGGCTGGGGCGCTCCGCCATCAATGACGTCTTCAAGCCGCTCTGCCAGACTGGCGGTCCGGATCGCCAGTTGTGGATCGGAAGGATCGAGGTCATCGAAGACGGCTTCAAGATAAAGCATGGAAGTGGCGACTTCCATTGCCATCGCAATAGCGGGCACCTGCTTTCTGCTTTCCGTGGTTTCAATTGCCCGGGCCAGCGCCTGCGCAAGCGGTTCACTGGCTGCATGAAGTTTTCGCAGCGAATCAGTCACCAGGCTGAACTGGTCGGCTACCTGCTTGATTTTTGTGATTTCACCCGCGCACAGGGAAGACCAGGCATCCTTGGCCAGAACAATGCGCTTGCGCGCCTGTGCCAGCAGCGCGGGGTCAAAGCGGCCGAATTGAACCAGTTCATAGTCCACGGGCTTAAAACGGGCCAGGCCATAGGCAAAGCGCACAGCCGAAAGCACCGGCGTGTCGCTGGCACGGCCGGACACCGCCTGAAAGCAGAAGAACAGCAGATCCAGGACCAGCCGCTCCGGGATGGCGACCTCGCCTCGGGACAAGGCGGCGTATTGCAACAGGACTCGGGAAGAGGCGCGCCTGACGTAAAGGTCGGAACCTAGCAGGTTGTGGGCAATGGCCTCGAAAAACCCGGCGGCAAGCAGCCAGAAAATTCTTGGCTGCCGTTGGGTCTGGCCCGCTGCGAATCCGAGGCCCAGATCCCTGAGGCTGGCGGCGGCTTGCGGAGCCTTGCCTTTCATCAGTTGCAAAATGGCCTTGTCGAGCATTTCACGCGCATCGTCGCCGTAGGGATGCGGCTCGGGCATTGGGGACACTTCCGGCTCAAGCCAGCGCCACTCGTAGGACCACAAATCGGCCGGATGAATGCGGTCGGCTCGCACCAGCTCCTGAACATCGCGGTATTGGGGAAACAGGGACACAGCGGAAAATGGCTTGTCGGCCAGTATGCCTTCGAGATACTCTGTCAAGGCGAAGCTGGCGTACTCGATTTTGGCAACTGCGTCCGGGCTGCACAGCTCTGGCTGCTGTACGAACTTTTGTACAGCGACTTCCATGGCGCGGAGCACTATGGCGGGCTCTGCAAGGCCGACCACTTCCAGGACGCCAACGGCTTGATGGAGTTGCTGGCGCGCGGCGCGCAGCTGGCTGGCGTCCATCGCAGCCAGATCGGAACCGCGCGCGGCCTCAGCCTCTTTTGTAAATCGCCTGAGCGCCTTGGTGGCAGCCTCCAGCGATTTGCACAGTTCATTGAGCACCCAGGCCAGCGGGCCCAGGTCATTCATGACGACATCGGGTTTGGCGGCAATTGAATTCGTGACCATGGGGTGCATAAATAACAGGCAGGTTCAGGAATCGGCGTTCGCAGTCAGGGGCTTGGCGAGGGGCGTCACACGATCTTGAATCGGGACACCGACTGCCGGAGCTCTTCAGCCATACGGGAAAGATCGCGCACCTGCTGCGCCGTGGAACGGGTGCCTTCTCCCGTTTGCTCGGTCACTACGAAAATATGCTGGATGTTGTCGGCCACCACATTGGCCGAAGCCGCTTCCCTGGAGGCGGAATCGGAAATCTGTTCAATCAGTTCGGCCAGACGACGCGACACCTGGTCAATTTCACTCAATGCCGTGCCGGCGTTGTCGGAGAGCTTCGCGCCTTCGACCACACCTTGGGTCGAGCGCTCCATGGCGGCTACTGCATCCTGGGTATCGGTCTGAATGGCCTTGACCAGCACCGAAATCTGCCGGGTCGCATCGGCGGAACGTTCAGCCAGGCGCTGCACTTCCTCGGCCACCACCGAGAAACCCCGGCCCGCCTCGCCCGCCGACGCAGCCTGAATGGCTGCGTTGAGCGCCAGTACATTGGTCTGCTCGGTAATGTCCGAAATCAGTTCGGTGATTTCACCAATTTCCTGGGACGACTCGCCAAGGCGCTTGATGCGCTTGGAGGTTTCCTGGATCTGGTCACGAATGGAATTCATGCCGCCAATGGCGTTTTGCACCGCCTGCAGACCGGACTCGGCTGCGGACAGTGACTGGCGGGCCACCAGCGACGATTCCTGAGCCTGGGTGGACACTTCATTGATTCGGGTGGCCATGTCAAGCACCGACTGGCCGGTTTCACGAATCTCTCGCAGTTGCTGGGTCGAAGCTGCAAGAAGTTCCGTGGAAGTGTTTTCCACCCGCGCAGTCGTCTGCGCAACCCGGGTCGCCGTGTCCTGCACATTGCCAACCAGCAGGCGCAATTCTTCTACGGTGTAGTTGACCGAGTCGGCGATGGCGCCGGTGATGTCTTCGGTCACAGTGGCCTCCTGCGTCAGGTCGCCCTCGGCGACATTCTGCAATTCATTCATCAGGCGCAAGATGGCGGCCTGGTTGGCGTCATTGACGCGCTTGGCATCCTGCTCCTGGCTCTTGGCATCTTGCCGCTGATCTTCGGCCACAGCCTGGCGCTGCTGGCTGTCAATCACCTGCAGGCGAGCCAGGCCTGCTGCGCACAGCAGGGCAACAACGGCTGCGGCAACCAGGGTCGCAAGCGGCACTATGCCCATACCCGTCTGGGAAGACAGCTTTTCCTGCAAATCCTCAAGATCACGACGCAGGGGTTCACTGTCGGCAATGATGGCTGTCTGGGCTTCCCGGGCTGACACCAGGCCTTGAAGATTGCCCAGAATGGCGCCAGCTTGGACGCGCGTTTCTTCGTAAAGCGCGATCAGGGCTGTAAGGCTCTCTCGCGTCTGTGTGTCCCTTGATGCGACCAGACGCAACTCGGGGCTGCCATCGAGCAGGCCCTGGGCAATTTCCTTGAAGGAATTCAGGTCCTTGCCCAGCAGGAAGACCGCCTCGGGGCTGACGCCTTCCATGGTCAGGAACTCGTTGGCGGACTTGCCGATCCGCTGGGTCAGCATCACCAGTTGGCCGGACGCGGAAATCTCTGTCGGCGCGGCATTTTGCTGAAGCTTGAGCGAAGAAACCGTTTCGGCAATTTCGAGCAGGTCGGAGGACTGCCGGTTGATGGTGCGCAAGGCTTCACCCACCTGAAGCAGGATGGCTTTTTGGCCCATCACGGTATTCGCATTCTGCTCGGCCCGTTCGACCAGCGGCGTGACCTTTGTCACTTCAGGCTGCAACGCGTCACTGACCGGGGACAGGCGCAGGGTGTCGTCGCCCGATTTCATTCCGGCCACTGTCTTGCTGAGGACATCGGCGCTCTCACGCACATCAGGGAAGGCCTGGGCACTGCCCACCAGAGCCTGCGAAGCCGATTTGGCGAGACGCTGGGACTGCATCAGCGCTTGTCCCGTTGCCGCCACCTGCTGCGCGACACGGTCAGACTTGCTGAGTGCAAAAAATGTAACCCCCGCCAGGGCGGCAACGGCAAGCGCAAGTACCACGACCAGTATCTTCTGGTGCTCCCCAAGCGGCCGTACACCCAGCACGGGAAGGCTGAGAAGTTCGGTATTCATCAGCACGCCGTCTTCCGTAACGGCCATACCGCTAGGTGAAAAAATCTCCTCTTGCGCTTGCGCGACTCCAGCCCGGCCGCGTTCCGTTGTGGTGCCGGCAACAGCCCCACCCGTCATGCCAAAAGCGCTTGTACTGTCGTCAGGCCGATCTGACTTCGTTTTAAACAGCTTCTGGATATTTTCTAGAACAGACATGAATGAGCCTTCATAAAACGGGTAAAACGTATGCCAAGATGCACTAGGCGGCAATGGTCAGGAAATCAACCTGTTGCGCAAGCAGCTGCAGATTGATTTCCTGCCAGCTAGCGCCATTGAGATCGATGTACTGGTTTCCAAAAAATGCACCGGCGCCGGCTTCGGGAGCAGAAAAATCGATGAAGTCATCCTGCTTGCGCAGGCCTGCCAGTTTGTCGATCCGCAAGACACAATTGACTTCAAGAGCGCTATTGAGCGAAACCAGGCGCGACTCGGTGCGAGCAAGTTCATTTCTGGAACCGGATGCCTGTCCGCAGACAAATCCGGCCAGATCCACCACGCCATAAAGACCGCCGCGCAAGCTGGCCACACCCAGAAACCAGGAATGTGTGTAGGAAACCGGCTGGACTCCGGCCCAGGGAAAAATTTCTCCTGACTGGTCCAGCGGGAAAAGGTATTTTTTCTCACCAGCCTCGACGGCCAGCCATGAGGGCGCGATGCCCTGTGTTTTGGCAAGCTGCAATCGCTCTGCCAAACGCGCTTGCAACGCCTTGAGAGCTTGTCTGTTTGCCATCGTATGGACTTAGGCCAAAGCTCAGCCGAGAGACTTGATTTTGGCCAGGAGTTCGCGTGCATTGACCGGCTTGGTGATGTAGTCACGCGCACCTTGACGCAAGCCCCAGACCCGATCGGTTTC
>JBBQZA010000175.1:0-8138 GCA_038208175.1 Burkholderiales bacterium
GCAGCTTTGCTTCCTGCAGGTAGTTTCCAATAAGTTGCATGCCGACCGGCATCTGTGCGGCGCCGAAACCGACCGGAATACTCATGCCCGGCAGGCCCGCCAGCGAGGCTGGCAAAGTAAAAATATCAGCCAGGTAAGTGGCCACCGGATCGCCACTCTTGTCGCCCAGCTTCCAGGCCACGGTCGGTGCCACCGGCCCCGCAATCAGGTCGCAGACCTTGAAGGCCTGCTGAAAATCGTCCGCGATCATGCGCCGGATCTTCTGCGCCTGCAGGTAATAGGCGTCGTAATAACCGTGCGACAGCACGTAGGTACCAATCATGATGCGGCGTTTCACCTCGTCGCCAAAGCCCTCGGCACGGGTCTTTTTGTACATCTCGGTCAAATCGCTGTATTGCTTGGCGCGGTGACCGAACTTGACGCCATCGAAGCGACTCAGGTTGCTGGAGGCCTCGGCCGGCGCAATGATGTAATAAACCGGTATCGACAGTTCGGTGCGCGGCAGTGAAATCGGAACCAGTATCGCGCCCAATTTCTGGTATTCCTTCAGGGCGTTATCCAGCGCAAGGAGGACGTCAGAGGCCGGGCCGGAACCAAAGAATTCTGCCGGCACACCAATGCGCAAGCCTTCCAGCGAGTCATTCAGGGAAACAGAAAAGTCTTGCGCCGGCACATCGAGCGAGGTCGAATCGCGATCCGGGTCCGGTCCGCACATCGCCGACAGCAGCAAAGCACAATCCTCGGCGCTACGCGCCAGGGGTCCAGCCTGATCCAGGCTGGATGCAAACGCCACCATGCCGTAGCGCGAGGCACGACCGTAAGTCGGCTTGATTCCGGTAACACCGCAAAACGAGGCTGGCTGGCGGATCGAGCCACCGGTATCGGTCCCGGTGGCAGCAGGTACCAGTCGTGCCGCCACCGCCGCGGCGCTACCGCCTGACGAACCACCCGGGACGCGTGTGCTGTCCCAGGGATTCCTGGCCGGATAAAAGGCCGAGTTTTCGTTCGCCGAACCCATCGCAAATTCGTCACAGTTGAGCTTTCCCAGCGTCACGACACCCCGCTCAGCCAGCCTGGAGACCACCGTCGCATCAAAGGGTGAGCGATAGCCCGCCAGCATTCTGGAGCCGGCCGTGGTCACAAAATCCTTGGTGACAAAGATGTCCTTATGCGCCACAGGTACGCCGAGCAGCGGCGCGCTTGCAGGGTCCGTCGCCAGGGCCGCATCCGCCGCCCGCGCCTGAATCAGAGTCGCTTCTTCATTGAGATCGAGAAAGGCGCCGAGTGACGCATTGGCCCTTATCCGCGCCAAAAAGTATTGCGCGGTCTCAAGCGCAGACACTTTTCGCTGGCGCAACTGGGTCGCCAACTGAGCCAGCGTGAGGTCATGCAAGGCCGAGGAGGTGTCTGTCATGGTTTACTCAATCACCTTGGGAACCAGAAACAGCCCATGCTCCACGGCCGGTGCGTTGCGTTGATTGGCCTCGCGCTTGTCAAACTCGCTCACCCGGTCCTCGCGCAGTCGCAATGCAATGTCGTCCATGCCGACCACCGGATGGGCCAATGGCTGCAAGCCGGTAGTATCAACCGCGCGCATCTTCTCAACCAGGTCGAAAAACCCATTAATCTGGGTCAACATGCGCTCACTCTCGGAGGGTTCCAGTTGCAATCGGGCCAGATTGGCAATACGCGCAATATCAGCAGAAGTCAGAGACATAAAATTTCGTTTGAAAGCAGATGTAAAACACCTTGTGCATGACCTTGACAGACAAAGTTTTCACAGGGGATAGAGTATTATCTCGCCTTTGGCTCGAAGTCTGCGGCATTGCAGCTTTCGGCCAGACGCGTACGCTATATAAACTGTCAATGGGGTGATGGCGGCCCGGCTCGCCTGTCATACCCGAGAGGATTCTTAATGTTTGGAGCTTTCCGTCAGTACTTCTCCACTGACCTGGCGATTGACCTTGGCACCGCCAACACCCTGATTTACGTGCGTGACAAGGGCATTGTGCTTGATGAGCCGTCGGTCGTCGCGATCCGCCACGAGGGCGGCCCGCAAGGCAAGAAGACAATTCAGGCGGTCGGCAAAGAAGCCAAGGCGATGTTAGGCAAGGTGCCCGGCAATATCGAGGCTATCCGGCCCATGAAAGACGGTGTGATTGCCGACTTCACCGTCACCGAGCAGATGCTCAAGCAGTTCATCAAGATGGTGCATCCACGCTCGATCTTCCGCCCGAGTCCGCGCATCATCATCTGCGTGCCGTGCGGCTCGACCCAGGTGGAGCGCCGCGCCATTCGCGAATCGGCGCTCGGTGCCGGCGCCCGGGACGTCTATCTGATCGAAGAGCCGATGGCGGCTGCCATCGGTGCCGGCCTGCCGATCAGCGAGGCCAGCGGTTCGATGGTGGTGGACATCGGCGGCGGCACCACCGAGGTTGGCGTCATCTCGCTCGGCGGCATGGTCTACAAAGGCAGTGTCCGCGTCGGCGGCGACAAGTTTGACGAGGCCATCATCAATTACATCCGGCGCAATTACGGCATGCTGATCGGCGAACCCACCGCCGAATCGATCAAGAAGACCATCGGATCGGCCTTTCCCGGCAGTGAAGTGCGCGAGATGGAAGTCCGTGGCCGCAATTTGTCGGAGGGTGTGCCGCGCAGCTTCACGATTTCCAGCAACGAGATTCTGGAAGCACTGACCGATCCGATCAACAACATTGTGTCGGCGGTCAAGAACGCGCTGGAACAAACCCCGCCCGAATTGGGCGCCGACATTGCCGACCGCGGCATGATGCTGACCGGCGGCGGCGCGCTGCTGCGTGATCTGGACCGCCTGTTGGCGGAAGAAACCGGCCTGCCGGTCCTGGTGGCCGAAGATCCTCTTACCTGTGTCGTGCGCGGCTGCGGAATCGCGTTGGAGCGGATGGAGCGCCTGGGCTCCATTTTCACCAGCGAATAAGTCACGGGTGCAGCGATGCCGCTTGGTACGCTGGACAGTACTCCCCCGCCCTTTTTCAGGCAGGGTCCTTCGGCCCTGTCCAAACTCACGTTCTTTAGTGCGTTGGCCCTGTTCCTGATGGTGGCCGACGCCCGTTTCGAAATGGTGCGCCCGTTGCGGGTGGTGGTTGCCACCGTCTTGTACCCGGTGCAATGGCTCGCCCTGCGACCGGTGTTGTGGGTTCAGGGTGGGGCCCAGTATTTTGAATCGCTGAAGGCGACCCAGCAGCGCGAAGAAGCGGCGCACCGCAAGCTCGAAGTTCAGTCGCAGCGCGCCAATCAGGTGGAACAACTAACGCTTGAAAATTCCCGCCTGCGTCAGCTGCTGGCGCTGCGCGACAGCTTGTCTGCGACCGGGCAGGCGGCACAGGTCTTGTATGACACGGCCGACCCCTACACGCGCAAAGTGATTATTGACCGGGGTGGACTCGAAGGCGTACTGGCCGGCTCGCCGGTGCTGGATGAAAATGGCGTGTTAGGGCAAGTGACAAGGGTCTATCCGATGGTTAGCGAAGTGACGCTGGTCACCGACCGCGATCAGGCCATTCCCGTGCTCAATACCCGTACCGGAGCACGTGCTGTGGCTTTTGGCGACCCGATTTTGCGTGCCAATGCGCTGGAACTGCGTTACATGGCCGCCAACGCCGACGTACAGGCCGGAGACCTGTTGACCACCAGCGGCGTTGACGGCATCTACCCGGCGGGCCTGCCAGTTGCCAGGGTGGAAAAAGTTGAACGCAGGGTTGACTCGGCCTTCGCCCGCATCAGCTGTCGGCCACTGGCACTTGTCTCAGGGGTCAGTCATGTCCTGGTGCTGAAACCGATGATCAACCAGATTGCGATCCGACCCGCACCCGAACCGGTCCCGGTTCCGGCCAGGAAGGGGAGCAGAAAATGATCATGCGCCCGGGCCATCAGCTGTTGCTGCCGGCCAATCCCTTCTTCATCCTGGGTAGTTTGCTGGCGGCCTTGGGTCTCAACCTGCTGCAGAATATGGGCCTGTTCGGACGCGCGGCCTGGACGCCAGACTTTTTGGCTCTGGTGCTGGTGTTCTGGAGTATTCATCAACCGCTTCGCATCGGCATCGGTGTCGCCTTCTTTTTTGGCGTCGTCATGGATGTCCATCAGGGTGCACTGCTGGGGCAGCATGCGCTGGCCTACACAGTGCTGAGTTTCTTCGCCATCGCGATCCATCGGCGCCTGCTCTGGTTCAGCGTGCCGTCGCAAGCGTTTCAGGTTTTTCCCCTTTTTGCAGCTTCGCACAGCATTGAACTGATGGTTCGCCTGATTGCGGGTGCTGCCTTTCCGGGCTTTCTGCTGCTGCTGGCACCAGTCCTGGAGTCGCTGCTGTGGCCCGTCATCAGCGTGATTTTGCTGGCGCCGCAAAGACGCTCGCCTAACCCTGATGCGCACAGACCTCTGTGATATGGCCCCCACGTTTGTCACTTTGTGTACTGCTCTGCCCCCCAAGTGGGCCTGCCTTGCTTGGGGCGGCCCGGCGCGGCGGCGCATGGCCCCCACGCTGGTCACTTCGTGTACTACGCTGCCCCCCAAGGGGGCCTGCCTTGCTTGGGGCGGCCAGGCGCGGCGGCGTTCATGACTGAGCTGCGCAACGTTGAGGCCGAACTGTCCCGCTTTCGGGGCCGCGTTCTGGTGGCCAGCATGGTCGTGACGGTCTGTTTTTTGCTGATCGCCGCCAGATTGACCTACCTGCAACTGGTGCGGCATGAGGATCTGCTGGAACAAGCAGAAAGCAACCGCACCGCGATTGTTCCCGTCGTGCCCAACCGGGGGCTGATCCTGGACCGCAACGGCATCGTGCTGGCCAGCAATTACTCGGCCTACACGCTTGAAGTCACACCCTCCAAAATAGTGAACCTGGAACAAACGATCGAAGACTTGTCGCAAATCCTGGACATCACGCCGCGCGACCGGCGTCGCTTCAAGAAACTGCTGGATGAATCAAAAAGCTTCGAATCGCTGCCCTTGCGCACCCGCCTCAGCGATGAGGAGGTGGCCAAATTTGCTGCCCAGCGCTTTCGCTTTCCGGGCGTTGAAATCAAGGCACGACTGTTTCGCAACTACCCCTATGGCGAATTGGCGAGCCATGTCATAGGTTACATCGGACGCATCAATCCAGCCGAGAAGGAAACCCTTGAAGATTCGGAGGACCAGGCCAACTACCGGGGTACCGAATATATCGGCAAACTCGGCATCGAACAGAGCTTTGAGAACCAGTTGCACGGCAGCACCCGCGTCGAATCGGTAGAAACATCTGCCGGCGGTCGTGCCATGCGCACGTTGGCCAGCAGTCCGGCAACACCGGGCAACACGGTGAAGTTGTCGATCGACATCCGCTTGCAGCATATGATCGAGGAACTGTTCGGTGATCGCCGTGGCGCACTGGTGGCGATGGATCCCAAGACCGGCGAGATCCTGGCCTTTGTCAGCAAACCGACCTTTGATCCAAACCTGTTTGTTGAGGGCATTGACAGCGAAAACTGGCAGACGCTGAACGAATCTCCCGACAAGCCGCTGCTCAACCGTGCGCTGCGCGGCACCTACCCGCCGGGCTCCACCTACAAACCCTTCATGGCCCTGGCGGCGCTGGAAACCGGAACGCGCAGACCAGAGCAAACGATTTATGACCCCGGCTATTACATGTTCGGCAGCCATCGCTTTCGCGATGACAAGGAGGGTGGGCACGGGACGGTCAACATGTACCAGTCCATCGTCCATTCCTGCGACACCTACTACTACATGCTGGCCAACGACCTGGGCGTGGACACCATCCATGACCAGATGCAGCGCTTCGGCTTTGGCGAACTGACCGGCATCGACATTTTCGGCGAGGTACGCGGCCTGCTGCCTTCCACCGAATGGAAACGCAAGGCCTACCGACGCGCCGACCAGCAAAAATGGTATGCCGGTGAAACCATCTCGCTGGGCATCGGTCAGGGCTATAACAATTTCACCATGCTGCAGTTGGCCTCGGCGACGGCCACATTGGCCAACGACGGCGGGAAAATGAAGCCGCATCTGGTCAAGGAGGTGGTCGACATCCTGACGCATGCACCGACCAGCACGAGCCATGAAGTGATCGGCGAAGTCATTGCCAAAGCGGCCAATATTGCCGTCATCAAGAACGCGCTGGTGGGCGTCAACATCGAGGGCACATCGGCCGCCGCCTTCCGCGGCGCAGGCTACACCAGCGGTGGCAAGACCGGTACGGCCCAAGTGATTCAGATCAAACAGAACGAAAAATACAACGCCTCCCGAATCGAGGAGCGCTACCGCGACCATGCACTGTTTACCGCTTTTGCGCCGGTTGAAGAGCCCAAAATTGCGCTCGCCATGGTGGTTGAAAATGCCGGATTTGGTTCGCAGAATGCGGCGCCGATCGCACGCCGCATTTTCGATTATTGGCTCCTCGGCCAGTACCCCAGCGTGGCAGACATCGCAGCGGTGCAAAAAGCGCAAGCACCAGCGCCGATCGGCAAACCCCGCCTATTGGCCGACGTCCACTGGCCACCGCCAACCCCATAAAAAAAAGGCACCGGGGATAGCGGTGCCTTTGTTCGTTTTTGTGCCTTGTGGGCTGTCTCCACGGTCCTTCTTCTTCAACCGACGCGTTGGTCGTCGAGGTTGGCGCAAATTTACACGCCAAGTCCGGCTGCCGCATCAGGGCTTACCCTTTGAGGATTTACCCTTTACGGGACCAGCGCGTCCTCGGCAATCCACTGTGCCGCCTTTTCGGCAATCATCAACGCCGGCGAATTGGTGTTGCCACTGGTGATGGTCGGCATCACACCGGCATCGACAACCCGCAGGCCGGCAATCACGCCGCCTTTGCCACGCACCCTTAAGCGCGAGTCAACGACTGCCAGCAGGTCGTCGGCGGCGCCCATCCTGGTCGTGCCCACCGGGTGAAAAATGGTGGTGGCGATATCGCCGGCCAGGCGGGCCAATTCCTGATCGGTCTGAAACTGGACGCCCGGCTTGAACTCCAGCGGCTGGTATTTGGCCAACGCCGGTTGCGCCACAATGCGGCGCGTCAGGCGCAGGGAATCAGCGGCCACTTTGCGGTCCGCCTCGGTGCTGAGGTAATTCGGCGCAATCGCCGGCGCCTGTGCAAAATCGCTGCTCTTGATGCCAACTGAGCCACGGCTGGTCGGATTCAGATTGCAAACACTGGCCGTGAAAGCATTGAAACTGTGCAGCGGCTCGCCAAAAGCCTCCAGGCTAAGCGGCTGCACGTGGTACTCGATGTTGGGATAGGGCTGTGCCGGGTCGCTGCGCGTAAAGGCGCCAAGTTGCGACGGCGCCATGCTCATCGGTCCGCTGCGCCTGAGCGCGTATTCCAGGCCAATCATGGCTTTGCCCCACAGCGAGTTGGCCTGCGTATTGAGCGTCTTGACGCCTTGCACCTTGAACACGGCACGAATCTGCAAGTGATCCTGCAAGTTGGCACCCACCCCCGGGGCGTCCTGCTGCACGCCAATGCCGTGCCTTTGCAGCAGGGCTGCCGGGCCAATACCGGAGAGCTGCAGAATCTGCGGTGACCCGATGCTGCCAGCGCTCAGAATCACCTCGGCGCTGGCGCTGGCGCTGACCATTGCGCTGTTGTCCCAGACCTGCACGCCAGTGCAGCGCTGACTGCCATCGGGCTGTGTTTCGAGCAACAACTTGGAGACCTGGGCCGAAGTCCACATCTCGAAGTTCGGTCGCCCATAACAGGTGGGGCGCAAAAAAGCTTTCGAGGTGCTCCAGCGCCAGCCTTGTTTCTGATTCACCTCGAAATAGCCGACGCCCTCATTGTTGCCCCCATTGAAGTCATCTGTAGCGACAATGCCGACCTGCTGTGCGGCCTGGGAGAAAGCGTCCAGCACATCCCAGCGCAAGCGCTGCTTTTCGACTCGCCACTCGCCACCGGCGTTGTGATGGCGCAGCAGGCGACGATACGCAGTGGACGCGTCGCTCATCAGCTCCGGCGCCACACCACGCGCTCCGTGCGACGCATTGGCGCCTTTGTAATGATCTTCGTGCAGCTTGAAATACGGCAGCACCTGGTTCCAGGACCAGGCGTCATCGCCGGTGAGCCGCGCCCATTGGTCGTAGTCGCGCGCCTGACCGCGCATGTA
>JBBQZA010000176.1:0-8110 GCA_038208175.1 Burkholderiales bacterium
CCAGTGATACTTCTTTTGAGTAGCTGCTCTTGAACGTCGTTTTCAGCTCGGCGGCCACTCGGGCCTTGAGCGCCTGGGTGGCGACCGGTCCGATCTTCTGCAGGAACGGGAACAAGAGCCAGCCACCCATGCTCCAGGACATTCCGAAATTCCGGTTGAACTCGGTCGGTCCGGTGTCCAGGCCGCCATAGATGTAAACCTGTTTGTGGGTCGTCGAGCCATAGCGGCTGTATTCCTTGGCCGACCGGTTCAACGCGGCCTCCATGCAACCAAGGATTTGACCGGCCAGCTTGCCGCCGCCGGTGGCGTCAAACGCAATCGTCGCGCCTGTGGCCTCCAAAGCGCAGATCAGGTCTTCCACAAAGTTGGCAGAGTTGGCGTTGCAGACGTGGCCCGCACCCAGTGCCCGCAGCAAGTCCTCTTGTTCCTGCTTGCGAACGATGTTGACCAGGCTGACCCCATCCTGAATGCAGATGCGATTGAGCATTTGTCCGAGGTTGGAAGCGGCGGCCGTATGGACCAGCGCGCGATGTCCTTCCCGGCGCATGGTTTCGACCATGCCCAAGGCCGTCAGCGGGTTGACAAAGCAGGAGGCCCCGTCGGCCGAAGTGGCACCGTCTGGCAACAACAGGCACTGGTCCGCTGCAAGACAGCGGTATTGAGAGTACATGGCGCCACCCAGGACGGCCACATGCTTGCCCAGCAGTGCCTGCGCCGCCTCGGACGAGCCGGCGGCAACCACGACACCTGCACCCTCGTTGCCCACCGGCATGGACTGCCCTACCCTGCCGGCCATGCCTTTCATGGCTCGTTCTGGAATACCGGCGCTGACAACCGGTTGCTCGGTCGTTCCTGTCGCTCTGGCGCTGCTCATGTCGGCGGCTCCGAACAGCAAGCCGATATCGGAAGGATTGATGGGCGCTGCTTCGATCCGCACCACCACCTGATCAGACTCCGGTTGCGGCGTCACAACAGTTGGCAACGACAATTCGAGTTCGCCGTCTGGCGTAACCAGCGAACGTAATTGCAGACCTGTAAATTCGCGCTCGGTTTGCATCTGGGGTTCTCCTTTAGGGATGCGGCTTGGCACAGCTGACTGTACAGCGCCTCGATCATTACTGCGAACGTGCGGCAACGACCGACTAACGTCGCGCGGGTCCAGACCGTACATGTCGGCAAACTCGGCAACGCTTTTGCCGCTGCTCCTGAAGGCTATCAGCAGCGCTTCCTGTCGGGCCAGCTGTTGATCCCGCTCGGCGAAGGCCTCCTCCAGCAGGCTGTTGGCCTGTGCATCGTCGCTCTGCACGCGGGACAAGTAATCTTGCCGCGTCAAGCCAGACGCATCGAAAGCGGCCATCAATTGCTTGCGCAGCTTGGGTCGAAGGTCCTGCGGACCGCGACCCTGCCGACGCCGGAACAACTCCAGCAAAGCCAGATAAACATGCTCGGGTGCGACGGCCTCCAGCGCTTCGCCTTGCAGGTTGTGGCGCGGCTTGCCGGCTGCAACACTTTTCAGGTAGGGCGTGGAACGTGTGTGCACCGCCAGTGCGGCTTTCAGGCCGGCGCGCTCAAAATGCTCGGGATGGGTGGTCAGCAGATCCTGAAAAACGCCCAGTTTCAGTGGCAGGAACTCGGCACCAAACAGCTTGGGATAAAGCTCGAACAGCTTTTCCAGCACCGGCTGTACCGATTGGCGACGGTCGCCCTTGGCGGCTTGAGACTCAACCGGCTTCGGCGCAAGCTCAGGGTTGCCGATGTCGGCTGGCGAAGGGACGCCAGAGTCGGCCTCAGAGCTCATCATCACTGCAACTCCACGCCTAAAAATGCAGCCAGGGCTGCGCTGCTCATGGCACCGTCCCTACTCACAGTCTGACCGGTCTTCAGGTTCTTGGCGACCACAAAAGGCACCGCTTCGGCACCAAAACTGTTCAGTATTTTGGTATTGTTCTTGATCGCCTGTTCAATCTCTGTCGGTACGCTGCTGGACGCCGAAATACCACCCTTGCCAGCCAGAAAGGACGCTTCGTGCTCGGCCATCAAGGCAGCGGGGTTGACCGCAGTTAGCAAGGCGGCCCCCTGGGCCGCACTGATGGCGTTGATCATGCCGACCGGAATCCAGACAAACTTGACTTTATTCTGCAGCGCTTCGGACGCCTGCCACAAATGTCCACAATGGGAACACTGGCTGTCAAAGAAAACATAGACCGTATTCGCACTCATCAGGGAACCGACCGAAAATCCCTTGGCCTCGGCCGCCACTGCAGCCAGAGATACTTCACGCTTTGCCTGGCCTGCCGTTTGGGTCGAGTCCTGCCGCGAGCAAGCGCCCAGCAGCAAGCCGATAAGCAGCACAAAGGGAAGCAACAGACGTTGGATTTTCAAGGGATACCTCTTTACGGATGATAGATGGGGGATCAATTAACGCGTTGACGGGCGCGCATCTTACCTTGCTTGGCGTGGCAGAGTCGGCGCGCTGGCATACTCTGTCCTGGTGAACGACGCATTCCACTCCCCTCCTTCTTCTGGGCCCTCTGAGACTGGCGACTTGCCGACCTTGACGAGCGCCTGCAGGGCTGGCGCGGCGCACTTCGATGAATTGCGGGGAGCAGTGCTTGCCGGTGAGCGGTCGTTGACAGCGCCATGGCAACAGTTCTTCGATGCATTGTCGACCGAGCGCGAGCGCGAACTGAGCCAGCGCTGGATCAGCCTGCAGCGTCAGATTCGCGACAACGGTGTCACTTATAACGGCTACACCGATGAAGGCGGACCGCAACGTCCCGGGTCACTCGATCTGTTTCCGCTGCTGATCGAGCCAGACAGCTGGCATCAGATTGAAGCCGGTGTACTGCAACGCATGCGGCTGCTGGAGTGCATCATCAGCGATGTTTACGGACCTCAGCAATTGCTTCGACTGGGCTTTCTGCCGCCGGCTCTGGTGCAGGGACACCCTGGCTACTTACGCGCCATGCACGGTGTTTCGCCGGTCGGAGGCACCCATCTGCACATCGCCGCCTTCGATCTGGCGCACGGACCGGACGGCAACTGGTGGGTGCTCAATCAGCGCTGCCAGGCACCCTCCGGTCTGGGCTATTTGCTGGAGAATCGGCTGGCCATCTCGAACCAGTTTCCAGAAGCCTTTCAGGCGCTGCGCGTGCAGCGCCTGGCCGCTACCTACCGGGCACTGATGGACAGCTTGAAGCAAATGAGCCCGGCCGGAGCGGACTCGCACCTGGCGCTGCTCACGCCCGGCCCTTACAACGAAACCTACTTTGAGCATGCCTATCTGGCCCGTTATCTGGGATTGACGCTGGTTGAGGGTAACGACCTGATCGTGCGCGATGAACGCCTGTACCTCAAAACCCTCAAAGGCCTGGTCGCAGTGCACGGTCTGCTCAAACGCGTCGATGACGAGTACCTGGACCCGCTGGAGTTGCGACCCGATTCGACGCTGGGCGTGCCCGGCCTGTTGCAGGCGATCCGCGCCGGCAATGTGCTGGTGGCCAATGCGCCAGGCTCGGCGTTTCTGGAGTCGCCTGCCTTGCTGGGATTTTTGCCTGCTTTGTCGCGCCATTTGCTGGGCGAAGAACTGAAGCTGCCAGCCTCGTCCACCTGGTGGTGCGGCGAGCGCTCGGCGCTGGAAGAAGCCCTGCCGGAGCGTGAGCTCGACGAATGGGTCGACCGCATTCGGCGTCACAGCGAGGAGCACACAGTCCAGGTCCACCTCCCCTTGTCGCAAATGCCGACCTGGCAAGCAGGGGTACCGGATGCCAATGCCAATGCCGATGCGTCCGCTGGCGCAACCGGAAAGGTGCTGGCACGTTCTGTCACCTTGCGGGTGTTTGCTGTCTCTGACGGTAAACTGTCCTGGCGCGTGCTACCCGGCGGACTGGCGCGCGTGGCCGGCGGCGGAGCAGACATTGCCTCCATGCAAAAAGGCAGCAGCAGCGCCGATGTCTGGGCGCTGACGCGTGGCGAAGTGGATCAAACGACGCTGCTGCAGCCGCACCTGACACCGCCCTCGCTGGCACAGCGTAAAAGACTGGTCACCAGCCGCGCTGCTGAAAACCTGTTCTGGCTGGGCCGCTACACCGAACGCACCGAGAACGCCATCCGTCTGGCGCGTCTGACATTGGAGTGCCTCAACGGGGACGAACAATCCTTGCCGCCGTTGCTGGCATGGCTCAGCAAAATGGCCGTGGCCAATACCCTGGTCTTGCCGAGCATTGCACCGTTGCCGCAGTCGCGCCGCACTTTTGAACGCTCGTTGATCTCCAGCCTGGGTAGCCGCGACGGGGCCACCAGCGTGGGCTACTACCTGCGTGCCCTCAAGATGACAGCGTCGTCAGTGCGCGAACGTCTGTCGCAGGAGCATTGGCGGATGATCGTGCACGCTGAAGACGAGTTGTCCAGGCGCTGCGCCGAACACGGTCTGAGCGGCGACTATTCATCGCTGACGGCCCTGCAGATACTGAAACAGACCAGCGACCACATGGCGGCCATCACCGGCGCGCAGACCGACCGCATGACGCGCGACGACGGCTGGCGCCTGCTCAGCGTCGGTCGCCACATCGAACGTTTGGCTTTCCTGGCAAACGCCCTGTTTCGTGGTCTTGAAACCGGCTCGGTGCACAGCGCTGGCGGCTTTGAAGCCATGGTTGAACTGTTTGACAGCACCATCACTTTTCATGCCCGCTACCAGCAAAGCCACGACCTGGCTGTCCTGATCGATTTGCTGGTGCTGGAGAACGACAACCCCCGATCATTGGCATGGGTCGCCCACACCCTGCGCGGACGCCTGGCCAAGCTGGCCGGCAGCGAACCCAACAAACTCAGTGCCCTGTCATTGAAGGTGCCAGACCCCTCGCTACTGAGTCTGGAGCAACTGTGTGAAGCCCAGTCCGACGGCAGTCCGAACGGCTACTTCTTTGCTTTGAACGAGTTGTTGGAGCAATCTAGCAACGCGGCTTATCAGGTTTCGGAGGAAATCAGCGCCACCTATTTCACGCACGCAACGCAAACCAATTACAGCCTGGGCACCTCGTGAAGCTGCAAATTACCCATGAAACCCGCTATGTCTATGAGCCTGCAGTCGAAACGGCGCAGCACATGGCCTATCTGCAGCCGAAACGGCGCAGCACATGGCCTATCTGCAGCCGCTCAGCAGCGCCTATCAGCAGCTTCTGAGCCATTCGCTGGCTGTCAGCCCGACGCCGGCTCAAATGAGCGAGACACTGGATGTTTTTGGCAACGCACGCTGTTTTTTCTCGCTGCAAACACCCCATACGGTGCTCGAGGTCGTGGCTCGAAGTATGGTCAATACCGTGAGTCGCGCTTTGCCCCCCAGCAGCATCGGCTGGGAGCAAACCCGGGAGATGTTCCGGTACCGGTCGGACCGGGCTTATGACAGCGCTAGCGAATTTGTTTTCCCGTCCCCCTTCTGTCCACGAGAGTCTGAGTTCGCCGCCTATGCCCGGCGCAGTTTCGCGCCGGGCATAGGGGTGCTCGCAGCGGCCAACGACCTGATGCAACGCATTCACACCGATTTTGTCTACGAGAGCCAGAGCACACAAGTGAATACACCGGCTTTGACTGCGTTGGCCCAGCGCAAAGGGGTGTGCCAGGATTTCGCTCACATCATGATTGCCTGCTTGCGCAGCATGGGCATCGCGGCACGCTACGTCAGCGGTTATTTGCTGACCGAGCCGGCACCCGGCACGGTCAAGCTCAAAGGCAGTGATGCCTCGCATGCCTGGGTGTCGGTGTATCTGCCTGACTTGCCGGTGCAGGACCGTTGGTGTCATCTGGACCCGACCAACAACCGCTCAGGCTGGCACGCACCGGGTGAAGACTACATAACACTGGCCATTGGCCGCGATTTTTCCGATGTATCGCCAATCCGCGGCGTCATCCACGGCGGTGCCAGCCATACCTTGACGGTTGGTGTGACGGTGGAATCGGTGGTCACAGGCGCCACACAGTACCAGATGCAATCACAATCGCAGAATTAGCCGTCCATTCCAATCATCTCACCCGTAAAGGAAACACCATGACCGTCTATGCCAAGTTGACTGAACTCAACATCACGCTGCCCCCCGTCGCCGCTCCCGCAGCCGCCTACGTGCCCTTTGTGCAAACCGGCAATCTGGTTTTCTTGAGCGGCCACATCGCCAAGAAGGACGGCAAACCCTGGGTTGGGCAACTGGGCAAAAACATGAGCACCGCAGAAGGCCAGGCGGCGGCCCGCGCCATTGCCATCGACCTGATGGGAACTTTGCACGCTGCGGTCGGCGATCTGAACCGGGTCAAACGCATCGTCAAACTCATGTCGCTGGTTAACTCTACCGGCGATTTCACCGAACAGCATCTGGTAACCAACGGCGCCAGTGAACTGTTCGGACAAGTGTTTGGAGCCCAAGGCGCGCACGCCCGCAGCGCCTTCGGTGTGGCGCAGATTCCGCTCGGTGCCTGTGTGGAGATTGAGTTGATTGCGGAGCTGATTTAAGAAGACAGAATGCTACTGTTTTGGTAGATCAATCTGTTGGTGCTTTCAGACCAAGTCGCCTTCAAAATCCAGGAGCTGGGGTAACGTTAGCTTAGTGGCAAGCCAGCGAGCTCGGGTGGGCGACGCCGCAAATGTCCCCCGCAACGGGCCTCGCCCGTCGCTCCGCCTTGATTTCGCTGCGTCGCCCACCCAAACTCGCTGGCAACACGCGTTGTTGGCGCGCATACCGCAAATCACCCCGCAAGAGCACTACGGTGCGGCGCTCAGTGCAGCGAAATCAAGGAGGAGCCGTAGGCGGGGGACATTCGCGGAACTGAGTGCCGCGCCGGAGTGCTCCGGGTTACGGCCGGAGTGTTCCGGGTTAAAGCCCGAGTACTCCCGCCCACACAATGCCATATATCTGAATCTTTTACCGCCAAACCGTATGAAACAGATTCGCGCAAGACTTCACCACGGTGAATTGCCAGCATTCCGTCTTTTTATCATGGTGTGTGCAGTGCCAGTCAAGGCAGCAGTCGCCGCAACGCACGAATCTTCTGCCACAGCACCGCCTTGGGCAATTTCATGGCCATGGCCTGCATGCAGCGCTCCAGCCAGCCATGGCGGGTTTGCACCTTGTTGATTGCTCTTTCCAGATCCTGAAGTATCGACTGACCATAGGCCCGCTCGGCCTTTGCCACGGCTGGTCGCAACAAATTAAGCGATGGGCTCATCATGGCCAGATCGATCAGGTCCCGACTGAATACACCGTCGTCACCCCATCGATCAGAGTTGGCCAGCAGCTTGCTCGTGACCATGTCAAGCGGTGTCAGGGTAGCGATACCACAGACCTCATCGCTGGAGTTCGGGCTCGCCAGTTCGATGCGTCCTTCAAGGACAATTTCAAACTTGAACGCTTGCTCCGCCACTTGCAACATCGTCCGTATGCCGTACTGATCGGCCCGCACATCGCGTAGTTGGATCAATGGCGCAGCACCCCCACGGATGATCGGCGCAATGCCCTGTGGGCCAGTTAGCAACTGGCGCAGTGTGCGATAGCTGCCGACATCAGACACCAGAAAGTCGATATCAACCGACTCGCGAAATTCACCATACCGCAGGGCAATGACGGTACCGCCACCGAACAGACATTTGTTTTCTCGCAGCATTGGGCCGTTGAGGGCATGCAGCACTTGTGCAATCCGCTGGTGATGCGGCCGTTCATACATCGCTGCGAGTTTCTCCAAGTGCAAGGCGCAGTGCATCGACCAGATGCCGCTCCCGTAACTCCATCGCCTGCAAATCCAGATGGCGCCAGTTGCGCTCATAGATGCCCAGTGCCTCGACCGGTGTCAAATCATTTGTGCCATGCACCTGCCAGGCGAGCTGTTTGAGTTGCGGGTAGTCCATGAGATGAATGCGGACGGGAATATCGGCGGGTAGCTTGACTGGTGTGACAATGCCTAAATCCAGACCCAACGCAGCCATGGCGTTGAGGTACGCGCCCATGGTGACGGATGGTTCGCCGTTTTCAATTCTGTGCAAAGTCACGCGTGACATGCCGGCGGCCTCAGCCGCTACAGTGGCGCTGACGCGCAGCGCCTTGCGATGCGCACGAATCTGCTGGCC
>JBBQZA010000177.1:0-8096 GCA_038208175.1 Burkholderiales bacterium
CTCGCGCGTGATGGCCTGCCCCGGCAACAGCGTGGTGCCCCAGCGAAAGCCCGGCGAGAAGGCGAGGTCGGCCCCTTGCACTTCCATCAAGGCATCCAGCAACAACTGATCGCCAGTGCCATTGAAGTTGCCGCGGCGGTACAGCGTGCCCTCGGTGATGGCCAGCTTTTCGGCCAGTCTGGCTTCATAGGGCGCGCGCACCCTGGTGACAAGCGACTCCATGTCGCGGTCGGGGGGCAGCATGTTGGCGAACACCGGCAACAGTCGGTAGCGGAAGTCGCGCACCTTTTTGTTCTTGACATCGAGGTCCAGCAGGCCCAGGAACTTGGCGTTGGAGCCGGCATTGGTGACGATGGTCTTGCCGCCCGGGTTGCTCACCAGCCTGGCCACCGGTATGCCGTCGTGCGTGTGACCTCCCAGGATGGCGTCGATGCCGCTGACGCGGCTGGCCATCTTCAGGTCCACGTCCATGCCATTGTGGCTGAGCAGCAGCACCACCTCGGCGCCCTTGCCACGCACCTCTTCGATCACTTTCTGCAGGTTCTCTTCCTGGATACCGAAGGTCCAGTCGGCCACCATATAGCGCGGGTTGGCGATTGGCGTGTAGGGAAAGGCCTGACCGATGATGGCACACGGCACGCCATTGATTTCACGCATCACATAGGGCTTGAAAACGGGGTCACCAAAGTCCTTGGTCCGGATGTTCTGGGCGACAAAATCGATCTTGCCGGCGAAGTCCTTTTCGACGATTTCCTGGACCCGCTGCATGCCCAGCGTGAAGTCCCAGTGGCCTGTCATGATGTCGACGCCAAGCAGCTTGCAGGCATCGACCATGTCCTGACCCTGGGTCCACAAGGCGGTGGCCGAACCCTGCCAGGTGTCGCCGCCGTCCAGCAGCAAGGCTCCGGGTCGGCTCGCCTTCAGGCGCTTGACCAGCGTCGCCAGATGGGCAAAGCCGCCGACCTTGCCGTAGCGCAGCGCTGCCTTTTCGAAATCCAGACAGCTCAGCGCATGCGCCTCGGCGCTACCGGCGCGCACCCCCGCTACTTTCAACAGATGCTCGCCGACCAGATGCGGCAACTGGCCCTTCATTGGTCCGATGCCGATATTCACGCTGGGTTCGCGAAAGTGAATCGGCTTGAGCTGCGCGTGGCAATCGGTCATGTGCAGGAACGACACATTGCCAAATCGCGGGATATCGTACAAGCCCTTGGATGCCGTGGCGGCATCGGCCTCGGCGTATGTCGCCAGGCCCAGACCCGCCATGCTGCCGGCCCCCAGCAACTGGACGAACTCGCGCCGGGTCAAATTCATTGGTTAACCGGGGATTTCGGGTCCAGCAGCAGCGCCAGGATATCGGCAACCTGCGCCTCGTTCAGGATGCCCATGTGGCCGGCACGTGGCATATTGGAACAGGCGTTGTAGGCCTTGCTGTTCCAGACCTTGCCCCAGGTGTATTCCACGATCGGCCTGGCGGCTGCACTGGCCGGGTCGGTCACGCCCCGCAGCTTGCCGTAGTTGTAGAGGCTCGGACCGATGGTGCCGAAGGAAATCTCCTGCTTGTCAATTTGATGGCAGTTGTAGCAGTTGCCACCGTTGGCGGTCTTGGCGTCGTCGGTCCAGGTGCGCCCACGCCCGCTTTGCGCCAGTACTTCACCTTTTCGCCAATCACCCAGAAACTTGCCATTGCTGGGCCATTTCACGGTCTTGAGATTGATCGCCTCGATCGCCTTGGTCGTCATTGCGTCCAGTGGCTTGCCAGCCACGTCCGCCGCGCTGCAGGCGCGGCTGGTCTCGTCGGCATCGAGAACGGACGCCTTGACGATGCCCTCGTCGCGAAAAGATGCCTTGACGATGTCACGCGTCAGTTGGTCGAGATCACTGGCGCTGGGTGCGCTGGCGCAAGCGGCCAGCGCGCTGGCCACAGCGCCCAGCAGAAGTGTCAGTTTGAACTGTTTTGTCATGATGCTCCTAGCGCCTGATGGCCGGTGCAATCGACAGCGCACCCTGGCTGTTGACACCGAGGTAAACCGCCAGCGCCACCGTGGCATCGCTGGCGAAACCGGGATAGGGGAAGCGCTGCTGGCGGTAACAGTCGTTCAGGCGCTGCTGCATGCCCCACATCTGCCCACTGGAGACGCGGTAGGCGGGCCAGGCGGCCACGCCGACACCGTCGCCCGGGTTCTTCGTCAGATTCGGTAACTCCTGCATCCGAATGCGCTTGCCTTCTTCGCCATGACAGGACGCACAGGAGAAGTCGTGCGAGCCGCCGCGCTGAAAGAACAGGCGCTTGCCGACCTCATAAAACACTTTCTCCTGCGGCTGGGCCTGCGGCAGATTGAACTTCAGACCGCGCGACTCGGCGGCAATCCAGGTCGCCAGTGCCGTCATGTTCTTTTGTTCGCCCTTGCCAAAGGGCGTTTTAGCAATGTCCGCAGCGTTCAGGCCCTGCAGCGTTTCCATGCAGGTCAGCAGACGCGACTCCAGATCCTGCACCTTGGCGCTGTCGCCGAAATAGCGCGGCAGCTCAACAAACGTCCCCTTCACGACACCCGCCCCCTTGCCCAGATCGCACTGCTCGAGCGACGCGTTTTTCGGGCCACGCTTGTGTTTCCACAGATCTTCGCCTTTGGCCTCGAACAGGTCGGCCGGATTGCCATCCTGCAGCATGGCGCGGTACTCGGCAATCTGGTCGGCACTGGTCTTCTGAGCCGTAGCTGGAGCCAGCGCCAGGCAGAAAAGCAACCCACCCATGAGCGACTTGTCGGCCTTCATGTTCCGGCTACCGTGGCTTCGTCGGTACGGCTGTCGCCGTGGTTGTCTTTCCAGCTGATACTGACCTTGTCTCCGATCTTGGCGCCCTTGAGGCTGAACTGCAGGAACGGATTCTTCGCGACACCGGGTCCCCATTCAGCGCTCAGCACCGCTTTGCCATTGTGAGTCGCCGTGACTTCCGTGATATGCCAGGCCGGTATCACCTTGCCGGCTGCGTCGCGACGCTGACCGGTCTCCATTTCGTGTGCCATCAGTACGCGAACCGTTGCGTTGCTGCCGGCCATCTGGGCGCGTATGCGCATTGGATCTGCCATGTCTTGTCTCCTGATATTGAACTAGCCGCCACAACCACCGAGCGTGACCTTGACCTCTTTTTTGGCGTAGAACACCTTGCCGTCGTTCATGACGGCGACGGCATAAACGTCCGAGGTTTGACCCATCTTGGTCCGGGTCGAAATATTGGCTTCCATGCCGTCGCTGAGGTTAAACGCTGCGATCAACACGCTCGGGTTCTTCTCGACCAGAAACAGGAACTGCTTGACACCGGCGAGCGTCGTCGCCGCAGCAATCGGCACTACCGCACCATTCTCGGCAATGTCCGGCGCTTGCAGCGTGACACTCTTGCTCTCGACCGGCGCCGCAATACCGAGCGCCTTGTAGGCATCGGCCATGGTCTTGGCATCGAAGGCGTTTTTGTTGAATGCAGCGGCTGCGTACTGCGGGAACAGCCCGCTTGCGCACAGCAAGCCGGCCAGCACAGCGCCTTGTCTGAGCGTCTCGCGACGTGTAGTCATACCTGTGTCTCCTGTAAATATGAGGCCGATTGTGAGTCTTTCGGGTGCTGCATGGTCCTATGAGAAACCCCATCATCCAAGGGGGCTAGCTGGGCTAATCCTTTGGGGTAATAGACGCTGGCGGGGAGCTGATCAAAATACCCGGCATGGAAAACACAATCAATCCGGCGACGCTGGTGGTCTGGGGCGGCCTGCTGCTCGGTTTCATTTTTGGCGCAGTGGCCAACAAAACCAACTTCTGCATCATGGGGGCCATATCGGATGTGGTCAACATGGCGCATTGGGGCCGCTTGCGCATGTGGCTGCTGGCGATTGCCGTGGCACTGGTCGGGACCAGCCTGCTGTATTTCTTCGATCAGTTGGATCTGTCGAAGTCGATTTACCAGCGACCCAGCTTGCCCTGGCTGTCGCTGTTGCTCGGCGGCGCACTGTTTGGCATCGGCATGACGCTGGCTGGGGGCTGCGTCAACAAGAACCTGATTCGTGTCGGTGGCGGCAACCTGCGTTCGCTGGTGGTTCTGATCTTCGTTGCCATTTCGGCCTACATGACACTGAAGGGCTTGTTCGGTCAATGGCGGGCGAACTATCTGGACCCGGTGCGCATCGACCTCTCTGCTCTGGGCCTGCAGACGCAATCCTTGCCTGAAATACTGAGCAAGCTAAGCGGACTGCCGGCCAAATCATCCTTGTTGCTGGTCACGCTGCTGGTCGCCGGCGTGCTGTTGGTTTTTGTCTTCAAGGACCAGCGCTTTCGCGGCAACCCGGTGCAGGCAGTCGGCGCTGCGGTGCTCGGCTTGCTGGTGGTGGCCGGCTGGTATCTGACCGGGCACATCGGCTATGGCGAAAACCCGGATACGCTGGAGATTGTCTATTTCGCGACCAACAGCCGCACGCTGGAATCGTTGAGCTTTGTTGCGCCCAGCGCCTACAGTCTGGAGTTGCTGCTGCTGTGGACCGACAAGTCACTCAAGGTCACGTTTGGCATTGCCAGCGCCGTCGGCGTGGCGCTGGGTTCCTGGGCGTATGCGCTGGCCTCAGGTGGTTTTCGCTGGAAAAATGAGGGCTTTTCTTCGTTTGACGACTTGCGCAGCCAATTGACCGGCGCCATGCTGATGGGCTTCGGTGGTGTTACCGGCATGGGCTGCACCATTGGCCAGGGCTTGAGCGGCGTCTCGACGCTGGCCATCGGTTCCATGCTGGCGCTGTTCGGACTGGTCGCCGGTGCCGTGGCGACGATGAAATACCAGATTGCGCACGCCTGAAACGCAGCGCTGCGTCAGGGTCGAACGTAGGCCCAGCCTTCTTGCTGGCGCTTGATGAGTTCCACGACACCGGCCGGCACATAACCGATCGAGGCGTTCATGTCGGCCTTGCTGAGCTTCAAGGTCTGCATCGTGTTTTCGCAGGCGACGATCTGGACACCGGATTTGACGGCTTCGCTGACGCGGTTGGCGGTCGTGGCGTCAAACTTGAGCATGCCGATGCCGGGACCGTAGGCAACGATTTCGATCTTCACCTTGTCGGCCCCCAGATCGGTCTGCACATTCTTGGCATTGTTCAACACCATGTTCCAGCGCGCTGCATCACCGTCGCTGACCTGCAGCACAACTTTGGCGATCGGGTCGGCTGGCGTCGCGGCATGTCCGTTGGAGAGCAGGGTAGCGCCAGCCAGCGCCAGTGTCAGGAAAAAAGTTTTGCCGTTCATTCCTTGTATCTCCTGTCAAAGTGGTCGGAATACGCCTAGATAAAGAGGCAGACGTCGGATTCGCCAGCGAACTTCATGAAGGTGGCGGCGCCACCGAATTCAATGTCTTTGATGAATTCGCTGGTCTTGAACTCGAACAGATCAACTGTCATCTGGCAGGCGACAAATTTCACGTCCGCCTCCAGGCACAGGTCGCGCAGTTCCTGCAGCGATGCCACGCCCTTGGACTTCATCTTGTTCTTCATCATCATGGTGGCCATAGCCTCCATGCCCGGCAGCATCTGCACCATTACCGGCATCGGCACCGGCATCGGCATGGCGGGATTGGCCAGCGGGCTGATCTTGATGTCACCGAGGTCATGGCGCAGCAATTGCAGGCCGTAGAAAGTGAAGAATATCTGCACCTCCCAGCCCAGTGCGGCGGCAGTCGAGGCCAGGATGAAAGGCGGATAGGCCATGTCCAGCGTGCCCTTGGTGGCGATCAACGCCATTTTTTTTGTTGCCATGTTTGTGCTCCGGGTTGTGGCTGATAAGCGGGCTCAGGCCTTCTTCAGATAGAAGATGAATTTGCTGTTCTCACTGCCCTGCTCCAGTAGCGCGTTGCCGGTCTGCTCGGCAAACGCGGCCATGTCGCAGACCGAGCCCGGGTCGGTCGAGATCACGCGCAGGACTTGCCCGGATGCCATGTCGGCCAATGCTTTCTTGGTCTTGACAATAGGCAGGGGGCAGGCCATGCCCGATGCATCAAACTCCTTGCTGAATTCCATAGCTTGTCTCCGTTATAGGCTGGTGGCAGCCAGTTATCATGGGCAAATTCGTATCCAACCTGCCACAAACGTGCGGCGTGCGCCCCGGCAGGTACTTTTCACGATTGCATTCTTGAATAGCCGACGCCCTGCGTCTATCACCGCGAAGGATGATCCCTGCTAGCCCATTTGGGTAATGCCGGATGGCTTTCGTTGAGAAACGAGGGCGGCCCAGTAACCCGCCACAGCTCCAGGTATTCGAGTAGATTCGACGGATCGGAACCAGTAGTTTCCGTTTTCCTGGCGTGCGCGCCTGGGCTTGGGTGCATTGCTGCGGATGCGGTTGGCCGGTGCGGCGCTGCGACTGGCCCCGGATCCCAACTTTCCGCCGATCGAGGACTTCGATTAAAAAAAATGGAAGACCTTGAAGGCGCTAAACTTCGCGTCATGCAAGCATTGTGCGATATCGGAATGATCGGACTCGGTGTCATGGGGAAAAACCTCGCGCTGAACATGGCGGACAAAGGGTTTCATATTGCTGTTTTTGATCGCTTCAGCAGCGTGGTGGACGAATTTACCGGCAAAGGTCCCGCAGCATCCCAGATATTGGGAACGCACACACTGGCCGCGTTCACGGCAGCGTTGAAGTCGCCACGGCAAATCATGTTGATGATTACAGCCGGCGATCCAGTCGACCAGATGATTGAGCAGGTGCTGCCCTATCTGGAGTCCGGCGACATTCTTATTGATGGTGGCAATTCGCATTTTCAGGATACGCGGCGACGTTTTGACAAGTTGACCGCCAGAGGAATTCGCTTCATCGGGATGGGCGTCTCGGGGGGTGAAGAAGGCGCCCGGCACGGGCCGAGTCTGATGCCGGGCGGAAACCGGGAGGCCTATCAGGAGATAGCCCCGCTGTTTTCCAAGATTGCCGCGCGGGTTGCAGACCGGCCGTGCTTTTCTTTTGTTGGGCCCGATGGCGCCGGACATTATGTGAAGATGGTTCACAACGGCATCGAATACGCCGATATGCAACTGATTGCCGAGTCGTATCACATTCTGCGCCAGGCCGGCGGGCTCGCGGCGGCTGAAATGCATGAGGTATTCGCCGACTGGAACAAGGGCCCTCTGGACTCCTATCTGATCGAAATTACCCGTGACATCATGCTGGTCGTTGATCAGGAAACAGGCAATCCCTTGGTGGAAATGATCCTGGACAAGGCGGGCCAGAAGGGCACCGGTAAATGGACATCGCAGAGCGCTCTGGATCTGGGCGTTGCTACGCCAGCCATCACGGAATCGGTGTTTGCTCGTTGCATGTCCGCTGCCAAAGAGGAGCGAGTCATTGCGGCGTCGGTGCTGGCAGGGCCTCAAGGTCAATGGTCAGGTCAGAGGGAAGAATTGATTCAGGCACTCCACGATGCGCTTTATGCCTCAAAGATCTGTTGCTATGCGCAAGGTTTTGCGCTGCTGCGCGCCGCCGGTCAGGAATATGGCTGGAATCTGCAATTTGGAGAGATTGCCATGCTCTGGCGCGGTGGGTGCATCATACGTGCCCGTTTTCTCGACAAAATCCATGAGGCGTTTGCCGGAGATCCAGCGCTGGCGAATTTGATGCTCGATACGTTCTTCCGGGAGGTTCTCGCTTCTGCCCAGAAACCCTGGCGCTTGGTTGTCAAGTTGTGCCGGGACCTGGGGATTCCCACGCCCTGCTTGAATGCCTCGCTTGACTATTACGACGCCTATCGGCAGGCTGTCCTGCCGGCCAATCTGATTCAGGCGCAGCGTGACTATTTTGGCGCGCACACTTATGAGCGGATCGACCAAAGCGGCTCCTTCCATACGCAATGGACCGGCCAATTGGGGCCGAGTGATTCGCGAGCGCAAAATCACCACTGAATAGAGGGTGATCGGGCGCACCCAGAAACGGTGATGCTGCTAGGATGGGTGCTATGAAATTGATCAATACAGTTTTGAAAACATTAGGTGCCGGCTTCCTGCTTGCATTGGTCGTTGCGTGCGGTGGTGGCGCTGGTGGCACTGTCGATGGCCAGAACGTCCCGACCAAGTTCGGGC
>JBBQZA010000178.1:0-8069 GCA_038208175.1 Burkholderiales bacterium
GGGTCGGCACCTCACCGGCGGCGGCGAGCACGACATCCGGCTCGGTGCCGGTGATCTCGGTGCCGGCCCAGTCGAAGCGAGTATGTCTCAGTCAGTTCACAAGCCGATACCGAACGCGCTGATCTGGCGCGGGAGAGCAAAGAGTTAGCCGAAAATCCGGATCAGGAACACGCTGAATTGAAGGCAATCTACGTTCAACGTGGCCTCGATGAGGCATTGGCCTCCAGCGTAGCCACCCAATTGACGGCGCATGACTCGCTTGGCGCACATGCGAGAGATGAGCTTGGCATATCGGACACCTTGGCCGCAAAGCCCGTGCAAGCCGCATTGGCCTCGGCGGGTACGTTCGCGGTGGGCGCAGTACTGCCTCTATTGATGGTTCCCTTGCTTCCGGCTTCAATGCTCATGTGGGGCCTTGCCGGCAGCTCGCTTATCTTTCTGGCGCTGCTGGGCCTCCTCGCGGCACGCGCCGGGGGTTCACCCGTTATCTCGTCTGTCGTGCGCGTGACCTTTTGGGGCGCTTTGGCGATGGCATTGACCGCCGGGGTTGGAGCCCTCTTCGGGGTGGCGGCTTGACCGCGATGTCGACACCCAGCCCGACGCTTAACGCACCGCTCCATGCTCGCGCGAAGCGATCGCTTGTCCAGCACCCTGGCGCATGAAATTCAGGGTGCCAGGCGTTCGCGCAGCCACACGGGTTCGCCGCCTGCCGAGTGTCCGGCAGCAGGAACCAAGGTATAGCGCAACCGGTCATGCAGGCGGCTCTTGCGGCCTTGCCAGAACTGCCAGGTATCGGGCTCAAGACGGTAGCCACCCCAGTGCGGGGGGCGCGGCGGTTGTAGCAGAAATTTGGCAACGTATTTGGCCACATTGGCGACCAGCACAGTGCGCCCGGAGATGACCTGGCTTTGCGGCGAGGCCCAGGCGCCAATGCGCGAATCGAGGGGGCGGCTGTGGAAATAGGCGTCGCTTTCCTCGTCGCTCACTTTGGTCACCTGGCCCTCGATGCGCACCACACGCTCCAGTTCGACCCAATGAAACTGCAAAGCGGCGAACGGATTTCCTGCCAACTCCTGGCCCTTGCGACTTTCATAGTTGGTAAACCAGGTGATGCCGCGCTCGTCATAGCCCTTGATAAGTACCACGCGCGTGGAAGGCCGCAGATTGCCGGCCACGGTTGCCAGCGTCATGGCGTTGGGTTCGGGTATTTGCGCGGCAATGGCTTCATGCAGCCATTTTTCAAATTGCTTCAGCGGGTCGGCGTGCGATGCCTCTTCGCTGAGTTCGGCGCGTTCGTAGCTTTTTCGGAGGTCGGCGAGAGATGTCATGCGGGAAGTATAGGCAGATCAGGGTTTGGCCGGCGCAACTGGTAACCACTTGGTAACTGCCGAATCGGCATTGCGGGGTACCATCAGGATCGTAATTTTGTTACCAATATTTGTCCAACCCATGAAGCTCCACGCCACGCTGGAAGCGGTCACTCAGCGGATCCGCCAACGCAGTCAACAGACACGCAGCCACTATCTGGCGCGTCTTGCCCTTGCTGCTGATCGCAAGCCTGGATCCGAGCAGCTCGGTTGCGCCACCGAGTGGGCCGCACGCGAAGCGGCCTCGATGCCCGAGGGCCTTCGTGCTGCCAATGCCATCGGCATGGGGCGCGAACTGTTTGCCGCCATGCGTCGCAACGCCCTGACGGCGGAAGCCGGGGCTTGCAGTTGGCTTTGAAGAAAACCGATTTGGAAGGAAATCCGCTATGCCTGAGTTTCTGAATCTGTCGCCGTTGCAGGTGATGCAGGATGGTCCGGTTATTCCCGTGATCGTCCTGAACGACGTGGCCCATGCGGTGCCGTTGGCCCGGGCCTTGCTGGCCGGTGGTGTGCGGATGCTGGAGGTGACTCTGCGTACGTCCGTGGCACTGGCCTGTATCGAGGCGATTGCGCGCGAAGTGCCAGAGGCCGTGGTCGGTGCCGGGACCGTGCGCAGCCGCGCTGATGCGCAGGCGGCCGCCATGGCCGGCGCCCGTTTTGCGGTCAGCCCGGGTTACACGACGGTCGTTGGTCAGGCCTGCCGGGATAGCGGTCTGGCCTTGCTGCCGGGTGTAGCGACCGGCAGCGAAATCATGATGGCGCGCGAAGACGGATTCTCCGAACTGAAATTTTTTCCGGCGCTGCAAGCCGGTGGTGTGGCCATGCTGAAGGCCTGGAGCGGCCCGTTTTTTGACTTCCACTTCTGCCCCACGGGCGGAATCACGCCGCAGAATGCGGCCGATTTTCTGTCGCTACCCAACGTGTTGTGTGTCGGGGGTTCCTGGTTGGCGCCGGCCGACGCGCTGATGCAGGGCGACTGGGCACGGATTACCCGTTTTGCCCAGGCGACTCACGCTTTGAAACGGTAGATACAGTGACCGTTTGGCGGGCGCTGCGCGCTGGCAACTCAGATCTCCTTACCGGGTGCGTTGCCCAGTCTTCTGATGCTGCCGGACCCCGCCACCGAGCGACTCAGCGTCGCGTCGCCGTAATAGTCCACATTGCCAGATCCGGCAATATCCACATCGAGTGTCTGAGCGGCCCAGACCTGCACGTTGCCTGAGCCGGCAATGCTCAGTTTGACGTCTTTGGCAGCCAGCCTGGCGGTCTTGATGTTGCCCGAACCAGAGATGCTGGCTTTCACAGAATCGGCGCGTCCGCCCGCCGAGAAGTCGCCGTTGCCGGAAATGGAGACGCTCAAAGCGCCGACATCGAGGCTTGCGATCACGATATCACCTGAGCCGGTAATGCGCGTTGCCAGTGCTTCGGAGCGAATTTTCTCGGCCCTGATGGCACCCGATCCGGAAATGGCCAGGCGCTCGATGGCGCGCGCCCTGACCGTGATCTTGATGTTTGCGTCCCGCAAGCCGGTCAAGCGCCGTGCCGGCCGGATCTTGAGCTCATCGTTCTCGACGACTGTTTCCAGCATCGTGACCAAGTTGTCATCGACCTCGACGGTCACGCCTTCGCTGTCTCCCTGTATGACTTCGACGCTCGCCGGTACCTCCAGAGTGAGGCCCTTGAAAGCGCTGAGCTGTCTATCGCTGCGGATGATCCGGCCGGAACCCTTTAGCACTGTGCCAGACGTCCAGTCCCAGGCAAAAGCAGGCGCACCGGTCAGCAGCAGGGTGAGCGCAAAGGCAGCGGTGGCACGCATACGACAATTATCAGGCGCGCTGGATCAGTTCGATCTTGTAACCATCCGGGTCGGTGACAAAGGCAATGACGGTGCTGCCGCCTTTGACCGGGCCGGCTTCACGGGTGACATTGCCGCCGGCCGCCTTGATTTTTTCGCAAGCGGCGTAAACATCGGGTACGCCGAGAGCGACGTGGCCAAAAGCGGTTCCCATTTCATACGACTCGACGCCCCAGTTGTAGGTTAGTTCAATCTCGGCATGCTCCGGATTTTTGCCAAATCCGACAAAGGCCAGCGTGTATTTGTATTCCGGGTTCTCGGTCTTGCGCAGCAGTTGCATATCCAGCACCTGGGTGTAGAAGTCAATCGAGCGTTGCAGGTTGCCAACGCGCAGCATGGTGTGGAGGAATCTCATGGGGTGGATTGTGCCGGATATTCTCAGCACCAAAAAAGAAGGGCCGGTCTTGCGACCAGCCCTTAAGGGATCCCTGAACCTGTAGGTTACGAAAGGACCCGAGGAGACAACCTGTGAAAACTGATTGGAGTTTTCAAAAAACTAAATGTTTGCGGAACAGATCTTTAGCTCTGTTCCCAACTAACTAATAACTTTGCGGGACAGACCTTCAGCTCTGTCCCCAACTGTTTAAGTATCTCAGGGTTTCCCCTCGCTTTGTAGAGTAAAGCCTCAAAACCTGATCTTTCTCAAGGTTTCTTCACACAATAGTCTGGAATTAGCGCTTCTTCGAGGCAGGCTTGGCGGCATCCACGGCCGACGCAGCAACTGCATTGAAGTTGGACTGGGCCACGTCAGTTGCTTGCTTGACAGCTTTTTGCACCGACTCAAGGGCATTGTTGGCAGCAGCCACAGCGCTCTTCATGACGGCAACAGCGGTTTCAGAACCGGCTGGTGCGTTCTTGGCGGCGTTGTCCACCAGGCCCATGAACTTCTTCTGGGCTTCACCCGCCTGGCTTTCGAAGGTCTTGCCGAAATCGGCGCCAGCACCGGAAGCGATGTCATACAGGTGACGGCTGTAGGCGGCGGTCTTTTCGGCCAGGGGCTGGAACAGACCGGATTGCAAAGCCATCAGCTCTTGCGCGTCCTTGACGCTCAACAGCGCTTTGGCGTGCTCGGAGGTTTCAGCCAGGGCGGCTTTGGACGCGGTCAGATTGAGTTCAACAATCTTTTCAACGCCTTCAAAGGCTTTGGCGGTCAGGCCCATCAGGGTTTCGACGTTGGCTTTTTGTGAGGCCAGGACTTGTTCGACGGTCAACATATGAATATCTCCAGGAAGAGTGAGGTAAAAGGGGTATCTGCGCCGAAACTTGGCCTTGGCCTAATTTATGTTGCAGTGCAGCATGGATCGAATTATAGGAGGGGCAGCAAGGTTTGCAAGGGTTTTTTGCTGCAACGCAACAAATTAGACGAGAAATTCTAAATAGTTGCGTTTTCACGCTCATTTCACAGTCGCGTCGGCAAATTTTGTCGGCCTGCAACTGCTTTGGAACCGGGTTGCGGCTGGCACACTGGCAAAATCGGGCTCCATGAGCCAAAGCAAAATTGAAAAGTCGCAAGCGGCACTACGCTCATCCTACCGGGTGTTTCGCAGCATCAGCACGCGCTGGATCGACAACGATGCCTACGGCCACGTCAACAATGTGGTCTATTACAGCTGGTTTGACACTGCCGTCAACGCCTACTTGATAGAGCAGGGTGTGCTCGACATCGAGCATGGCGAGACCATCGGACTGGTCATCGAGACGCAGTGCAATTACTTTGCGCCGTTGGCATTTCCGCAGAGCGTCGAAGCCGGCATTCGCGTCGGCCGGCTCGGTGCCAGCAGTGTGCGCTACGAAGTAGGGCTGTTTGCGCAGGGTGAGCCCATGACCGCGGCACGCGGGCACTTTGTCCATGTCTACGTGAATCGGCAAAGTCGTCGTCCGACCCCACTGCCTGCCAACCTCAAAACTGTTCTGGAGACTCTGTTATGACACAAGCTGTTCTGAACGCTGCGATTGTCGATGCGGCTATTACTTCGCGCATGGCGGTCCGCGCGTTCACGGCACAGGCGGTTGCGCGCCAGACCATTATCGATGTGCTGCAAGTCGCCAGCCGGGCACCTTCCGGCAGCAACACGCAGCCCTGGAAAGTCTATGTGCTGCAGGGCAGCAGTCGCGACGCGCTGGTCGAGAAGGTGTGCGCCGCGTACGAGGCGATGCGCGCCGATCCGGCGCTCGCCGCCGAGTACCAGGAGCAATACGATTACTACCCGGCACAGTGGTTCAGTCCCTACATCGAGCGGCGTCGCACCAATGGCTGGGGTCTTTACGGCCTGCTGGGCATCGGCAAGGCAGACCGGGACAAGATGCATCTGCAGATGCAGCGCAATTTCAAATTCTTCGATGCGCCGGTCGGACTGATGTTCACGGTGGATCGCGGCTTGGGACGCGGAGCACTGCTTGATTACGGCACCTTTCTGCAGAACATCATGGTGGCGGCGCGGGGTCGCGGTCTTCATACCTGCCCGCAGCAGGCCTGGAATCTGTTCAACAAAATCATCCTGCCGTACATTGGCGCCGCTGAGCGGGAGATGCTGGTCTGTGGCATGTCGTTGGGCTATGCCGACGAAGCTGCACTTGTGAACACCTTTCACACGCCGCGCGAGCCGGTGGACGCGTTTACGAATTGGCTGGATTGATGGCCGGAGTCGGTCAACGTAAATCGACCCGATGACTTTTTTCGCCATCCAGTGCCTCAACGGCCTGAGCTATGCGACCACCCTGTTCCTGATGGCGGCTGGATTGACGCTGATTTTTGGCGTCACCCGCATCGTCAATTTTGCCCATGGCAGCTTCTTCATGCTGGGGGCGCTGTTCACCGCGCACTGGGTCACGGACTGGTATCCATCCTGGGGCGAGTCAGCGCTGCTGTATGCGGCCGCCATGTTGCTCGGGGCGCTTTGCGCCGGCCTGGCCGGAGCGGCGGCAGAGTTTTTGTTGCTCAGGCGCCTGTACGCGAGCCCCGAGTTGTACCAGTTGGTGGCCACTTTTGGTCTGAGTCTGACGCTGTTCGATCTGATGCGCTGGGGATTTGGTCCACAGGAGGTTTTTGCGCCGCGCTTTCCCGGCTTGACGGGTTCGGTGATGCTGGGCGAGGAGTTTTTTCCACAATACCAGTTGCTGACGATTGTGCTCGGGCCCCTGCTATGGCTGGCCTTGCACCTGTTGCTGCAGCGCAGCCGCTTTGGCCGGCGACTGCGCGCGGCGACCCAGGACCGCGCCATGTTGGCGGCGTTGGGCGTCAATCCGAAGCCGTTGATGCTGGCGGCGGTGGTGCTGGGGTGTCTGCTGGCGGGGCTCGGCGGTGCCTTGCAACTGCCGCGCGAACCGGCCAATCTGCAGATGGACGTCAACGTCGTGGTGGAAACCTTCGTGGTGGTCGTGACCGGTGGCTTGGGCAGCATCGGCGGGGCTTTCATTGCAGCAGTCGTGATCGGTCTGGTGCATGCCATCGGCATCAGTCTGTTTCCACAGGCCACGCTGGTTCTTGTTTTTCTGACGATGGCCGTAGTCTTGTTGTTGCGACCGATGGGTTTGCTGGGCCGACCGGTGCCAGCGGGCCTGCAGGAATTAGCGCAAAAATTCGTCATCGGTCCGGCGCAGCGAAGTGGGTCGGCCCTGACCTTCGCGCTGATCGGGCTGGTCTTGACGGCACTGGGACAGTGGGGTGGCTACTGGCAATCGCTGGCGACCGATGGACTCATTCTGCTCATTTTTGGCATCAGCCTGCAAGCCATGATGGCGCTCGGTGGTCTGGTCAGCTTTGGTCATGCGGCCTTTTTTGCATTGGGAGCCTATGGCGCGGCGCTCTCCAACAGCGTTTGGGGTTTCTCGTTGCCCTGGGCCTTGGCACTGGCATGTCTGACGGCGCTGGCAATGGCGGCGCTGTTTGGCTCGCTGCTGGCACGCAGTGGCGGGGTTTATCTGGCCATGCTGTCGCTGGCGCTGGCTCAGGTGGTGTGGGCCTTGGCCTCCCAGTGGGTCGGTCTGACCGGGGGTGACAACGGCATCATCGGCCTGAGCTTGCTGCCGCAAGAGATGCGAAGCGCTTTTTACTTCGGCCTGCTGGGTCTGGCTTTGTTCTCTGTTTGGGCCTTGGGGCGCCTGAGCAAATCGAGTCTTGGGGCCGCCTTGCAGGCAGTGCGCGATGCGCCACTGCGATCTGCCGCCAGCGGCTTGCCTGCGCATCAAATCAAGTACCGGGTTTTTGTGATGGGCGCCACGGTTGCCGGGCTGGCCGGTGGCCTGTTTGCAGCGCACAAGGGCGCTGTGTTTCCTTCGGTGGCAAGTGTCTCGACTTCGCTGGATGCCCTGCTGGTGGTGTTGCTAGGGGGCATGCATCAATTGTGGGGTGCGGCGGCCGGCAGCCTGGCGCTGGTCTGGGCCGGCGCCGAACTGGGTCGAAATTTTGACTACTGGCGTGGCGCCCTGGGCCTGTTCGTCATGCTCATCATGGTGCTGGCGCCGTCCGGATTGATGAGCCTGATCAGAAGACGGCGAGTGTCATGAGCCTGCAGGTGCGCAAATTGGTCAAGCACTTTGGCGGTGTCCAGGCCGTCCAGGACCTGAGTTTCGAGATCGAAGCGGGTGAATGTGTGGCGCTCATCGGTCCCAACGGTGCCGGTAAATCGACTTCGTTCGCCTGCATCGCCGGTCAACACCGGCTGACGCAGGGGGAAGTCTGGTGGGACGGGCAGCGTCTGGACCTGCTCAGTCCGGGACAGCGGCTCAAGCGCGGCGTGGCGCGCACTTTTCAGGTGGCACAGACTTTTGACGCGCTGACCGTTTTGCAAAACGTGCAGCTGCTATTGCAGGCGCCCAAAGGTCTGCAGCCCTGGGATCTGCTTGAC
>JBBQZA010000179.1:0-8043 GCA_038208175.1 Burkholderiales bacterium
AAGTAGCTCAGACCACCTCGGATTTTGAAGGCGCCGACCGGCGTGTGGTTTTCATGCTTGACCCAGCATGACGTGCCGAGACGCTGGCTCAGAAGCGCCCATGGGTACTGCGGTGTGGCCTGAAAGTCGCGGTACACGACCGCTGCGCTGGCCTCGATCTCTGACAGGGTGGGTAGTTTGAGGGTCATAGGTTTACCGTTCCATCGATGCAGGTCACGCTGTCGCCGCCGACCCAGACCTGGCCGGCGTCGTCTTGCGTGATGTAAACGCGACCGTCGCGGCCCAGACAGCGGCCTTGCGCCGCGATGTAGGTCTTGGGTAGCCGACCTTCGGCGATCAGCCACTGGGCCAGGCTGGCATTCAGACTGCCGGTAACCGGGTCTTCGTCGACGCCGACCGGTGCGGCAAAAGCCCGCACCTCGATGTCAGGCGCACCACCTGCTGCGTCTGCCGGTTCGCTGGGACGCGTTCCAAACGCGCGTGCTTCGCGGTTTGATCGTGCTATCAAAACAGGAGCTGAAGGCCCAGATTCGACGGCGGCTACACCTACTTTTTGTCCCAAATTGCTGAGGGCGAGGTGATTCGGTGTCAGTTGCAACACCGTCTGCGAATCGTCCAGCAACAGGGCCAGCCAGACCGGGCCGTTGTCCAGCAATTGGGCGGAGATGATCTGTGTGGATTGGAGCCCCAGCGCTGTGGCCACTTGCGTCAGCAAAGTGGCACTTGGCTGGCTGCGTTTGAGGGGCGGTGCGGCGAAGGCCAGGCGCGCGCCATCACGGCGGACCCGGATCTGACCGACTCCACATTCCTGCACGATTTCATCCAGGGACCTGGGCGCAGCGCCGGCCTGTAACCAGGCGTGGCAACTGCCCAGCGTCGGATGACCGGCAAAGGGCAGTTCGCCGCCAGGGGTGAAGATGCGCAAGCGGTAGTCGGCGCCCTGCGTCGCGCCTGCCTCGCTGGGGGGTAGCAGAAAAGTGGTTTCCGACAGGTTGGTCCAGCGTGCGAAATGTTGCATCTCTTCGCAGGACAAATCGGTGCCGTCCAGCACCACGGCCAGCGGGTTGCCCATCAAAGGGGCAGCACCGAAAACATCAACTTGTTTGAAGATTCGGGTTTTCATTTCCTTAACCAGTGGTTGAAGTGACGCTGCGAACCGGCATTTTGCGGCCTATGAACACCACGGCAATGACCGCCAGGCCGAAGCCGACGGTCACAGCATCGAGCGTTTCACCCAGCAACGGTACCGCAAACAGCATGCCCAGGAAGGGTTGAATCAACTGCAACTGGCTGACGCGCACGGTGCCCCCCAGCGCCAGCCCCCGATACCAGGCAAAAAAGCCCAGCCACATCGAGAACACCGCAACATAGGCAAAGCCCAGCCAGGCTTGGGTCTTGATCGCGGCTTGCGGCCATTCCAGCAGCGCCAGCGGCAGATTGATTGGCACGGAAATGACCAAAGCCCAGCAGATGACAAATTCAGCTCGCATGCGCTGCGAAAGTTGCGCGCCAACACCATAGCCGACCGCCGCACAGGCCATGGCCCACAACAGCAGCATGTCGGCCGGCGCCAGCGTCAGGCTGCTATGCCCCGAGTGCAACATGGCATACGCCACCACCAGTGCTGTGCCGAGTCCGGCGCAAAGCCAGAAGCCGCTTGAGGGGCGTTGCCGGTGCAGCCAGGCCCCCATCGCTGCCGTGGCCAGAGGCAGCACGCCGACAATCACGCTGGCGTGCACGGCCTCGACATGGCGCATGGCAATCGAGGTGCACAGAGGGAACCCGAACACCACGCCGAGCGCCACCACGCCTAAAGCTGGCCAGTCGGCACGGCGCGGTCGGGGTGCGCGTGCGGCCAGCAAGAAGACAATTGAGAGCAGGGCGGCAACAACGGCGCGTCCGGTCGAAACGAAGACGCCGGAGAGTTGCGGTGCCTCCGGTGTGCCAACCGCCAGGCGTGTCATGGGTAGCGTCAACGCAAAGATGGCGACCCCTAGCGCGCCCAGCCAGAGGCCATGGCGGGCCTGCTGTGTTTTCGTTGTCATGGATTTTTCGCCATGGCATTACAGCGTCGCCATCCAGGCCGCAGTAAGCACGAGTATGGCTGCCATGAACCGGTTGAACCAGCGCAGCCGACGTCCGGAGTTATCCGGACCACTGAGCCAGTCACGCAGCAGGGAGCCGATCAGCGCGTACATCAGGTTACTGGCCAGACCAAAGGCCAGCATCAGAGGCAAGACGATGGCAAAGCGCTGCACCGCATCAGCTCGCCCTGCGACCCAACCGGCGATCACCGTCAGCGCCAGCATCCAGGCCTTGATGTTGAGAAATTGCAGCATCACACCTTGCCAGAAGGTGACAGTGAGTTGGGCTGCATGGGCTTGCGTGAGGGTGCCAGTGCGCGCCAATTTGAAGGCCAGCCAGAGCAAGTAGCCGATACCCACAATCTGGATGCCGATACGCAGCGTGGGCAGCGCCAGCACCAGCGCTCCGACACCGCCAGCGCAGACGCTCAGCAGCAAGCCCCAGCCAAGCGGAACCGCCAGCACAAAATGCAGTGAACGCTTGAGCCCGAAGTTGGCTGCCAGTGCCGTGGAAAGCGTGGTGTTGGGGCCGGGCGTAAAGCTGGCTGCGGTCGTCAGCATCATCAGGGCAGTGAATTCAACGCTGTTCATGTCGATTCGGACTCAAGGGTAGCCAGTGCTTCCCAGCGCGCCAAGGCAGTCAGCAGTTCTTTGTCAATCTCGGCGTCGCGCTGGTAAATGGCGGTCGCACGTTTCGGATCTTTGGCGTACAAGTTGACATCCGTCAGCTCGGCTCTGAGCGCGGTCTGTTCCTGTTCCAGCGCTTCGATCCGGGCTGGCAGGCCATCAAGCTCGCGCTGCTCCTTGTTGCTGAGCTTTTTCGCCGCCCGGTCTGGCTGCGGGCTGACGGACTTTCTTTCGGCATTGCCTTTCGCAACGGTCTTGCTGGCACTGACAAGCGATAAATTGCCGGCATTTTGCAACTCGCGGCTGCGTCTGGATTGAATCAGCCAGTCTTGCACGCCACCCTCGTATTCGCGCCACAGTCCATTACCTTCAAACGCAATACTGCTGGTGACCACATTGTCAAGAAAGGCACGGTCATGGCTGACCAGGAAGACGGTGCCTTCGTAATTCTGCAGCAGTTCCTCCAGCAATTCAAGGGTCTCGATGTCCAGGTCGTTGGTCGGTTCATCCAGCACCAGTACATTGGCCGGGCGCGCAAACAAACGTGCCAGCAACAATCGGTTGCGCTCACCCCCCGAGAGCGAACGCACCGGTGAATTGGCACGGGCCGGTGAAAACAAAAAATCGCCCAGGTAACTTTTGACGTGCTTGCGCTGGTTGCCGATCTCGATCCATTCGCTGCCGGGGCTGATGAAGTCTTCCAGCGTCGCATCCAGGTCCAGTGCATTGCGCATCTGGTCGAAGTAGGCGACCTGCAGATTGGCGCCCTGGCGAACCTTGCCACTGTCCGGCTGCAACTCCCCCAGAATCAGCTTGAGCAGGGTTGTCTTGCCGGCGCCGTTGGGTCCGATCAATCCGATCTTGTCGCCGCGCAGGATGGTGCTGGAAAAGTCCTTGATGATGATCTTGTCGCCGAAGGACTTGCTGGCAGCGGTGAGTTCGGCCACCAGTTTCCCGCTGAGCATGCCTGACGCTACATCCATGCGCACCTTGCCGACCGCTTCGCGATGCGCGGCACGGCTGGCGCGAAGTTTTTCCAGCCGCACAATGCGGCTCTGGCTTCGGGTGCGTCGGGCTTCGACCCCTTTCCTGATCCAGATTTCCTCCTGTGCCAGCAGCTTGTCGGCTTTGGCGCTGATGACCAGCTCTTGTGCCAATTGCTCCTCTTTGAGCAGCAGGTATTGGGCAAAATTGCCGTCGTAGGAACGCAGAATGCCGCGATCGAGTTCGACGATGCGGGTCGCGACACGGTCCAGGAAGGTTCGATCGTGGGTGATGGCGACGACACTGCCTTTGAACGCCACCAACAGGTCTTCCAGCCACTCAATCGAGTCCAGATCAAGATGGTTGGTGGGCTCATCCAGCAGCAGCACATCAGGTTGAGCCACCAGCGCCTGCGCCAGCGCCACCCGTTTCTGGGTACCACCAGACAGCGTGCTGACCACGGCGTTCTCGTCCAGGTGCAGACGGTGCAGGGTTTCGGTCACACGCTGCTCCCAGTTCCAGCCGTCCTGGGCTTCGATGGCGCTTTGCAGGGCATCGAGATCGCCGACGCCTTCGCAGTATTGCTTGACGAGATCGATGACGCCGGCCAGGCCGGCGCTGGCGGCGACAAAAACCGTCGCATCCTGATCCAGGATCGGCTCTTGCGCAACATACGCCAGACGCAGATTTTGCTGCAACTGCAAGGTCCCATCATCGGCTTTTTCGAGCCCTGCGAGAATTTTCAGGAAAGATGATTTACCTGTGCCATTACGGCCAATCAAGCCCACGCGCTCAGCGCTTTCCAGCGCAAAGTCGGTATGATCAAGAAGAGGTAGCTGGCCGAAAGCGAGTTGGGCGTCAAGAAATGTAATGAGTGCCATGAGGTGAGATTATCCCGCCCGATTGAATGTCGCAGGCAGCTGCCCGGGGCTCTTTGAAATTCATTACGTCCGAATCCCCGCAGGAGTTCAGCGCCCTGCGCGACATCTTTCGCGACTATGCCAACGAACTCCAGATCGATTTGTGTTTTCAGGGGTTTGAATCCGAGCTGGCGGATCTGCCCGGAGGCTACGCGTAGCCGCGCGGCACCTGATGGTCAATCTAAAGGCAACACCCTGAAGGATTCAGGATGCTGCAATGGCTTGTTCGATAGCGCTCAGCCTTTGGCCTGTGCCAGCAACGTTTGCGCGTCGCTGACCTCGAATTTGCCTGGGCCTTCAATATTCAGAGCCGCCACTTTGCCATCTTTCACCAGCATGGAATAGCGATTGCTGCGCAGACCGAGACCTTTACCTGTCAGATCGAGCGTCAGACCGGTCGCTTTGGCGAAAGCGGCATCGCCGTCTGCCAGCATGCGGACCTTGCCGTCGGTTTTTTGGTCGCGCGCCCAGGCGCCCATGACAAAGGCATCGTTGACACTGACGCACCAGATTTCGTCAATCCCTGCAGCTTTGAAAGCGGCAACATTTTCAACGTACCCGGGCACATGCTTGGCCGAGCAGGTTGGCGTAAAGGCACCAGGCAGCCCAAACAACGCAATGGTCTTGCCTGCACTGGCTTTGCCCACGTCGACCGGATTGGGTCCCAGACTGCAGCCACCCCCCTCCACTTCCGAATATTCCATCAAGGTAGTGGCCGGAAGACTGTCGCCAACTTTAATCATTTACTGCTCCTGAAAAACAAATTAGAACGGCCCACATTGTGAGCCGTTTTTTCGAAACCTGCTGCCGCAGGTCTGTAAAAGGCTTACACCTCGGCAGCCTTTTGCACCAGGCGGGTCGCAACCCAATTCTTGGTTTTGGAGATCGGCCGACTTTCGGCAATCTCGATGACGTCACCCATCTTGTACTCGCCCTTTTCATCGTGCGCGTGGTACTTGCTGGACTTGCCAACGATCTTGCCGTACAGCTCGTGCTTTACCCGGCGCTCGATCAGTACGGTAACAGTCTTGGCGCGCTTGTCGCTGACCACCTTGCCAATCAAGGTGCGCTTGAGGGATTTTTTAGCTTCCGTCATTTACAGCTCCTTATTTGGCGGGGGTTGAGGCGCTTTGCTTCTCGACAAGAATCGTCTTGGCGCGAGCAATATCGCGGCGCGTCGAGCGCAGCGTAGCGGTGTTGTTGAGTTGTTGCGTGGCCTTTTGCATACGCAGGCCAAAGTGGGCTTTTTGCAGCTCTTTGACTTCGACTTGCAGACCAACAACGTCTTTTTGGCGTAATTCAGTGGTTTTCATTGTTCTTTCTCCTGACTACTGACCCAGCATGCGGGCCACAAAGGTGGTGCGCAGAGGCAGCTTGGCAGCAGCCAAACGAAACGCTTCACGCGCCAGTTCTTCGGGGACGCCGACGATTTCGAAGACGATCTTGCCGGGTTGAATTTCAGCCACGTAGTACTCAGGATTGCCCTTGCCGTTACCCATCCGGACTTCGGCCGGCTTTTGCGAAATTGGCTTGTCCGGGAAGACACGAATCCAGATCCGGCCACCGCGTTTGACGTGACGCGAAATGGCACGCCGTGCGGCCTCAATCTGGCGTGCCGTCAAACGGCCACGGTCCACACATTTCAGACCAAAATCACCAAATGCCACCGAGCTGCCTCGGGTCGCAATACCGGTGTTACGGCCTTTTTGCTCTTTGCGGTATTTGCGACGAGCGGGTTGCAACATATTTATTCTCCTTTGCCGTCAGATGCCACAGCAGGGGTGCTGGCTGCAGTACCTGGCGCGGCGACTTTGCGAACGCGCTTAACGGCGGGTTTGTTGGCATCGGCACCAATGGCCTCAGCAGGTTTGTCGCTGCCATCGGCAGGCGCAACGTTGCCACCCCCCAACGCGGGACGCCGGGCACCACGAGGCGCCGGGCGATCCGAGCCCGGGCGTGCATCACGACGCGGGCCGCGCGGACGGCGCTCTTCATCGGCACGCACTTCAGAGGCAGCAGGCAGGTCATTGCGACCCAGCGTGTCACCCTTGTAGACCCACACTTTGACACCAATGACGCCATAGGTTGTTTTGGCTTCCGAGGTTCCGTAATCAATGTCTGCACGCAAGGTATGAAGCGGCACACGGCCTTCGCGGTACCACTCGCAACGGGCAATTTCAATGCCGTTCAAGCGACCTGACGACATGATCTTGATGCCAAGGGCACCCAGGCGCATTGCATTTTGTATGGCGCGCTTCATGGCCCGACGGAACATGATGCGTTTTTCGAGCTGCTGGGTAATGCTGTCGGCAATCAGCTTGGCATCGATTTCAGGCTTGCGCACTTCCTCGATGTTGACCGCCACCGGCACGCCGAGTTGCTTGGACAGTTCGCGCTTGAGGTTCTCGATGTCTTCGCCCTTTTTGCCGATCACAACGCCCGGGCGCGCCGAGAAAATCGTGATACGGGCATTTTTGGCGGGACGCTCGATCAGAACGCGTGAAACCGACGCATTTTTCAGCTTGGTCTTCAGGTATTCGCGTACCTTTATGTCTTCGGCAAGCATGCCTGCAAAGTCGCGGTCGCTGGCATACCAACGTGATGACCAGTTGCGACTGATAGACAGGCGAAAGCCGGTTGGGTGGATTTTTTGTCCCATATCTTCCTGGCCTCTTTCAGTTACCAACCGTCACATACACATGGCACGTGGGTTTTCTGATTTGGTTGCCACGACCTTTTGCGCGGGCCGTGAAGCGCTTGAGTGAAGCGCCCTGCTCGACGTAGATGGTTTTCACCTTCAGTTCGTCGATGTCGGCGCCGTCATTGTGTTCAGCATTGGCGATGGCGGACTCAAGAACCTTCTTGATGATCACGGCAGCTTTTTTCTGCGTGAACAACAAGATGTTCAGGGCTTGGTCCACTTTCTTGCCGCGAATCAGATCCGCGACCAAACGGCCTTTATCGACCGACAAACGAACGCCACGAAGGGTTGCACGTGTTTCCATGTTCACCTCCTTATTTCTTTTGGACTTTTTTGTCCGCTGGATGGCCCTTGAAAGTACGTGTGAGTGCGAACTCACCCAACTTGTGGCCAACCATTTGATCGGTGATATAGACCGGCACGTGCTGCTTGCCGTTGTGCACGGCGATGGTCAGGCCGATGAAATCGGGCAGAACCATGGAACGACGTGACCAGGTCTTAATCGGCTTTTTGTCTTTGGAGGCGACCGCCTTGTCGGCTTTGGCCACCAGATGATGGTCAACAAACGGACCTTTTTTGAGAGAACGAGTCAATTACCTGCCCCTTACTTCTTGCGACGCGACACGATCATGACCTGCGTGCGCTTGTTGTTACGGGTACGGTAACCCTTGGTCAAATTACCCCAAGGATCGACTGCATGACGGCCTTCTCCGGTCTTGCCTTCGCC
>JBBQZA010000180.1:0-8011 GCA_038208175.1 Burkholderiales bacterium
GGAGGCGACGGCGCAGCCGGGTACCTCGCGCAACACGGCATCGCGCACGGCGGCCAGCCTGGCCGTGTTGCTTTGGCGCTCTGCCTCGCTCAGCAGATGCCGGCAGCGCAGTTTGTGCGCTGCGGCGTCGTGCCAATAATAGAAGGCGCCGTTTTCTCCAATCACCGCATCCACCGGCCACATGCGCGCCATGTGGTCGCACCAGCCGGCCGGTCGGCCGGTGACGAGGATGACGCGCAGTCCGGCGCGGCGCAGTGTGTCGAGCGCGGCGTAAGCCGACGGCGTCAGTTGGCCGTCGGTCGTCAGCGTGTCGTCGATGTCGCTGAACACCGTGTGCATGCCGACCGCCAGTGCATGCGGAAATTCAGAAAGAGGACGCAGGCTCATTATTTATCCCGCGTTTTGCAGTGCCAGCCCGGCATGCTCGCGCAGCGGGTGGAAATGGATTTTGGGGAAGCGCTCCTGCGCCAGGCGCACGTCGTAGGGCGAGGTGCACAGATAGGCCAGCGTGTTGGCGGCGTCGCGTGCCATGCGCATCGGGTAGGCGTCGCAAAAGGCCTTGAATTCGGCCGGCGTGTCGGCGCTGATCCAGCGCGCCCCGGTGTACTGGCTGCCGTCCAGACGGATGTCGGCGTCGTATTCGCCCTTCAGGCGGTGCTGCACCACTTCAAACTGCAGTTGTCCGACGGCGCCCAGCAGCATGTTGCCACCGACTTCGGGTCGAAAGACCTGGATCGCGCCTTCTTCTCCCAGTTGTGCCAGGCCTTGTTGCAACTGTTTGGTGCGCAGCGGGTTTTTCAGCACCACGGTCATGAACAGTTCGGGTGCGAAGAACGGCAGGCCGGTGAACTGCAGGTTCACCGTGCCGTCGGTGATGGTGTCGCCGAGCTGCACGCCGCCGTGCGTGGTAAAGCCGACGATGTCGCCGGCATAGGCTTCTTCCACCGCCTCGCGGCGCTGGCTCATGAAGGTCACGACGCTGGTTGGGCACAGTTCCTTGCCGGTGCGCATGACTTTCAGCTTCATGCCGGGCGTGTACTTGCCGGAGGCCATGCGGACAAAGGCGATGCGGTCGCGGTGGTTGGCGTCCATATTGGCCTGCACCTTGAACACCACGCCGGAGAAAAACTCGTCGTCTGGTTGCACCTCCGTGATCACTGTCTCCTTGTTGACGACCAGTGAGCTGGTGCGTTTTTGCGGCGATGGCGCCAGATCGACCAGCGCTTCCAGCACTTCCATGACGCCGAAGTTATTCACACCGGAACCGAAGAAAACCGGCGTTTGTTTGCCAGCCAGAAAGGCCTCGTGGTCCCAGCTCGGCGAGGCGCCGGTGGCCAGTTCCATGCTCTCCATGGCGGTCTCTAACTCGTGGCCAAAGCGCTTGATGAGAGCCTCCTGGTTGGTCAGAGGCATGGCGTCAAAGTCTTGCGGCAGACGGGCGCTACCGGCCTCAAACACCGTCATTACATGGGTGCGCAGGTTGATGATGCCGCCAAAGGTTTTGCCCTGGCCCACCGGCCATGTCATCGGCACGCAAGGCATGCCGAGCTCGCGCTCGATCTCGTCCAGAATGTCCAGCGGGTCGCGCACTTCGCGGTCCATCTTGTTGATAAAGGTGATGATCGGCGTGTTGCGCTGGCGGCAGACCTGAATCAGGCGCCGGGTCTGCGCTTCGACGCCGTTGGCGGCGTCGATCACCATCAGGGCCGAGTCGACGGCCGTCAGCACGCGGTAGGTGTCTTCCGAAAAGTCCTTGTGGCCGGGCGTATCCAGCAGGTTGATGACGTGGTCGCGGTACAGCATCTGCATGACGCTGGAGGCCACCGAAATGCCGCGCTGCTTCTCGATTTCCATCCAGTCGCTGGTGGCGTGGCGGGTTGCCTTGCGCGCCTTGACCGACCCGGCAATCTGGATCGCACCCGAGAACAGTAGCAGTTTTTCAGTTAGCGTGGTTTTGCCGGCGTCCGGGTGGGAGATGATGGCAAAGGTGCGGCGGCGGCGGGTTTCGTTGGCGAAGGACACAGACAATTTCCAGATCGGCTTGGCCCGCTACGCGAGGCAAGTCCAAGAACAAGGTGATGGGAAGCGGCGCCAGCGGGCGCCAGATCGGGGCTGATTTTAAACGGCGTGGCCGCAGGGGGAAAAACCGCACTTAAGTTTGGTGCTGTGATCTGCTATTCTGCGGCCATAAAAATTGGACCATCTTGGGCGCCGCACACAGAAAGAGGAGCACCGTGAACATCGAACAATTCATGCAGGGATACAAGGCAGCGTGGGAGAGCCGCGACGAGTCCCGGTTTTGCGCGCTGTTTGCAGCCGACGGCGAGTACCACAACACACCGTTCGCTGTGCAGCGCGGTCATGCTGCGCTGGCTGAGTATTGGCAACGGGTCAAGTTGCAGGAGGACGTTCATCTGAGCTATGAGGTGCTGGCATCACTGCCGAAAAGAGGCATCGCGCATTGGCACGTCACTTATCAGGTTGCTTCCGAAGAACTGTTCCAGATCTGGGCCAGGTCGACCGGGACAAACCTGATAGCCAGAAAGCCGGGCGATCCCCTGCCCAGGATGGTGCTGGACGGCGTGCTTGAAGCTCGCTTCGAGGGTGACCTCTGCAAGGTGTGCCGCCTTTGGTGGCACAGCATGCCGCTCGCCGCGCAAGCCCTGTCCAAGCCCGTATAATGCGGCTTCTTCCGAGGAGCGTTGCAGTTCACACATGTTGAATGAGGCTCGGATTGCATCAACCGCGCTCACCCACTGATCTGTGAGGTGAGACTTTCCCCCAAGGTCTTGCGCACAGAGAGTGGTTTTCAAATTTAACTTTGGAGAAGACCATGAGCAAACCTAATCCCGTGAAGACTGAAGACTACAAAATTGCCGATCTGGGCCTGGCCGCCTGGGGTCGCAAGGAAATCAACATTGCGCAGACCGAGATGCCCGGCCTGATGGCGATTCGGGAAGAATTTTCCAAATCGCAGCCGCTCAAGGGCGCACGCATCACCGGCTCCCTGCACATGACGATCCAGACCGCAGTGCTGGTCGAAACGCTGCAGGCGCTGGGAGCTCAGGTACGTTGGGCGTCCTGCAACATCTTCTCCACCCAGGACCATGCAGCCGCGGCCCTGGTGGCCGCGGGTACGCCAGTGTTTGCCTACAAGGGCGAAGGTCTGGCCGACTATTGGGATTACACGCACTGCATCTTCGAATTTGGTTCCAAGGGTTCCAAAACCGAGGGTCCGAACATGATTCTGGACGACGGTGGCGATGCCACGCTGCTGATGCATCTGGGCGCGCGCGCCGAGAAGGACATCAAGCTGCTGGCCAAACCCGGCAGCGAAGAGGAGATTTGCCTGTTCAACGCCATCAGAGCCAAACTCAAGGTCGACCCCACGTGGTACAGCCGTCGTCTCAAGAACATCATGGGTGTGACGGAAGAAACCACCACCGGCGTGCACCGTTTGAACGAGATGTCGGCCAAAGGCACGCTGGCGCTGCGCGCCATCAACGTCAACGACTCGGTGACCAAGAGCAAGTTCGACAACCTCTACGGTTGCCGCGAGTCGCTGGTCGATGCCATCAAGCGCGCCACCGATGTGATGGTGGCCGGCAAGGTGGCTTGCGTGGCTGGTTACGGTGACGTTGGCAAGGGCTCGGCACAAGCCCTGCGCGCGCTCTCGGCGCAGGTCTGGGTCACCGAGATCGACCCGATCAATGCCTTGCAGGCCGCCATGGAAGGCTACAAGGTTGTAACCATGGAATATGCCGCTGACAAGTGTGATATTTTCGTCACTTGCACCGGTAACACCAACGTCATCACCTACAAGCACATGGCGGCCATGAAAGACCAGGCCATCGTCTGCAACATCGGCCACTTCGACAACGAGATCGACGTCGCCTCGCTGTCAAAATGCAAGTGGGAAGAGATCAAGCCGCAGGTCGATCATGTGATTTTTCCGGCCAAGGGTAAAACACCTGCCAAGCGCATCATCCTGCTGGCCAAGGGCCGCCTGGTGAACCTGGGTTGCGGTACCGGACATCCCAGTTTTGTCATGTCGTCGAGCTTTGCCAATCAGACGATTGCGCAGATCGAACTCTTCACCAAGCCCAAAGCGTACAAGGTCGGCAAGGTCTATGTCCTGCCCAAGCTTCTCGATGAGAAAGTGGCGCGCCTGCACCTGAAAAAGGTCGGCGCCATGTTGAGCGAACTGAGTGACGAGCAGGCGGCCTACATTGGCGTCAGCAAGGCCGGACCTTACAAAGCCGACAGTTACCGCTACTGATGCGTGCTGACCAGCTTCTGGTGACGCGCCATTTGGCCAGCAGCCGTTCGCAGGCGCAGCGCCTGATCGCCAACGGCTTGCAGTGGTTCAAGGGCGAGGACTGGCACCAGGTGAGCAAGAACGGTGACGAAATTCCACCCGATGCCGAGCTGCGCTTGCTGGACGATTCGGAAGCCCGCTACGTATCGCGGGGCGGTCTGAAGCTGGAGGCGGCGCTGCGGCAGACCGGCTTGTCCGTCAAAGGTCTGGCCTGTCTGGATGTCGGCCAGTCCACCGGCGGCTTTACCGACTGTCTGTTGCAGCATGGCGCGGCCTCGGTGGTTGGCGTCGACGTCGGTAGCGCCCAACTGCACCCGCGACTACGCGAAGACCCGCGCGTGCTGTGCCTTGAAAAAATCAATGCCCGATCGCTTACTGCTACTAATTTAATAGCTTACTATGAAGGTATGACGCGGGCTATATGTCAGTTTTATCATGAAAAGGGTGATGCTGCCGGTTCTCGGTCTGCGCCAGGCCTTGTGACCGAGTTTGACCTGATTGTGATGGACCTGTCGTTCATTTCGCAAACGCTGGTACTGCCGGCGATCGTGCTTCTGCTGAAAAGCGGCGGCACTTTGCTGACGCTGGTCAAACCCCAGTTCGAATTGCAACCCGGTCAGGTCGGCAAAGGCGGCATCGTGAAAGACGCTTCTTTTTATCCGCTGGTCGAGCGGCGTCTGCTTGATGCCTGCGCTGCGCTTCAATTGACTGTTACGGCCTGGTTCGACTCACCGATAGCAGGCGGTGACGGTAACCGCGAGTTCTTTATCTGCGCCAGAAAGCAGGTTCTGCCATGATTGATAGTGCACGCATGCCTTTGAGCATTGAGTTTTTTCCTCCGAAAACGCCCGAGGGTGTTGAAAAGTTGCGCCGCGCGCGCCAGCAACTGTATGCACTCAAGCCCGAGTTCTGCTCAGTGACCTTTGGCGCCGGTGGCTCGACGCAGGAAGGCACTTTCAACACGGTACGTGACATCCTGGCCGAAGGCATGACAGCGGCCTCGCATCTTTCCTGCATCGGCGCCACGCGTGCCACGGTGGCGGCTCAACTGGCCACGCTCAAAGTCATGGGCGTCAAGCGCCTGGTCACTCTGCGTGGCGATCTGCCGAGCGGATATGGGACTGGCGGCGAGTTTCATTACGCCAGCGATCTGGTGGCTTTTATCCGCAGCCAGACGGGCGACTACTTCCGCGTCGAGGTGGCAGCCTACCCGGAAGTGCATCCGCAGGCCAGATCACCGGAGAGTGACCTGCAGGCGTTTGCCACCAAGATCAGGGCCGGCGCCAACTCGGCCATTACACAGTACTTCTATAACGCCGATGCCTACTTCCGCTTCGTCGAGGAAGTTGATGCGCTGGGCCTGAATGTACAAGTGGTGCCTGGCATCATGCCGATTACCAGTTCGACCCAATTGATGCGCTTTTCTGATGCCTGCGGCGCCGAGATACCTCGCTGGATCCGTCTGCGCCTGCAAAGCTTTGGCGATGACAGTGCGTCGATCAAGTCGTTTGGCCTGGATGTGGTGACCGATCTGTGCGAGCAACTGCGTGCCGGTGGTGCCCCGGGGCTGCATTTTTACAGCATGAACCAGAGCGCGGCGACGCTGGAAATCTGCAGGCGCCTGGGCTGAAGCAGCGGCTGCCTCAGTCCGGCGGCAAGCGGTCGAGTGCGAGCGAGGCGCCCAGCAGCGCCGGTGCCTGGGCCGTGATGATCCAGCTCGGGATCGCAGACAGGTAATCACGGTAGCGCCCCTTGTCCTCGAAGCGTTGGCGAAACAGCTTTGCGTTGAAGGCCGCGCCCAGGCGCGGCACCACGCCACCGCCGATGTAGAGCCCGCCCAGCGCCCCCAGCGTCAGCGCCAGATTGCCGGCGACATTGCCCAGGAAGCTGGTGAAGTGGTCGACGCCGGCAACGCAGTCGGGATTGGTTCCGTTCCGGGCGGCGGCGCTGATGTCGGAAGGACTCAGGTCCAGCGGAGCGCGCCCGTCGAGCTCGCATACAGCGCGGTACAGCTCGACCAGGCCGGCTCCACACAGGACACGCTCAGCGCTGACATGATGGAAGCGTCGGCGCAGCGCGGACAGCAGCGCGGACTCGTGCTCATCGGCCGCTGCCAGCGTCACATGGCCGCCCTCGCCGCTGAGCGCGCAATAGTGGCCCGCAGCGGACTTCAGCAGGCCCGAAACCCCCAAACCGGTTCCGGGGCCGATCAGCGCGATCGGCGCGCCCTGAACGGCAACGCCGTTGCCAATCGCCTGCAGATCGGTCTGAGCCAGCGCCGGCAGGCTCAGGGCCAGTGCCGTGAAGTCATTGATCACGACACAGCGCTTGAGGCCCAGGCCCTGTTTGAGTTGCTCGATCGAAAAATTCCACGGACTGTTGGTCATGCGCACCGCGTCGCCCGTCACCACGGCCGCGATCCCGATGGCGGCGCACTGCGGCCCGGTGTGGCCGGTGGTCATCAGGTATTGCCTGGCGGAGTCGATCAGCGAGGCACTGCTGCGGCAGGGCTGCACCAAAATGTCCCGCAGTGGTGCGCCGGCATGCGCCTGCCAGGCCCAGCGTGCATGGGTTCCGCCAATGTCGCCGAGCAGTCTAGGATAGCCCTGAGTTAAATTCACTCGATTCACTCCAATTTGAATTTAAATCTAGAATTTTTGCATGGCTATCAACTGCCATTAACTGCATCATAGGCAAAGAACTTATTTATGAACACTGGATCTTCTCTGGTATCCGATCGAGACACAATGTTGCGTGCGGTCGCAAACGCGCCAGCCTTACACGCACTTTTGGCGCAACGCTGGGACCGCACCCAATCGAAAGACAGCAATTCAGTGGGCAACGGGTCGGTGCGGCGCGTGCATTACCTGTCGATGGAATTTCTGATGGGGCGCGCAATGGGTAACGCGCTGGCGGCTCTGGGTTTGGAGAAGGACGTTCGCCGACAGCTTGATGCCAGCGGCCTGCAGTTGTCCGACGCATTGGAACTTGAGAACGATGCCGCGCTGGGCAATGGCGGCCTGGGTCGTTTGGCGGCTTGTTTTCTGGATTCGTTTGCCGAGTTGGGCTTGCCGTCGTTTGGTTACGGCTTGCGCTACCAGTACGGCATGTTTGCGCAGAAGATCCAGGACGGTCGGCAAATCGAGGTGCCGGATGACTGGATGCGATGGGGTAACACATGGGAAGTGTTTCGTCCCGAGGTGCGTTACGCCGTTGGTTTTGGCGGTCACTTTGAGGGCCACGGCAGTGAACGGCATTGGGTGCCCGCGGACACCGTCATTGCCCAGGCTTACGATTTCATTGTGCCGGCGCACAACAGCGAGCGCGTCTCTACTTTGCGCCAATGGCATGCCAGTGCCGAGGGCAGCATCGATTTCGCTGCCTTTTGTCGCGGCGAGTATCTGACAGCCGCCAGTCACCGGGTCGCTGCCGATGTGCTGAATTGGGTTTTGTACCCCGACGACAGTACCGCCGCCGGACGAGAACTGCGCTTGAAGCAGGAGGCTTTTCTGGTCAGCGCCTCGATGCAGGACGTGCTGGCGCGGCATCTGCGCGAGGGCCGCAGTCTGGCTCAACTGGGGCGCGCCAACGCGGTTCACCTGAACGACACGCATCCGGCGCTGGCGCCGGCTGAGCTGATGCGTCTGCTGATGGATCAACATGGCATGGCCTGGGAAGCGGCCTGGAGCATCA